>CALLZY010000148.1 GCA_937858715.1 uncultured Chitinophagaceae bacterium | reverse complement strand
GGAAACATTGACTCCACAGCTTCAGCCATCAGGTGGGCAGAAGAATGCCAGAAGGTCATTTGACCGTCCGTATCATTCCACGTCAGCAATTTCAGGCTTGCGTCTTCATTAATTGACCGGGTGGCATCCCACACCTGTCCGTTCACACTGGCAGCCAGCACTTTTCTGGCCAGCCCTTCTGAAATGGACTTGGCCACATCCAGTGCAGTGGTTCCTTTTTCGTATTGCCGCACGGCACCGTCCGGCAGGGTAATATTAATCATGCGATAAACTCCTTTTTTAGGAGGTGCAAAGGTAGCAAATTATGGCTGAAATTTACAGAAGATTGATGCCTTAGTTATTGTTTCAATAATCTGATTAATAAGCAGATTAATTTTGTGTCCGTCAGTCAATAATTAATGTTTGAAAATGTCAAAGCAGCTAAAAGAAATTCAGCAAACACTTAAGGCAAATGCCAGTGATGAAAATATTGCTTTCTTCAGCAAGATTGTACCCGGCCAAACCCGGAAATTGTATGGCGTAAAAACTCCGGTATTGAACGGCCTTGTAAAAAAATACAAAGAGTTTTCCTTTGAACTTGCCGAAGAACTCTGGCATAGCGGGGCACATGAAGAACGCATCATCGCCATAAAAATTCTGGAGAATAAAGGCAAAACTGACCCTGCCAGGTTAATTCGCCTTTTTAAGCAATTTGCAAATGATATTGATAACTGGGCCGTCTGCGATGGAATGGGCATGCAATTTCTCAGGAGCATTGTAAAAACGCACAGCAAAGAAATATTTGAAATAGCTGCTGCATATAACAAGGATGAAAACTTCTGGAAAAGAAGGCTCTCTCTCGTCATGGTAGAATGGTACACCCGGCATGATGACAAACACCTGGCTATTCTTAAGTTAGTGAAGTCACTTGAAAACGATGAAGAATACTATGTGAAAAAGGCAGTTGCCTGGATAAAAAGGAATTTTGAAAAGGAGAAATAGCCTACGGCACAAGGGTTTTGGCCATAATCTTCAGCATCTGCGAATATTCCCTTGTATAGCTATTCCCGCCTTTCACATCACCAAAGTCTGAATTTTTTATGGAAGCAGTGAGTAAATCATAAGCCATCTTAGCCTCCTCCTCCGAATAAAAGAATGAAGCAAACTTGCTTTCCGGTTTAAAATCTTTAATGCCAATAGCATGCTGATAAAATTTGAGTGGCATATGCACCCGCATCGGCATGAAGTAAGAAGCTTCTTCTGATATTAACTGAAAATAACCGGAATAGAACAAAAGCATTTGCGACAACCTTTTGCTCAGTTGTTCTTCTGTTTCCGGTGCTGGTGGCTTGTTTCGCCAGTTATTCATTTTTTCATCGAAGAGCTTTGCCCTTTCCCCTGTTTCAAGGCGTTTCAGGTTCCAGACAAAACGCAGATTTTCCCCCTTGACTCTCACTGTTTCAGTAATTTTCAGTACGGAGTCTTCTTCTGAATAGCTGCTGAACTGTGCCTTGAAGTTTTCAAATCCGTTTCCGCCGTCATTAACCATTACAAACTCGTTATCCTTTGTGCCCCACTTACCTTTAGTCGAAGCACTGTCAATCTGTATAAACTCTCCTCCTGCTTTAAAACTGATCAGTTTCAGGCATTTCAGGTCAGTAATAGAGTCCTGGATAACTGCGTAAATCTCGTTCTGCTTTTTTGTTAATAAATTATCATCAGGATAAACCACAAACCAGTTTCCTTCCACCACCTGGTGCAGTTTCTTTTTTCCTTCCTGCTTGCAGGCTGCTAATAGGATAAGGAGCAATAAAAATATGTTTCGCATGCTGCAAAAATAATTGTCCTCCCGTTTCGGGGAGGACAATTTGTTTTCAACAAGGATTATTTTTTTAAGGAAGATGAATTACCCGCTGGTTGTTGCCGTTATTCCACAACAGCAGGGCAAGGTTATCGCAGTTTCCGTTGTTAGGAAAACCAAAGTCTAATTTCAGTAACCTGTCATTAATCTGGATCTTAAGTGTGCCTTCACTTATCCAGTGGCAGGATACTTTTTTAATCAGCGGGTCAACAGTGGTTATCTTCACAATTCTTCCGTTATTAAATATAGTCTGAGAACGGCCAATGATCTGGTACACATCATCAAGTACTACTGCTGTAGCCATTCCTGCAATTTGTTTTACTGTTTTCTGCCCCTCGTATTTGTACCCTCTTCCATTAGGGAAAGTGAGTTTCCCATCCAGGATTTCAATGCTCCATTTGTGAACTGGAGGCTCAGACAGGTTTTTGAAAATTTTTGTTCCTTCAACATGTGCCCTGTTTACATAGTAGTTCACAAATGTCATTGTAACTACTGCGCCCGGACGACGGACAGGAGCAGTAAAATGCAGCACAATTTTTCCACGCCTTACCTTGCCATCGTTGCCACGGCAACTGTCGCCAAAGTCAATCGTTACAGTTTTAGGATAGGTACTGTCGTTAGGGGTAACAGTAATTGTTGCACAATCACCAATCCTTCCCCTTAATTCAAAGAAGCGGGGGAAATACGGGCCTCTTTGTGTCACAGTTTTTCCTTCCACACCAAAACCGCCTGCGTTGCCTTCTTCATCGGCAGCAGTCATGGCAATATCGTCAGCATCATCAAAACTGGCCTCGGCCTGTGTGCTTTCATCAGATAAGGTGGTGGCTTCTTCTTCGGTAACAGCATTGGTGTCATTCAGGCTGCTTTCCTTCTGACAGGAAGTGAACATAAATACAGATAACAATACTGCAACAGCAGCAATAACGAACCGGTTAATTGATAAAGTTTTCATGGCTATACTTTTTGTTTATTAAAAATCATTAACAAAACTTTGGAACAAAATGGCGCAGGAAAGTTTAAAGACCTGAAAAAAAATTATTTTTCCGCCACGAATGAAACAGCTGCTTTCTGATATAAGACAATACTTTACAACAACAAACCCTGCTGTACTGATAATTTCAATACTGCTAACCGGGTTGTTGGTTTTTGTCAATTATTATTTTCTGATGAATGAAACCATCCTGGGGTTGCCGTCTTTTGCAGCAATTTATCTTTCGTGGTTTCTGATCTTTCTTTTCGCTTTTATAATGCCCTATCTCTTATATGGCATCCTTGATGGGAAAAACTATATCGCAGAAAAAAAATTCATACTACTGCTTTTAATAGCGCCACTACTTTTCGCACTTAAAATAAGTATAACAGGAACCCCTTGTTTTTCCGATACCGGAGCGAACAGCCTGTTCTGGAACAAAGTTCTCTACTGGCCAACACTTGTGATTATAATAACAGCAGCATTAATAATTACCTGGAAATTGTTTAACAGCGATATGCCTTTTTACGGGATGAAAACAAAAGGAATAAACTGGAAACCGTATTTGCTGATGTTGCTGATGATGGTGCCGCTGATAGCACTGGCTTCCACACAAACCGATTTCCAGGCCATGTATCCCAAGTTGCAATCCCTGGGCGATGTGAGTTCAATTCCTGCATGGCAAAAGGTTGTTTATGAACTTTCTTATGGCAGCGATTTTTTTACCATTGAATTATTTTTTCGTGGCTTTTTGGTTATGGCCTTTGCCAAATGGGCGGGAAAAGATGCCATACTGCCAATGGCCTGCTTTTACTGTACCATCCATTTTGGGAAACCGATGGCTGAGTGCATCAGTTCGTTTTTCGGAGGATTATTGCTGGGAATTGTTGCATACAATACCCGTTCCATATTTGGCGGCCTGATGGTTCATGTGGGCATTGCATGGATGATGGAGCTCTCCGGTATAATCAACCTTAATTGATTGTTTGCCTTAATGGCGGGGGGTGACTTGTTGTCGCCAGAACTTTTGTCCTGATGTGTTTTTCTGTTATTTCTTTTATAACGGCTCCTGTTACTATTTTTTTCATGCCTTTAAGAGGCGTTGCTTCTTCATACCCAGTGAATAAATCAAATAGGAAATTCTTAAAATCTTCTGTCATAAAATCATCAATATAACAAACCGATTGAGTCTCTGCACCACTATTTACAATTTTGAAGTATTTATACTCAGGTGAGCCATAGATTACCCCTTCTTCCGGCATTCCTTCTTCATACCAATCAGACAATTTCTTTTTGTCTGAAAGAAAAGTATTCACAATCGTTATCACAGAATCAGGTAATTTATAAGAACAAATTTTCAAAGTGTCCCCATCCTCAAATTGCAAACTGGCAATACCAGATTTGTTCACATGACAATACAAAACAACATCTGCTTTATCCTTAACATCAGAATAAGCCGAATTGAATTGGTACCTGGCAATTTCTACCTTCTCAAAATTAAGTTTTGCAGATTGCGAAGATGCGGCAATCGGAAAAAGAAAGAATAAAAGACAAACTCTGAGCATATGATTATTTTCTTAATAAAAAAGCTACAAGCCTGTAAGCCGGATTCTGTTTCCCGTTTTGCGGGATGGCTATCATTTATCTGTTCCGGCAGTTGCCCGCCGGAATCAATCTGCCTACCCATCAGTATCGGACGAGCCGCCCTCAGGCACTGACCTATGTGGCATTTCAGCATGCAAGGTTTACCCGTAAGCATGATTGCTCATGCAAACCGTGAGCTCTTACCTCACATTTTCACCTTTTCTCCGCATAAAGCAGAGTAGTTATTTTCTGTGGCACTTTCTCTTTCCGCTGTGCGGAAGCCCTGCTTGTCACAGGGTGCATTGCTCTGTGCTGTCCGGACTTTCCTTCACGCCTAAGGCGTGACGATAACCCAGCTTGTAGCTTTGTAAAGGTAATTTATTTTATCCGTGAAGGAATTCGGCAGTTAATCGGTTATTTTTATCCGCCCTGCTTCCTTAAATACTTCGTAAGCACCACAATTTGTTGCCCTTCTATCCTGCCTTCAATTTGTTCTGTATTACCGGCCACCAAACGGATATTGCGGATAACAGTACCCACTTTCGCATTTACGGTTGAGCCTTTTACATCCAGCGATTTGGTAAGCACCACATTATCGCCATTTTGCAAAACAGCGCCGTAGCAATCCTTGTGCAAGTCAACAGAGGCATCATTTTCATGGTCACCGCTGGCTTTTGCCCAGGCCAATTTATCATCATCGAGATATAACATATCAAGCTGCTCAGCAGCCCAGCTTTCATTTCTCAGCCTGTTAAGCATCCGCCAGGCCATTACCTGCACTGCAGGAACCTCGCTCCACATACTGGTGGTAAGGCATTGCCAGTGACTGTTATCCAGTTCTTCTTTCTTTTCGATTTGGGCCAGGCATTTGGGACAAATCAATATGGCATCATCCATATTGCCGGTGGCAGGCGGCACTTCATACACTTTCAGGTTATCGGCAGCCCCGCACAACTCACATTTGTTGCCACTGCGTTTTACCAGCAATTCTTCCTGTTTCATTATTCTTGTTTTAAAAATGGCGGCAAATGTAGCCTTTCTGCCTCATTATCCATTTTCAACTTTCAGTTCCCGGTTAATCCACTCACCATCCACCATTCTCCATATTCCCAAAGGATTATTATTCTTCAGCTCATCAGGCAATAAACTATCCGGCCAGTTTTGAAAAGCAACGGGTCTTACAAAACGCCTGATGGCATCAGCACCCACTGCTGTAAACCTGGAATCTGTAGTTGCCGGATATGGCCCTCCGTGCTGCATGGCATCACATACTTCTACCCCGGTTGGCACACCGTTTAAAATCAGCCTGCCGCAAATATTTTTTATGGCCTCCACCAATTCGTTATTATTTCTGACGTCAGCTTCCGTTGCCATAATTGTTGCTGTTAGCTGCCCTTCAAGATGCCTGGCCACTTCCAGCATTTCATTGCCATCAGCACAGCGGATGACCAATGAGTAAGGACCAAATACTTCTTTATGTAAAAGAGGGTTGGCCAAAAACGTTTTTGCATTCACTGTGGCAACAGTAGGCAATGCTTTTATCCCTGCCTGGTCAACCGGGTGAACCGATTCAGCCACCAGGTGAACATTTTCCTGCATCAATGCTGCTTCCCTTCTCTCTGCATACGCACCAGCAATTCCGATGTGAAGCATTTTTTCCGGCTCTGTTTTTTGAATGGCTTTGCCCAGGTCATGAAGAAACTGCTGCAACGCTTCGCCTTCCATCCCAATTATCAATCCGGGATTAGTGCAGAACTGCCCGACACTCAGGGTAACAGATGCTGCATACATTGCAGCAATATCTTTTGCCCCGGCAGCCAGTTTTTCAGGAAGCAAAAACACCGGGTTTACACTGCCCATCTCGGCAAAGACAGGTATCGGCTCCTGCCGCTGGCTGGCCCAGTCAAAAAGTTGCTTTCCTCCGGCAAATGAACCTGTGAAGCCAACTGCTTTTGTATGCGGATGCGTTACAAGGGTTTTACCAACCTCAAAAGAAGCACCGGCAATATGTGCAAACACTCCTTCCGGCATATCAGTTTTACGGGCAGCCTCCAAAATAGCACCGGCCACCATCAGTGAAGTTTGATAATGTGCCGGATGCGCCTTTACCACCACCGGACAACCGGCGGCGAATGCACTGGCCGTATCTCCGCCTGCTGTTGAGTATGCAAACGGAAAATTGCTGGCCCCAAAAACCACCACCGGCCCAACAGGAACATTCATTTTTCGTATATCAGGCTTCGGCGGGTTTCTTTCCGGGAAAGCAGTGTCAATTCTTGCTTCAAGCCAGTTGCCTTTTTCGCAGGCGTCGGCAAAGTTTTTCAACTGAAATATCGTTCTGGCTTTTTCATTCTTCAGTCTTCCTTCCGCAAGATTGGTTTCCTGCATGGCAATATGAATGAGTTTGCTGCCTGTTGCTTCAATTTCACCGGCAATGGCCCTCAAGAAATCTGCCCTTTGGTTTAATGATTTCTTACGAAATAAGTGAAAGGCCTGCCATGAGTTTTCCATGGCTTTATTAATCTCTTCAATACTTGAATCTTTGGGTATCATGCTTTTAAGACTTATGAAGTCTAAAGGTAGTGAGTTAGATATACTTAACTGGCCTGAGCTATGTTGCTTTTTTAGTTAACTCCATCCCATTTTTTGACTGTTTATCTGTATTTTCCCGTCTGCAAATCAACAACTATGACCCATACTTTTACCCGGATTTTCAGACTGCTGCTTTTACTTGTTTTTCCAACGATTATTTATGGCCAGACTGATGACAGCCGCTCACTGATGCTTACCACAGGCAAAGTTGTACCGGTTGAAAATATCAGTCAGCTTACCAAACAATCTGATGTTTTCTCCCGAAGCACTTTTGACGGAAAGCATTATGTCGTAGTCCAGTTTTCAATTTTACCCTCACAGGCTGAAAAAGACAGACTGAAAGCCGCTGGTATTGAACTAAAAGACTATTTGCCTTATAATGCCTACACAGCAGTATTGAGTCAGAATTTCAATATGGCTTCTTTGCAGTCTTCATCGGCAAGAAGTGTACTTACATTTAGTCCGGAGCAAAAAGCCTTTTCGGATGTGCTGAACGGGAATGCATTGAGCCATGCAATCAAGCAACAGGGCTTTGTTGATGTAACCATTCTTACGTATGAATTACTGAACCGTTCACAGGTTACTTCAGCTATTGCAGCGACTGGTGCAAGCATCGTAGAAGAACATGCCATGTTCCGCAATTTCATCGTACGTGTGCCAAAAGATAAGGTTCGCCAGCTGGCAGATTTACCATTTGTTCAGTGGCTTGAATTCATTGACCCGCCCAATCAACCGGAAAATCTGCCTGGCAGAACTCTCCATAAAGCAAATGTGTTACAAGACGGAGTAAGAAACCTGAAAGGAGATGGAATGAACATTGGCATTTTTGATGAAATTGCCAGCCAGCACCTTGACTTTTTGCCAACAGGGCGAATGATAAATGTTGACGCAGGCACTGCCGGGAGTCATGGCACACATGTTTCGGGAACAGTTGGAGGAAAGGGTATCATCAACCCAATTGCAAAGGGAATGGCACCGAATGCAACACTTTATTCTTACTATGGTTTCTCAGGAGATGTACAGGTAAGGATGGCAACTGAGATTCCTGCAAAGACTCTTATCTCCAGCAATCACTCCTACCATGACGGATTGGGTGTTCAGTGCTCCTTAACCGGTGCTTCAGCTTCGTATTCACTGAGAGCAAGGAATACAGATATCAATCTCAATAATTTTCCATATCACCTGCATTGTCATTCAGCAGGAAATGCACAAACTTCCTGTGCCAGCGGCTGGCTGACAATTACCGGCACTGGCAAAGCCGCTAAGAACAATGTGGTTGTTGCAGCAGTTACAGGTTTTGAAGCTATGACCAGCTATAGCAGTTTTGGCCCGGTACATGATGGCAGGGTAAAGCCCGAAATAAGTGCGATGGGTGATGGCGTTTTCTCTACTTATACTCCGTTAAATTCTTATGGCACAATTTCCGGAACTTCTATGGCCACACCTGGCATTACAGGTACAGTAGCTTTGCTTGCACAACGATATAAACAACTAAACGGAAATGTACTGCCACCTTCAACTTTAATCAAGAATACGGTTTGTAATACAGCAAAAGATTTAGGTAATCCCGGACCAGATTACAAATTTGGTTTTGGATGTATCAATGCACTAAGTGCTGTAAGAATTTTAGAAGAAAACCGATATACGCTGAACTCAGTTGGTACAGGCGGAACAAATGATATTACAATAAATGTTCCCGCTGGTGCTGCCCGTTTAAGGGTGATGCTTACCTGGAATGATCCGGCAGCAGCCGCCAATGCAGCATTAGCATTGGTGAACAACCTTGACCTGCGGGTTATAGACCCATCATCAAACGCTGCTTTGCCATGGATACTCAATCCTAACAGTCCGGCTAATAATGCCACACAGGCCGATGATAATATCAGCAATATCGAACAGGTAACAATAAACAATCCCGCAGCTGGCACTTATACTCTTCGTGTAGCTGGCGAGGCTGTCACCACTGGCCCCACGCAGGATTATGCCCTTACATGGGATATTGAACAGCCAAATATAGAAGTAACTTATCCTAATGGCGGCGAATCGCTGAATCCGGGGACGACACAAGTTATTTCCTGGACAAATGCCGGTGTTACATCCGCTCAAACTGTAGAATACTCACTGGATAACGGAGCTACATGGACAACCATTTCAAGTTCTGTTGCGGCTGCAACAACCCGTCTTAACTGGTCTGTGCCTTCGGCAAATACGTCCACCGCCAGGGTAAGAATTACAAGCGGTTCAATAACTGACCAAAGTGATAATACATTTAAGATTCTCAGTACAGTGACCGGTTTCAACGGCAGCGGCACCACCTGCAATGCCGGCGAAGTAATATTTAACTGGACGGCAGTTGCTAATGCCACTCATTATGATATTTATCGTCTTGATCCGGCAACCGGTGAATTTGTACTTGTCGCTGCAAATATTGGCGGCTCTCCTTATACTGCAACAGGATTAACTCCTAATACAAGTATGTGGTTTACTATCCGGTCTAAAAACAATACAACAGGGGCTGAAAGTGAAAGGGCCAATGCTATTAATGTAACTACTTCTAATGGCGGAGGCGGTCTCGGTGCTGTTGGGCCAATCAGCGGAAACATTACGATTTGCGGCACTCAAAACGGAGTAGCTTACAATATCTCAGCCGTCAGCGGTGCAACTACCTATACATGGACAGCTCCTCCGGGTGCTGCTGTTGCCAGCGGACAAGGCACAACAAGTGTTACCATTAATTATCCTGCAGGCAGTTCAAGCGGCAACATCAGTGTAACGGCTGGAAACGGTGCCTGTACTACTGCTCCTTCCACTTTGGCAGTTGCAGTTGGCAACAGTTCAATTTCTGCGCCTGCAAGCGGAGGCAATCAATCACAAGCTGTATGCCCAGGTGGTAGTATTCCAACATTAACCGCCGTAGCCAGCGTTTCTTCCGGTTATACGGTTGTCTGGTACAGTGCATCAACCGGCGGAAGTGTTGTATCCAATCCTGTTCTTAACAGTGTAGGAACTGTAACATACTATGCAGCAAGTAAAGAAACAAGTACTAACTGCGAAAGCAATAGCAGAACACCTGTTACACTTACTATCACTCAGGTTCCTGCCCCATCAGTATCTGCAAATGGAAACACAACCTTCTGCCAGGGACAAAGTGTTACGCTGACTGCCTCTGCAGGCAGTTCGTGGACATGGAGCAACGGGGCAACAACTCAATCAATAACTGTTAACAGTGCTGGCAATTATTCCGTTACTGTCGTAAACAGCGGATGTACTAATACCACTGCGGCAACTGCTGTTACAGTTAATCCGGTTCCGACAGCAACAATCACTGCTGGCGGGCCTGCCTCTTTCTGTGATGGTGGAAGTGTGCTGCTGACAGCTTCTGCAGGTAGTTCCTGGGCATGGAGCAATGGAGCCACCTCACAATCAGTTACCATAAGTACCACTGGAAATTATTCTGTTATCGTTACCAATGCAAGCGGCTGTTCGGCAACTTCATCAGCAACGGCGGTTTCCGTTAGTCCCAATCCAACAGTATCAATCTCAGCGGATCCTTATACAAGCCTGTACCCCGGTTTGCAGACAAGCCTGACAGCATCGGCTTCTCCTTCTGGTTCCTATAATTATGTCTGGCACAACAACAGTGCTGTCGTTCCTGGAGCAACAAGTGCATCAATTACCGGCATCAACCTGAATAACCTTGGAAGCTATACTGTAACGGTTACAAATGCCACAGGTTTACCTTGCAGCAAAACATCGAATGCTGTTGTAATCAGCGACTCGGCAAGTTCCAGGCTCTTTATTTTCCCAAGCCCGAATAACGGGCAATTTACTGTGAGCTATTACAACGAAGCAGCAAATGATGTTTACACCCTTACGATTACTGATAGCAAAGGAGCTTTGCTCTATCAGAAAACAAATACAGTTTCCTCTTCTTACCAGATGATACCGGTTGACATCAGAAGACATGGCGGAGGATTATACATTGTTACACTGCACAACAAAGCAGGAAAGAAAATTGCAACCGGAAAAGTATTGGTGCAGTAGAAAAAATCAAACTACTTTGTAAATGCCGGTACTTGTTACCGGCATTTATCTTAATGTCCCTCCCAAATTGATTTACCTTTACCGAAAGATTTAGTATGGCAAACCTGAAGAATATTCAAACTGAAGTGGATGCAGCTTACCTCTATGAAAAGCTTGCTGCAAATGAAGAAAACAAAGATGTTGCGGGCATCTTTATCCAAATGAGTGAGATAGAGAGAGGACACGCAACAGCATTTCTGAATAAGCTGAGTTTACCGGTAACCCTAATGCCCCGCCCTTCCTTCAGGGCCAGAACACTTAACCGTATTGGGAAAATTTTCGGGTACGATTACGTTCTTGGTGTTTTAATGGATACTGAAAAAACTTTGGCTGGCTCGGTACTGAATGCAAAAAAGAAAGAAAAGCAAACTATAACAGGAACTGAAAGAAACCATGTCACCATACTTCAAAATATTATCGGGCAATCGAAAGTTTCTGGAAGTACTATTGCAAGATTTGAAACAAAGCACCGCTCTGTGGGTGGCAATGCACTCAGGGCTGCTGTACTTGGTGGTAACGACGGACTTGTATCAAACTTCAGCCTGGTAATGGGTGTTGCAGGTGCAACAAACGGCCAGCAAGGCGTTCTGCTGGCAGGTTTGGCCGGACTGCTTGCCGGGGCTTTGTCGATGGCTCTGGGAGAATGGATTTCAGTAAAAAGTTCGCAGGAATTATACGAAAATCAGATGCAGATTGAAATGGAAGAACTGGAAACCAGTCCTGAAAACGAAATGAAAGAACTGGAATTGATTTACAGGGCCAAAGGTATAGATGAGGAAAATGCAAGAAAGATGGCGGAAGAAATAATTAAAAACCCGGAACATGCACACGAAGTTTTAGTAAAGGAAGAACTGGGAATTAATGCTGAAGAATTGCAGGGTTCCGCATTTGAAGCTGCACTGTATTCCTTCTTCCTTTTTGCAATCGGGGCAATCATTCCTGTATTTCCATTTATGTTTTTGAATGGAACCACCGCAATAATTGTAAGTACGGCAGCAAGTGCGGCAGGTTTGTTTATCATTGGAGCAGCCATCACATTGTTTACAGGAAGAAGTATTTGGTTCTCCGGATTCAGACAGGTTGTTTTCGGACTTGCAGCTGCAGCTATCACATTTGGAATTGGAAAACTTATCGGAGTTTCTGTGACAGGCTAAGTTTAATTAAGGTTAAAAAAATTACCGGATCAGAATAATTCAGAAAATTTCCCTATCATTAGGTAACAATTCTCTGAACTTTTGAAGAAATTCATTCTTTTTACTTTAGCTGTGGTTTTCATTATAAGTGCCACAGAACTCCATCAGTTGTTAAAACTTCCGGAGATGCTTTCGCATTTTCATGAGCACAAAAGAGAAGATAAAAACGTATCTTTTGGGGGCTTTTTAAAACTTCATTATCTGCCCGGCCATCCTGATGACAATGATGATGATGATGATATGCAGTTACCGTTTAAAAATCAGGAATCTGTTTATCACATAGATATCCTTTCAAAAAACTATCAGTCTGCAACTGATTTTAGTATTACCCGCTATTTGCCATTAAAAAACACATTACACCCTGAAGGAATGCCGTGCAGGCAATTCAACGAAATTTTCAGGCCTCCCAGGATATAGTCTTGTACACCGTATAGTGACTTTTTCAATCCTAATTCTAACAATTAAAACATTTAACTGATGAATTCAGCACAAATTCATTTGGCGTTAAACCATGCGCCATTATTTTTATCAGCAATTGGAGGTCTCATTCTTGCATTGGGTTTTATCCGTAAAAATGAAGATTTCAAAAAGCTTTCTTTTTATTTCCTGATAGCCGCTTCGGCTCTTACTATCCCGGTATTTTTTACGGGAGAAGGAACAGAGGAACTGGTTGAGCACCTGCCGGGTGTAAATGAAGCTGCTATTGAAGAACATGAAGGGATGGCTAAAATTTCAATGGCCGTAATTGCAATAACCGGCGTTATTGCTTTGGCAGGCATGATTCTGCAAAAGAAAACCGGTATTGGAAAAATCGTTGCAGCCACAGCCCTTTTACTGTCAGTTGCCTCATTTGCTACTATGGCGCAGACCGCTCATCTTGGCGGGTTAATCAGGCACACTGAACTTCAAAGTGGAAATGCTGCTTCTGGAAATGAAAATGAAAAAGATGATGAAAAGACAACGACTGAGGATAAAACTTCAGGAACAAAATCACCGGATACGCAACTTCCGGATAGTATGAAGCATGAGGATAAAGAAAAAGATGATGACGATTGATAAAAAGGGGGCAAGAGCCCCCTTTTTTTAACTGGCTGAAATTTTTACACCAAATCGCTTGTTTCATCATCTGCAGAACCTTCCTCTCCGGGAATAATTTCGTCCGGTGTAGATTCAGCATTTATATCCTCAAATGTCACCACAGTCTCAGTAACCTCCATAGTGCCTTCCGGCGTAACATATATTTCTTTAACCTCTTCCACAATTATTGGTTTCTCAACCGGTGGCGGTGCTGTTTTAACCGGCTTTGGTTTTACAACTTTAGCCGCAGGCTTTTTCTTTACAGTGGGGACAGGTTTTTTGGGAGCAGCTTTCTTAACAACTTTTTTAACTGCTTTTTTAACAACTTTCTTTGTTGCCTTCTTCACCACTTTTTTCTTTGGCGTTGCTTTCTTTACCACCTTCTTCACTGCTTTCTTCACCAATTTTTTCTTTGGTGCTGCTTTCTTTTTGGCTGCAGGTTTTGGTTTGGGTTTGGGTTTTGCTTTAACCACCTTTTTGGCCTTAGGTTTTACAGGTTTCCTTTTAGGGGATGCTTTTGGTTTTGCTGTTTTCCCACCTTTTTTGCTGGCCGGCTTTGCTGGTTTGGCTATTTTTTTTGCTTTCTTTTTAGTTGCCATAACAATGGAGTTTAATGATTGATGACAAAAGGAATGTAAGGTTAGCTCCTTAAAGTTACTACCCAATTTTATCAATTAAACAAATTTGCCGGAAAATTCCTTTAACATTCAGGCAGGCTAAGCGGAACATGAACAGCTAAACCACCATCAGCAGTTTCCTTATATTTAAAATTCATGTCGAGTGCCGTATTCCACATGGTTTTTATAACGGCATCTAAGGGAACAAGTGCATACTCAGGAATGGTTTGCAGAGCTAATTGCGATGCCGTAATGGCCTTTATCGCTCCCATTGTGTTTCTCTCAATGCAGGGAATTTGAACCAGTCCGCCAATGGGGTCACAAGTTAGGCCCAAATGGTGCTCCATTGCTATTTCAGCAGCCATAAGCACCTGCTGTTGTGTGCCGCCCATACACTCCGTAAGACCGGCTGCCGCCATTGCTGAGGATACGCCAATCTCTGCCTGGCAACCACCCATTGCAGCCGAAATGGTGGCTCCCTTTTTAAATATGCTCCCCAGTTCTGCTGCCGTAAGCATGAATTTCAGGATACTCTCCTCTGCATCACCACCACAAAAGACAGCATAATAATGCAATACTGCAGGAATAACTCCAGCAGCCCCGTTTGTTGGTGCCGTAACCACCCGGCCAAACGAAGCATTTTCTTCATTTACGGCCAGTGCAAAACAACTTACCCAGTCAAGGGTGTATTTAAAATCATTGCCACCAGAACGGATTACTTCCACCCAATCATTATAGTTACTGTAGCTTCTTCCTTCGGTGAGCTTCTTATTCAGTTCAAAACTTCTGCGTTTTACGTTAAGCCCACCGGGCAACATCCCATCGGTATGGCATCCCCGGTAAATGCACTCCTTCATCACCCGCCAGATGTTTTTCACCTTTGCCCTTATTTCCTTCTCGTTGCGCCACATCAATTCGTTCTCCATCACCACTTCGTGTACATGCATACCGGTTTTAATGCACCAGTGAAGCAAATCATCAGCCGTATTAATCGGGAAGGGTAATTGCGTCACCTCTTTTTCCTCAGCCTCCTCTCCTTCTTTCACCACAAAACCGCCACCTACCGAATACCAGGTTTCAGCAATGGATTCACCATTATCAAGTGTAACAAGGAATGTAACAGCGTTGGGATGAAAAGGCAGGTTTTCTGTCATGAAAAATTCAATGTCCTCTCTCGGGTCAAACTCCACCTCATGCTTACCCAGCAATACCAGTTTTTTCATATGGGCGATATCACTGAGTTTGGGAGTAATCTGTTCTACATCGAAAGTTTCAGGGTCATCCCCGCAAAGCCCTAATTGTACCGCCACATCAGTGCCATGGCCTTTACCGGTTTTAGCAAGAGAACCATACAACAGCACCCGCAGTTCCGTTACCTGGTAAAGCAAGCCCTTTTCATTAATTGATTCAGCAAAACGCTTAGCCGCTATCCAAGGCCCCAGAGTGTGGGAACTGGAAGGGCCAACGCCTATTTTAAAAATATCGAAAGCCGAAATAGATTCGTACGTTGAATTATTTTGTTTCTGCATGGTTATCTTACCAGTTAAACTCATCAAAGCGGTCATTCAGTTTTATACCCCTTGATCTTGCAAATTCATTTGTTTTGCTTACGAAAGAAAAATCCTTGATAATACCGGCTACACTGTTTATATCTTCAGCGAAAATCCTGTCCTCCGAGGCAAACCCCACATACTCCCTTACAAAATCATGTGCAAATTCAAGCAGTTCACTGCTCTTCAGTGGCCTTCTGAACTCAATGGCCTGGCAGGCAGACAGCAATTCAATGGCAAGGATGAACTCAAGATTATCCAGCACCCGGTTCAGTTTTCTGCCGCTGATGCTGCCCATACTTACATGGTCTTCCTGACCAAGCGATGTGGGAATACTATCGGCACTGGAAGGGAAACATAATGTTTTATTCTCTGTGACTAATGCCGCTGTTGTGTATTGAGGAATCATAAAACCGCTGTTCAGCCCAACATCCTTCATCAGCAACATGGGCAAACCCCACTTACCTTCCAGCAGGAGGTAACACCTTCTGTCGCTTATATTACCCAACTCCGAAGCAGCAATACAGGCATAATCGAGCGGCAGGGCCAGCGGCTGCCCGTGAAAATTCCCTCCGCTGATGGTGTCTTCGCTGTTCAGAATTATCGGGTTATCTGTAACAGCATTCAGTTCAATTTCCGTTAACTCCTTCAGATGCAGCCACGCATTGCGTGATGCTCCATGTACCTGCGGCATACAGCGCAGGCTGTATGGATCCTGAACCCGGCCACAGTCTGTATGACTTTGCATAATGGCCGAATCATTCAGCAGCAAACGCAGCCGTTGTGCCACTAATTTGTTGCCCTTGTAAGGACGTATATCATGTAGCCGTTCATCAAAAGGAGCTTTGGTGCCTGTCAATGCTTCTAAACTCATCGCACCAATTATATCAGCGGCCTCCAGGCAATTGTGCAGCCGTTGAACAGCTTTTACGGCAAAAGACAAAATGAATTGGGTGCCATTTATCAGGGCCAATCCTTCTTTAGGCCCCAGTAAAACCGGTTGGAGGCCGAAATGATTCAGTACCTCATTCGTCCTTAATTTATTCCCTTTGTAGAAAACCTCCCCAAGACCAATCAGTGGCAAAAAGAGATGTGATAAAGGGGCAAGGTCGCCACTGGCTCCCACACTGCCTTTTTCAGGTACAACCGGGATAATGTCATTATCAATATGCCAGATAATCCGCTCCAGCGTACTAAGCTGCACCCCGCTGAAACCTTTTGCCAGTGCATGCACTTTGGTAATCAGCATTAGTTTTGCCACCTCCACAGGAATAGCATCACCCACACCTACACTATGACTTTGCAGAATCTTATACTGAAGAGTAGCCGTATCTTCTTTTGAAATAGGCGAACTGGCCAATATTCCAAAGCCAGTATTTACTCCATATACAGTTTTGTTTTTTTCTACAATCTCTTTTACCGCAGAATGGCTTTTTTGCACCAGTTTTACTGCTTCCTCCGAAAGAATACCTTTTATTTTTCCCGAAGCAATAGCAAGGGCTGTACCGGCAGTTAATGTTTCAATACCATATTTAAACGACTGTGACATAGCAGGCAATTATGGGTGCAAATTAACTGATTAGGTGGAGATAACTAAATCCCTGCTCTTTGCAACCAAATGCCCCGGGGTATTATCTTTATGCAAATTTCAGGTATGCTCAAATCATTCTCCATTCTTTTCATTGTATCGTTTTTGTTTGTTTCTGCAAATGCCCAAACGCTGAAAAAATACCCGGTCAGCACATCAGGGTGTTCATATTATTGCTATTGCGATGCAAAATGGGAAGTAAGCTACAGCCCTGATTCTTCCAGGGTATTTACCGGCGAATGTGTAAACGATGGTTTATATTATTCTGTCATTTGCATAAAACTGAATGAAGAAATAGCAGAACTCAATGTTGCAGAGGAAACGATGATTTCTTATCTCGATTACCTGAAAACGAGTTTTGAAATTACCGGGGCTACCGGCTACGGAAAAGGTCACCGGCTTCAAAATGATGAAAAAACCAGGGGCGTAATTGATTATTGGGAAGATAAAGAGAAAAACAACTGGAAAATAAAAGCCTGGACAAACGGAAAATATATTTCGGTGCTGATGGTGTATGGTAAGAAAGAAATACCTGAACCAAAGGCAAATGTTTTTCTTGACGGATTCAGGTTTCCTGTAAAATAAAAAAAGGTTGCACTTTTCAGTACAACCCTTGTGATCCGGATTGGATTCAAACCAATGACCTACTGCTTAGCTTACCATCTACGGTTTTCACCGCTTCTGCCTTCGGCAGAATTTGTGGTCTGGACTATAACTTCACCATTGCAGGTGTGCCACGTTTAGTCTCTACGGAACCTTTCTGAAACCAGATGCAGGGTTAATGCCCTTTTGCTGGTTATTCAATGATGTATTTACCCTTAAAGTAACCGATTTGTTGTATAAAGAGGGATTGAAATAATAACATTCATCTGTCTGTGGGCAATACACTGCATAAATGTCAATCAATGCCTTATCTACAGATTTTGTTTTTACACCTTTTGAAGTGCTGTACGAATTTCTAAAAGGTATTTCCAATACTCCGCTTTTGGCAAGGTTCCTGTACTTTACCTGAACAGTTCTAAAAGCCCATTTTGATAAATAACCAGATCAAAAGGGTAATGTTCTGTCTCAGGGATAAGTATTAAAAAACCCTGCTGGAACAAATCAACTTTAACCTTCAATACACCCAAGTCGCCTTTATTCTTAGTATGATGGATTATCATCCCTCAAAATAAGTAAAACAACCTGAAGTTTCCTCGGTATTGCCATTTTGCTCACGCAAAGAAGGGTTCACCGATACGGTGGCATGCACTTAAACAGTTTTGTTTCCCGTTTAAGGCTCCATAATTAAAGGCAGTTGCTCTATTCACTGAGCTACCGGACCAGTCTTAAAAAGAACGAACAGCGAAGGTAATTTTTTTTTAGCTTGCAGCCAAAGGAAAATAGCATGGATGTTAAGATAGAAGACTCCTGGAAAGATGCCCTGAAAGACGAGTTCAATAAGCCATATTTTGAACAGGCCGCCCTGCATATTAAAACAGAAAAGTCGTTGGGCAAAACCATCTATCCTCCCGGAAGCCTGATATTTAATGCCTTCAACACAACACCTTTTGATAAAGTAAAAGTGGTCATTCTTGGACAAGACCCGTACCATAGGCCAGGACAAGCTCATGGCCTGTGCTTTTCTGTACAGAACGGAGTAGCGCCACCGCCGTCGTTAGTCAATATTTACAAAGAACTGCATACAGATATTGGCTTTCGAATTCCCAGTCACGGCAACCTTACTGCCTGGGCACAGCAAGGTGTTTTCCTGCTCAATGCTTCGCTGACTGTAAGGGCTGGTGAACCGATGAGCCACTCAAAAATTGGCTGGGCATCTTTTACCGACAATGTCATAAAAACAATATCAGATAAAAAAGAACATATCGTTTTCATTTTATGGGGCAAATTTGCACAGGAGAAAAAAGTGCTGATTGATGAAACCAAACATCTTGTGCTGCGCAGTGCCCACCCCTCACCGCTTTCAGCCAATGCCGGTTTTTTTGGCTGCAGGCATTTTTCTAAAACCAATGAATACCTTGTCAGAAATGGTATTGAACCTATAGACTGGACTTTATAAAATGAACATACTTAAAAACATATTTGGCCGCATCTGGGCTTTCTGGGGACTGGTTACTTTTGTTGTAACATTTTTTATATTTTTTATCCCGTCAGTAATCACCAGGCTCTTTCCAGAACCGGGCAGCCAGAAAGTATTTATTGATATTGCCCGCATCTGGATGCGGGTTTGGCTTGCATTGTCAGGCTGCCTTGTAAAAGTTAAAGGCAAAGAGCATTTTAAAAAAGGTAAAGCCTATATCGTTACCTGCAATCATAATTCTTTATTAGACCCGCCACTGTCTTCACCATTTATTCCCGGACCTAACAAAACAATAGCCAAAACATCTTTTGCTAATGTGCCCATTTTTGGCCTTTACTATGCAAAAGGCGCTGTGCTTGTTGACAGGAAAAGCGACAGGAGCCGGAGAGAGAGTTTTGAAAAAATGAAAGCAGTGCTGAGGAACGGTATGCACATGTGCATCTATCCCGAAGGAACAAGAAACAGAACCAATGAACCATTGAAAAAGTTCTATGACGGAGCCTTTAAACTTGCCGAAGGCTCAGGGCACAACATAATACCCGCTGTTATCTTTAATACCAAAAAAGCACTGCCTGCAAACAAACCATTTTTCTTTTTGCCTCATAAACTCGAAATACATTTTCTGGAAGAAGTTCCTGTTGCCGGCTTCAGCTCAGATGAACTGAAAGAAAAAGTATTTACAATAATGAGTGATTACTATACCCTGAATCAATAGAAAAACCTGGTCCGGTTTACCTTCAAATCCTGGAGTAAAGTTGATTTGGGGTTAATAGAGAAATTAAATGAACGGGCATACCCTACCGGCACAACATTAATTGATAACTGCCAGCAGTGCATTTCCCGGTTAATTGACAAAGACATATACTGAATATCTTTTGTATTGAAATCGTAACTCAGGTTGCTCGACAATTTCCATTTGGGGGTAAGATTAAAGCTGCCGTTCACCGTTGTACCTGAAGTGATGTCGGTTTCAAAACCACTGAAATCTGATTTCATCCGGCTGTAAAAGTTCAGCGAAAAACTGAGGCTTAACTGCCATTGTATATTGAAGTCAACAAATTCATTCGGGTTTTGCTGCATATAATCAAGCAATCGCTGCTGGTCAGCCTGTAAAGCCGGATCGTTCAATGTTTCTTTCATGGCTTTCTTCCGCTCTTCATCTTTTTTGGCATCTTTCGGTTTGCTCTGGAAACTTGTACTCATTGAAATGCTTCCATTTGATAACCTTCCCAGCTTAAACTTACCGTCCTGCCAGGCATATTTGGCAATATCATACCCCCTTGCATCAGACTGATAAGGATTCAGTGTGGTATTGGCGTTGATGCTGATTTTCTCAAATAAAGTAGTCCTGAAATAAATACTGATGGGTGAAAGATTCATGGAATCCCGTATGAAATCATAAGATCCGCTAAAACCAAAGCCTTCAATCAGCTTCACCTTTTTAAAGCCTCCGTTTGCGGTGTCTTTCTTCGATCTTACTTTCATCTCAAGATTATTATCAGCACCAAACGTCATAGATCCAGACTTCCTCGAAGAATTATTATAAAATATAGTCCCGCCAATTTCATTATAATAAGCTATCCGGCCTGTTGTATCAATCTGTGTACTCTTTATATGGCCTTTGTTTAAATCAGGCGTATAACTAAGGCCAACAGTTGGGCGTATCACATGCCGTATGGCCACAATCTTTGATTTTTTAAACTCCACTTTTCCGTAGAGGGCTGTATTAAAACTTAAAGAGGCGCTTCCCCGCTGGTCAATGAATAAGCCTTTCTTAGTAACGGTATCCACTTTTTTCAGGACACTGTTCCAGGTATAATTGGTGGTACGCTGTATCCACATCTGGTTATAGCTGATGCCGGGAGAAACAATCACTTTACCACCAAGTATTGGCGGCAATGAAACTGAGATAGGGATACTATGCTGGGCATTCCATTCGGCTGTATCCAGCAGGTATTTGAAAAAAGGTTTTATGCCATTCTTGCCATATTGCAAAGAGTCGTAAAAACTGATATTGTTTGAAAATGATCCGCTGTAGCCAATACCCAGTTTTTCATACCATTTGCTTCCTCCCACACTGTTCTTACTCTGAAAAGGATAGACCGTATTCATGGTAAAGGCGGCATTGGGCAGGTTTAGTGAAATCTGCCTGTTGTTGTTATTCTGGGAGTGATTGGCGCTTACAGACAAGTTAAAGGGTTTGTCTTTCCACGTTTTGCTGTAGGTAATGGAAGACCCCATCATGTTGTTATAATTGATGTATGGGTTTCCGGGTACTAACTGGTTGTACTTGGTTGAACCGGCGTTAACACTGGCAGAGAACGTTACCCCCGGCCTGGCCTTTCCATCCATAGAATGGTTCCAGGATACATTGAAAACCTTTGATTTTGAAAAATCGGGGTCATTCTTGAAGTTAACTTTAGAAGAACGGTAGCTGAAAGAGAACCCGCCGCTGTTCTTATACCTTTTGCGGTAAGATGTACGGAGGCCAACCATCCACTCTCCGTACGAGAATATGTCAACCGATGTCTGTGCATCCCAATGGTCGTTTAAAACTTTATAATATCCCAATCCCTGCAAACCAAGGCCTCTCACCTCATCGGTCATAAACTCAGGCCGCATCAGCCCTGAGTGCCGCCCCTTGCTCAAAGGATAAAAACCAAACGGGAGCCATAAGGGCACCGGCACTCCTTCAAATTCAGGGTGTGCAGGACCTGAAACAGCCAGTTTTTGGTTAACAACCTTCATTTTGGGTGTAACAAATGCAAAATGCGGATCATCGAGCAGGCAGGTAGTGAACCTTGCTTTCTTGACAAAAGTGGTATTTTCATTTACCTTTTTCACATCCTCGCCTATAACCAGTATCTCACCTTGTTGTGTAAAGGTGTTTTTGGTAAGACCCACCTGTGTCTTAAAATTATACCGTATTGTATCGCTGGTAAACTCATTATCTGTACTCTTGAACTTGGCAACATCAGTAACCTTGCCGGTACTGTCTTTACTGTTAACTGCTGTCACCACCTGTGTTTGCTGGTCCACTTCCACTTTGGGTGCCGTCAGGGTAATGTCTTTATAGTCCGTTTTGGTTTTCCCATACAGAAAAATCTTCTTGCCCTGAATCATCACCACTACTGAATCTGCCGCCTCATATTTTAAAGGCGCATCCAGCGAATCCTTAGATAATTTTAAGGAAAAAGTATCCACTTTACTCACCAACCCCGCAGTATCAGCAGTTGGTTTCCCGGTAGTATCAGTACCTGTAGTTTTCATTTCAGGTTCAGCCGCCACCCTGGGAGGTTTCGTTGTGTCTTTCTGAGTTGTTAAAGGACTGTAAAAAAATCGGAATGGCTCAGCAGAAATGCTTGTTTTCCACGTTAGTGTAAAAAAAAGGGTCAGGGCCATCAGCCCCGGTGAAAAGTATTTTGATGTAAATTTGTACACTTGCTTCATCGGATAGCGGCAAATGTAATTCATTATCCTTAAGACATCCTTTGAAGAACACTAAACAAATTATAAATTTTGTCACGACCCCGTTAAACGGAAAACCATGGTAAAACGGACTTTTATTTTTTTTCTCATTGCCTCTTTTATGATTTCCTTTTTCTCCTTTGTTAAAAAAGAGAATACAGCATATAAAGCAAAGCAAAAACCACTAAAAACTATCATCGTTGATCCCGGCCACGGTGGCAATGATGCCGGTGCCAAAGGTTCTTATTCTTACGAAAAGGATATTTGCCTTGGTGTTTCTCTAAAGCTTGGAAAACTGCTTGAAAAAGAATTCCCGGATACGAAGATTCTCTATACCCGTACTACGGATATGTATCCCAGCCTTTTCAACAGGGCCGATTTTGCCAATAATAATAAAGGGGATTTATTCCTCTGCATACATGTTAATGCAGCTCCGGGCCGCCGCATGTCCGAAGTCATCGGCCATAAAACCGTTACTTCTTATGTGGGTAAAGGAAAGAAAAGAAGAAAAGTTACCCGGCAGGTGCCTCAATACCGCTATTACACCCTGCCCAGCACAGCCAAAGGAACAGAAACATATATTTGGGGTTCTCACAAAAATGAAGATAAGGAAGTTGCTATCCGTGAAAATGCCCCTATGCTGCAGGAAGAAGACTATGAAAAAAAATATGGGCCGGTGGACGTTAACTCACCCGAGTTTATTGCCCTTTCCTTACTAAAAACAAAACAATTTTTTAAACGCAGTGCCACACTGGCTGGTTATGTACAGGACGAATTTGTAAAGGTGGGCCGTGTTGACAGGGATGTGCGCCAGCGGGGAGTTGGTATATGGGTACTGCAGGCCACTGCCATGCCAAGCGTTCTGGTGGAAACCGGTTTTATATCCAATCCAGAAGAAGAAAGATACCTGAATAGCGAAGAAGGCCAGACAGAACTGGCAGAATGTATCGTTCGTGCCGTAAAGCAATATGAAAAATGGCTGGCTGAAAAACAAACTGAAGAACCCAAAGAAACCAATACTAATACTCAACAGGTCGCTTCTTCAAAAACCACCAAAGCCTTTCTCGAAATGGTGGAAAACAAAGAAAAAGCAAGATTAAAAATGTGAACTGAAAATATTTTCAAAAAAGGGATGGGACTCCATCCCTTTTCTATTTCAACCTGCAGATGTAAAATAATTAGTAATTTGGCACCCGGTATCAGTCCTTTCAGGCTGATAAATCTTTAACAATGAAAATCAGTAACGAAACAAAAGTCGGAGTTCTCACAGTAACATCCCTTACCCTTCTTATCCTGGGTTTTAATTTCCTGAAAGGAAAAGACCTGTTTAAGAAAAACAAGATGATTCATGCCGTTTTTCATGATCTTGGCGGGCTGGAAAAATCAAACGATGTAAAAGTTAATGGCTATAAAGTTGGAAAAGTATATTCAATTGGACTGAAGGATAAGAATATGGACGAATTCGTTGTTACAATCAACCTCAACGAGGACGTACATATTCCTAAAGACTCAAAAGCTATAATTACATCAACACTGGTTGGGGTCTGGTCAATCAATATTGCAAAAGGAGAACAGAACGACTATCTGAAACCAGGCGACACACTGGCAACAAAACTGGATGCCACCATTCTGGATGATGTTAAAGCACAACTCACTCCCACCCTTGAAAAAGTAAGAAAGACACTGGATTCACTAAATTCTGTCTTCGGCAAAATAAACGGTGTGCTGAATGCTGAAGCTAAAAACAATATTCAGCAAACACTGGCCAACCTGAATACTGCAAGCACTTCGCTCAACGGCCTGCTGGATAACCAGAACGGTGCCCTTGCCAAAACACTGAATAATGCAGAACAACTGACATCAAGCCTGAAAGAGAATACAGACGATATAAGGGCAACTGTTGGCAACGCCAAAAAAGCATCAGAGAAGCTGGCCAACCTCGAAATACAGCCCACTATCGAATCGCTTCAGGAAACAATCAAACAACTGAAAGATGTGGTGGTAAAGATGAATTCGAAAGATGGCACATTGGGAGCATTAATAAATGACAAAGCACTTTATAATAAGCTGAACGACGCCATCCTGAGTGCAGAAATACTGATGGATGACCTGCGTACACATCCCAAACGCTATGTTAATTTATCCATCTTTGGCAAAAAAGATAAGACAGGGCCAATAACTTCGCCGGCGATAAAAGACAGTGTTCCCAAGTAAAAGAGTTGATGAAGGCTAAAAACATTTACCATTTTCTTCTTGCAGCATGGCTGGCAGTTCCCTGTGTGTCCAGCAGTCAGGTCGTTACACCTGCCCCGGTAATGGTGGTGGCACAGCCAGGCAGTGATAGCCTGAAACGGGTGGACATTCTCGAAAGCCGCCACCTCACACTGATGAAACTGAACGACAGTGTAAACCTGCAGATTCTTGCCGGCAATGTACGGCTGAAACAGGGCACTGCCCTCTTCCGTTGCGACAGTTGTGTGATTAACGATAATACCCACACTTTTGAAGCCTGGGGCAATGTGCATATCAATGATGCGGATACTACAAATGTTTATGCCAGTCACCTGCGATACCTTATTAATAAAAGAATAGCCTACCTGGATGGTGGTGTTCGCCTCACCGATGGAAAGGGCACCCTCACCACTCCCGATCTTGAATATGACCTGAACACTGACATCGGCATTTATAAACATGGTGGTAAAGTCGTAAACAAGAAAACAGTGCTTACCAGCCGGGAAGGCTATTATTATGCCAGTCTGAGGGATGTGTACTTTAAGAACAATGTAGAACTGAAAGACCCGGCTTACTACATTAAAACAGACTCCTTATTATATAACACCCAGTCGCAAACCACCCGTTTTATTGCTGAAACTTTTATTAAAGACAGCAGTGGCCGCACCATTGAAACCAAAGAGGGCTTTTACAATGTGGCTACAGGAAAAGCTGAATTTGGCAGAAGACCAATAATAAGAGATGGTAAAATGTATATCACCGGCGATAACGTAGCCATTGATGACAGCACAGGCATCTCACAGGCAAAAGGAAATGTGATTATCATTGATTCCGCACAAGGCACCACAATTATTGCAGGAGAAGTATTCCGAGATAATAAAAAAGACAGGATGCTTGCCACCCGCAAGCCCCTGATGATTATCAAGCAGGACAGCGATTCTATTTATGTGGCTGCCGATACGCTTTTCTCTGCAAGGCTTACTGATCTGCCGAATAAAAAAGATTCGCTGTTAATAGATACGCTGAACAATACCAAAGTGGTTGACCTGAACAAAAAAGAGAAAAACGACAGTACTAACCGTTATTTTGAAGCCTACCGGAATGTGCGGATATTCTCCGACTCCATGCAGGCCATTTGCGACAGTATGTATTACTCCTTTAAAGATTCAGTATTCAGGCTGTATCAGAAACCGGTGCTTTGGGCAAAAGAAAGCCAGATAACCGGCGATACTGTTTGGGTCTTCACAAAAAACAAGAAAGCTGACAAAGTGGAGGTTTTTGAAAACAGTTTCCTTGTTAACCGCATTGAGCCGGAAGTATATAACCAGATTAAGTCTTCCAGGATGGATGGATATTTTGTGGACGGTTCTGTCGATTCTGTAAGGGCAAAAGGGCTGGCCGAATGTATTTATTATATACAGGACGAAGACAGTGCCTACACAGGCATTAATGAATCGAAATGTGATGTTATGGACATCTATTTCAAAAAACAGGAGCTGCAAAAAGTGGTCTTCCGCAGCGATGTCACCGGCACTATCTGGCCAATGAGCCAGAAGCAGCCCTCCGAAATGCGCCTGCCCAATTTTATCTGGCTGGACGATAAACGCCCCAAAACCAAATACGAATTGTTCTAGTTATTGGTTGCTGGTTACTGGTATCTATACCATATACCTTATACCCTAACCCCTATACCCAACTTTTGCATTTCCTTTAGTTTATTTTGGCATCATTTTTCGTTCTACAGTGTGAACAGTTAAATCAATTCATTATGAAGAAAATCATCCTCGCCTTGTTTGTTATCGCTGGCCTTTTTATCGGTTCAGTAACCCATGCACAAGACTATAAAACAGCACTGGGTGTTCGTTTAAGCAGCAGCCCCGCCATGGTAGGCAATTCCATCTCATTAAAACATTTTTTCCGGGAGAATATGGCGGTAGAAGGCTACTTTGCCTTTGGCGATCCGCTGGCCCTTGGTGCTATGCTGGAAATTCACAAGCCCCTGGCTCCTGCCGGACTTACCTGGTACTATGGCGCCGGAGCCTACCTTGGTTTTCTAAAAACGTATAACGCCGTCAAGCAAAAAGATGAAACCGATGTAAACCTTGGCGGGCAGGGTGTAATTGGCCTGGATTATAAGTTTACAAACATACCGCTGAACCTGTCACTCGACTGGAAACCCGAACTGAACATTGTAAGCGATATAAACTTCGAACCCGCAGCAGTCGGCATAACGGCGAGGTTCACATTTGGTAAATAAACCCAGTTTTGATGATATAAACAGACAGTAATATTTTTTAATCTAAGGCTATCCTTTTCTCTAATGATAGCCTTATTTTTTTCTTTCATATATCCTCCCCTTTTCAAGGTACATTTTTTATCAAAGCCTGACAGCCAGTTTTGGTTACCCCCGTTTTTTCCACATCTTGCAAATTATTTCAGGTTTTTGCGTTTTTATGCAGGAATTACCCTAATTTAGTCCGGCTAAAACTAACGAATGCTTAAGAAGGAACGCCAGGCTTATATTTTGCACCAGGTGAACCTGCACAATAAAGTGTTATCATCTTTGTTGTGTACGGAAATAAATGTGTCAGAAGACACTATTCGCCGCGACCTTCAGGAACTGGCAGACGAAGGAAAAATAATCAAAGTACATGGTGGGGCGCTGTCACATTCTTTTAACCAGGTTTCATTTCCTGTTAACGGTGTTTACTCGCAAAATCAGAAGCGGATTATTGCTCACAAAGCAATCGGCCTTATTTCTAATGGTATGTTCGTTCTTACCAGCGGGGGTACCACTATTATTGAAATGGCCCGTTCATTGCCACCACAATTAAAAGCTACTTTTATTTCAGGAAGCATACCGGCTATACTTGAGTATATGCACCATCCCAATATTGATGTGATCATGATTGGTGACAGAATTTCCAAAAATTCAAAAATCACTGTTGGGCCTGAAGCAATTGCTAAAATAAAGCAGGTAAAAGCAGATATTTGTTTTTTAGGGACCAATGCCATTGACCCTGAGATGGGAATTACCGATAATGATTGGGATGTGGTGCAGCTAAAGAGGGCAATGATAGAGTCTTCTAAGAAGGTGGTTTGCCTGGCTATTGCGGAAAAAATCAACACTTCTCAGCCCATCAGGGTATGCGGAATTGAAGATATAGATATACTGGTAACTGAACTTTCGCCAGACAATGAAATTTTTAAACCCTATAAAAAGGCCGGGGTTACAGTGGCCTGACAGTTGGAAACTGCTTATTAATTTTAAATAAAAAACAAACAGCTATGAGAAAAATTCTCCAATTATTCCTTGCAGTATCGCTGGTGTTGTTGCTGATACCTGTCGCTGTGCAGGCTCAGGAAAAGACCATTACCGGTACGATTGTTTCGGAGGACAACAAAACACCACTTGCCGGTGTAACTGTACGGGTAAAAGGCACACGCCGCATTACCCAGACTGATGCAAATGGTAAGTTTTCACTGAAAGCAAGCCCGGGTGAAACCCTGCAGATTTCTTATGTGGGTTACCAAACAGAAGATGTGAAGCTTGGCGACGGTGCCACTGTGGGTATCAGTATGAAAACTGCTGACAACACTATGGGCGAAGTGGTGGTAACTGCGATGGATATTAAAAGAACACCACGTTCGCTGGGATTCTCCACTCAAACCGTAAAAGGTGATGAAGTGGCTGAAACACAAAGGGACAACTTCCTGAACAGTTTGGCAGGCCGTGTAGCCGGTTTAACCCTCGACCAGACATCAGGTGTGGCAGGTGCTTCTTCTTCTGTTGTATTGAGAGGATTTAACTCACTTTCTTTAAGCAATCAGCCATTATATGTAGTGGATGGTGTGGTAATGGATAACTCGTCTATCAATGAAACATCAGGTGGTGGCCAAACAATCGGTCTGGCATCAGACAGGCCGAACAGGAATAGTGACTACCAGAACAGGATTGCAGACATCAACCCTAATGATATTGAGTCTGTAACCATTCTGAAAGGCCCCGAGGCTACAGCCCTGTACGGAAGCCAGGCCAGTTCCGGAGCCATTCTGATTACCACCAGGAAAGCAAAAACAAATAAGCTCGGTATCCAGTACGATAACAGTTTCCGTTTTCAGAAAGTAACCCGCTGGCCCGAGACTTTTGATGATTATTCAACTGGTACAAATGGTCTTTCTGATAATGTTTTCAGATATTATGGACCTGCTTATGCCCCCGGCACAAAAGTTTATAATAACAAAGATGCCTTTTTCAGAACAGGTACAGCTCAAACCCATAACCTGGGTCTTGATTTTGGTTATAAAGAAATCAAGTTCCGTGTATCTGCCAGCTATTTTGACCAGAAAGGTGTTGTGCCCAACAATGATTTCAGGCGGTACAATGCCAGGATTTCAAATACGACCAAATTCTGGAATAACAAGATTGAGATCACTCCTTCTGTTGCATATATCAAATCAGAAAACAACAAGGTGCTGAGAAGTGCAGGCAGCTTCCTTTTGAGCCTGATTGCCTGGCCCTCTACCAACGATATAAGAAATTATGAAGATCCAACAACCGGCGATAAACTTGATTTATTCTCTGGTTTATCTGCAAACGGTGAAGTGGACAACCCAATCTTCAACGTAACCAAAAACAGGAGCTACGACGAAACAGAACGTATAACAACCAGCGTAGGTATCAACATAAATCCATTCAAATGGCTCTCACTCTCTGGCAGGTTTGGATATGATACGTATAAAATGACTGGTTACCAGTTCTATCATCCGCAATCCTTCTATGTATCTGCAGGTATCGGCGGTACTTTGGATAACTACTGGAGAAATTACTACGGTTACAACCATACCATTACTGGTACAGTAAAGAAAACCGTTGGTAAAAACTTTAACCTCCGCCTGATGACCGGTACTATGTGGCAGGATTATGAAACACAGATGTATGCCATTTATGGTACCAATATTGTTGACTCTGTGGGCAGCTTGAACAACCTTTCTGGTGGTGCCGGTAAAATGTACAAAGGCGGTGCTATTAAAACTGACAGGGACTTAGCTGGTATTGTTGGTAATTATATGGACAGCAGTATTACCCGTGAAAATACAAGGGTAAGGTTATTGAGAAATAACTATGGCATGTTTAATCTGAACCAGATGCGCCAGTTTGCTGTTTTTGGCGAATTTGCTGTTGACTATAAGAATGTAATCTTTTTGAGTTACACTCACCGTTTTGAACAGGCATCTACCCTGCCTAAGAAAAACAGGAACTACAACTATCCCGGTGGAAGTGTCAGTGTTATCATGAGCGACATCTTCCCTGAACTGAAGAAGAACGGCAAGCTGAACTACTGGAAACTGCGTACCTCACTGGCCGGTACTGCCCGTTTGAATACACCTTATTCAACTCAGTCAGTATTCGTTAACAACTTCGCCAGCGGCGGTGGTTTTTCTTACGGATTTACCAATAATAACCCTGACCTCGGACCTGAAAAACAAAGTACTTATGAACTGGGTACTGAATTCAGGCTCTTTAAGAGCAGGCTGAATATTGATATGGCCTACTACAATACATTGAATAAGGGCCAGATCATTCAGAACATGAGGTTAAGCTACGGTACTGGCTACGTATTGAATACACAAAATGCTGCCAGCACAAGGAACAGGGGTGTTGAAATTTCTGTTGACTATGACATGGTGAAGGCAAAAGACCTGACATGGAACATGAGGATGAATTTTAACAAGATGTACAATAAAGTAGTGGGTATGCCTTCAAACATTGCTGAGTACTATATTGCTGATACATGGCTTTATGGTAATGCCCGCGGTGGCCTTGTATTAGGTGGCCCTACCACTTCTATCACTTCCTTTGGTTATGCAAGAAACAGTGCAGGTCAGATTCTGATCAATCCGTCTAATGGTTTACCGGTGGGTGATGGCGTTTTCACTATCAGGGGTGACAGGAATCCTGATTTCACTATGGGATGGACCAATACAGTACGCTGGAAAAACTGGAGGTTCAGTATGCTTTGGGACCTGAAAGTGGGTGGCGACATATTCAATGGTACAAACATGTACCTGACACTGATTGGAAGGAGCAAACTAACTGCTGACAGGTATGAACCAAGAGTGATACAAGGTGTGCTGAACGATGGCATGCAGAATACTTCCACACCAACTGTGAATACAATTGTGGTAACCCCTGCTTATAATGATGCGTATTACAGAACAGCAATGCCTGAAGAAGCTTTCATTGAAAAAGATGTAAACTGGTTCAGGCTGAGAGACCTGACTGTTAACTATACTTTCAATAAGAATTTCATCAAAGCCTTCAAGAGCCTCAGCCTGTTTGCCACAGGTAACGACCTGATCTTATTAACCAATTACAGCGGTGCTGATCCTTCTGTAAATGGTAATACTGCAGGTTCAAGCGGTGTGGGCGGATTTGGCTTCGACTATGCCACCCTCCCCTCACCAATTTCAATCAATGTTGGTTTGAAAGCTTCCTTCTAACTTATTAAAAGATATAACATGAAAAAGATAATAAACCGATTAACATATCTTACCGCTGCAGGGGTGTTGATGATAACCTCTTGCACCAAAAAAATTGACGAAGCATATGTGAACCCCAATGCTACTGTAAGGGTGCCGGTAGAGACTCTGCTACCCGGTATCATAGGAAACTTTGTAGGCAGCTCGGCTGCTGCAGGCAGTGCTTACGGTGTGGCAAATGATGGCCTGTATGTAGGCCGGTATATTCAAAACTGGGGTACCAACACCTCTGGCAACCAATACGACCAGATGGGCGGTGCTACCGGGGCCAGCGATGTATTGGGCTCTGTTTGGGCTATGCACTATTTTGGTATGGGTGAAAACCTGAACAAAATGATCGTATGGGGTGAAGAAGAAAAGAAATGGGACTATGTAGGCGTTGGCTATGCCATTCGTGCATGGAGCTGGCTTACTCTTACCAATATGTACGGAGAAGCAATCTTCAGGGAAGCTTTCCGCCCTGAACAGTTAGTGTTCAACTACGATCCTCAGCCAGATATTTATGACGAAGTAAGAAGGGTTTGCCATGTGGCACTCAACTACCTCGACCGCACAGGTGATGGCGTAAGCCAGGCCAACCTCGCTTTGGGCGATGCTTATTTCTATAATGGAGACAGGACAAAATGGAAGAAGTTCGTTTATACAGTACTGGCCCGTTCATTCAATCACCTGACAAACAAAGGCACTTACCAGCCTGATTCAGTTATTTATTACTGCAACCTGGGCATTACAGCCAATGCAGATAATGCCACTGCTAAATTTGCCAATACAGGTATCACTGGTACATCTAATTTCTATGGCCCTTACAGGGCAAATGTAGGTGCTCTGCGCCAGTCAAGGTTTGTTGTAAATCTGATGTCTGGCCTTAACTCTACATTCCTGGGTGTAACAGACCCACGGATTGCTTACTACCTGAGAGAAAACCCGAACGGTACTTATAAAGGCGTTTTAATGAACAAAGGCGGATCCGGAATAGGCCCATTGGGCGATTCATGTCAGAACTTCTGGGGTGGTTCTTTTATCTCCACAACAGCACCGGCCAACGACAATTCCTGCCGTTATATCTTCAGGAATGGTTCTCCTTTCCCGATTATCACTGCTGCTGAAGTGCATTTTATGAAAGCAGAGGCTTACCTGAGAAAAGGCCCCGGATTTGAAGCACAGGCCAAACAGGCTTATATTGACGGTATTAATGCCAGTTTCGATTTTCTTTCAGGCACAGCTGACTACCACAACTCTGTGCCAACAGCAAAACAAATTACTCCTGCATTAAAGGCAGCTTACCTCGCAAGCCCTGTTATTGTACCCGCCGGAAATATCACACGGTCACAAATCATGCTGCAGAAGTATCTTGCAATGTATGGATATGGTACAATCGAAACTTGGGTGGATATGAGGCGTTACCATTATACCGATCTGGATCCGGCCACCGGACTCCAGGTTTATACAGACTTCACACCTCCTTCAGGAATTGATCTGTTTACAAATAATAACAGCAAGCTGGTGTACAGGGCAAGGCCACGTTACAACTCAGAGTACCTGTATAACATCAAAGCCCTGAATAGTGTAGGCGGCCTGGCGTTAGATTATAATACCAAAGAGCAATGGTTCTCTCAACCCTAATTTATTACTATCAAACTTATTAATATGAACTATCTTAAAAAATATAAAGCAGGGTTAGCAGCAGCACTTTTTACAGTAATGCTGATTTCCTGCCAGAAATCTTTCGACGAAAAGATAACTTTGCAGAGTGATTTCAGCAACAGTGCCATTGTGCAGGTGCATGTGGCCACTGTTAATGCTTCCAGAAATTATCTTTATGTGGATGCCAATCAGGTTACCGGTGCTCTAATGACTTCCGGAAGTGTTTTCCCCACAACAGGTACCGGTTTTGCCGTAGCTCCCGGCCCAAGGGCCTTCCTTGTAAGAGATACACTACGTACCGCGACCCAGGTTCCGCTGTCATTTGCTGAGAACCTGCAGGTAAACAAAAGGTACACTATCTTCTTGTATGACACAATCAATGCCCCCAAGCAGAAGACTGTTGAAACCACAATTGTTACCCCCACTGACACCACCTGTCGTATTAGGTTTGCAAATTTCATTTACAACCCTGCTGCAGTTGCTAATGTAGATGTTTTCTCTTTTTCAAGAAATGCCAACATCTTTACCAACATCGCAGTTACAGATGTAACAGGTTATATCCCTTATGCCTCAAGGGTGAGTGTTGATACATTTTATGTACGGGAAACCGGTACCACCAACCTTCTGTATAAGGCATCCATGTCAAACCTGACAGAAAAAAGGAACTATACTTTTGTATACCGTGGCAGCCACAGGGGAACAAAAACCTCGACCCTGTTTACCACCTACTAAACAAGAAAACCTTTATGCATAAAAAAGCCCGGTAATACCGGGCTTTTTTATGCCGGGCTTTCACCCAGAGCCTGACAAAGGAAACCCTGCAACCCTGTCTGCCGACAGGCAGGCTTTCAACCTTCTCCCTTATCATTCCGGCTTCACTTTGTAATTCCGACGAAGGAGGAATCTCTCTCCCTTTCATTCCGGACTTGACCCGGAACCTCTCCTTTCAACTAATCAACTAATTAACTTTTCAGCCAATCAATTTTCCTTCACCCTGTGCATCAATCTGTGTATTCTATAAGGTTAATAACTCCTGATAAAAAATCAGGGCCGGTAGAAACCAGCCCCGATAAACCTTATCCTACGCCTAAACGTAGGTTTCAAATATATGCAATGTTTTTCCGTCATGCCTTTAACGATTATATACTCGGCTGGGGTTTCAAATATATGCAATGTTTTTCCGTCCCGTGCCGCCTTCGCCGGGCTATGTGCCAGGCAGGGATGCAAGCCAGCATTATACAACCTGTCATCCAGGCAGTTAAACACAAAATGCTATCCCCAATAAATAAAACCGCCTTAGTTGCCTTAAAAGACTACCTTCATCCGGTTATATTGAGTCATTGCGCTTGTAAGAGAACCTTTTTCCCGCTTACGCTTTTCCCTTTACACCTGCTTTTTCTCAACTTTTATTATTAATAAATCTATTACATGACAGTTTATGTTTCTAACCTGAGCTTTTCTGTAACTGATGAACTGCTAAAAGGGCTGTTTACCGGTTATGGCGAAGTAACTTCAGCAAGAGTGATGACCGACAAATACACTAACCGCAGCCGTGGTTTTGGTTTTGTGGAAATGCCCGACGACACTGCCGCACAAAAAGCCATTGATGAACTCAACGGCAAAATGGTTGAAAGCAGGCCCATTGCAGTTACCCAGGCAAGACCTAAAAAAGAGTATTAATCCCTTTCCACAAAGCCTGGAAGATTCAGGCTTTACTTTTTACAGAAAAAAAACAAGGATGACCAGCGAACAGGTAGAAAAATTTATCGAGAACCAGAAAAGAAAAAATGAACAGGTGCAGATATACTTTAAAGACCGTCAGCCTGTAACCGGCACCTTTATAGCCGCCGCGGATTATACTGAGCTGAAATCAAAAAACCTGTGGCGGGTGGTAAGCAGTATGAATTTAAAAGAGTGGACCAACCGGAAAGACATGAACCTTACCCGGATATTTAACGGCATATCATTTACCCGGATTACCGATGGAAACGACTAAGACGTTATACTAAGCACTGAAAGAACATAGCCAAAATTATTTAACTAACTCTATATCGGCAGCCGAAGGCCCCCGTGGCCCCATTTCAATACGAAAGTTCACCCTGTCATTTTCTTTTATAGAAAAAGAAAGGCCGTTAACATGGAAAAAAATACTTTCCTGGCTAACACTGTCCTTAATAAAACCAAAACCCTTCCCCTGGTTAAAGAATGATACCCTTCCTGTCCGCATCTCATTATCAGGCTCCCGGTTATTAACAACGCCAATTTCAATATCATCAGCCTTTATCTCTTTACGCTTTTTCGGATCTGGAGGTGTGGAAGTAATATTTCCGTTCTCATCTACATAAGCCATCATATCATCCAGGTTCTTTTTAGACCCGTTCTCCTTTCTCTCCTTCATCTTGTCCGCTTTGTCTTTTTTTTCTTTTTGTTTCTTCTTTTCTCTTTCTTTTTTGTTCCAGGATTCTGCCATGCAATAATTTTTTTTTGTTTGATAATAACTGCTTTCAGATAAGGCTGGGATAAAACAGGGGAGCATTAATAAAATGCAGTTACGGTGAAGGTAGGTGAATTATTTAAGAAGGTGGAAATTGGAAACAATTTGAAAGTCTTATTAAGGAAAAGGAGAACAACTGCTCAGTTATTAGCCGTGCAGCCAAACCCGGCCAATACTTTGTTAATATAGTCAGTATGGTACTCCCCTGTCTTGATATAATTCTATTTTTATCTGCATTACTTTTTACACACATAATTTAAACTTTCGCTTATGATACGCAGGATACTATTCGTACTGGCGGTGCTTGGGTTCTTAACCTGTCAAACCCCGGCCCTTTCACAAAAACCAGATTATTCAGGCACCTGGAAACTTAATTTGCAGAAAAGCAAATTGGAAGCTGATTGGGCAAAGGGTCTGACAGAAGGTGTGTTTACAATAACCCAGAACGGAGATAAGTTTAAATTATCCCGGTATTTTATCATTAATGGCAAGAAACAGAAACTGAGCATAAAAATGACTGCTGACGGAAAAGTGAGGAGAAAGAAAATACTTTTCAAAGGCAAATTAGAATGGATGGGAAATAACCTGCACGCAAAAATTTACAGAAACGGATTCTCAAATGTTGTTGACTATAAGTTTGGTGACAATCAGAATGAATTTATCGCAGACGAAGTTTTCACCGGCAGGCCACAGGATTATCATAATCATTGGGTATTCGACAGATAGTAAATGACACAATGATTACCAGCCCTCCCGGGTCTGCCTGAGGATCAGTGCGGGCAACCCTGGTACCGTGCGGCATGAATCATTTATGCAAAATGCTTTTCAGTTTATACGAAACAGCAAGCTGAAAGCCGCCCAATTTTATGTCTGCAGGTTCTGATTCAGGAATCTTACTTAGTCCGTAACAATAGCGAACACCCAGTGCAATTCCATAAGAAAAACGGTAGCCCAACCCCAGCCCCAGCGAGAAGTTGGTACTCTTGTACGCTTCTTTATAATTCTCGGTTTCTCCATTAAACTTCACTTTAGCACCCGTAAGAAAACCAATCTGCGGACCGGCTTCAGCATAAAACCCATCAGGCCTCTTATACAGAAACAGTAAGGGAATATCGAAGTAGCTTAAACAGGTAACAGCATCAAGGCTGCCTACACTTCGTTTGGTATTTATAGAAGAATAGAGAAATTCAGGCTGAATGCTGAAGTATTTAGAGAAAGATATAGTTACCAGACCACCCAGATTATAGCCAATCTTGCCTTCGGAGTTTCCGGCGTCATCACCATTAAAATTATAAAGGTTTCCCCCGGCCTTTAAACCAAAAGAAACCTGGGGATGAGACACAATGGTTATGAAAGCAGCCATTACGATAAACAAAAGAACTTTTTTCATAAAAGTAAATTTTATGATTAAATACGTTTACTCACTAAAGATAGTACCGGACAATCTAAAAAAAAATGATTTAGATTCTTAGTTCTTTACAGCTCGGCAATGCCACAATTGATAACCAATAAATTAACATGAAATCACGGCTGATGATAAACGTAAATACCTTCAGTGTATAGTTATTGGATACCAGCAGCAGAATCTTTTTTTGCGACAGGCCATTAATTTCAGTAACTTAATATGTAATTAGTTCTTTACTTATTGAATGGGATGATCAATACGTACCCGGATGAAACTTCTTCTGCATTTTATACTTTTTTCAATAAATATTTTATGTCATGAAAAAGATATTTAATCCCGGTACACTTCTTCTGTATTTTGCCGCCGCAATAATCGTATTGGCTATAGCTTCCTGTTCCAAAAACGATATAACGGCACCGCCTTTGTCTTTCAGCACTCCCAACCAGGTAAAACCAGCCACCTCCGGCGGAATGGCTGAAATTAAACTAACAGTAACGGGTGGCCAATGGCCATACAAGTACTTCATAGTTCCCGAATACAATTGGAATGCGGGGGATAATATTTATGATATGCTGCTACTGCATGATTTCTCCAGGCTATATCGTTATACTTATTTTAAAAACACCATCGGGGTATCTCCGGGAACTTCAGTCAACCCGAAGTATTATTGGGTGGCGGTTCAGGATATTCTGCAAAGTGCCTATGTTTCTGGCTCTAATATGATGGCATGGTGGAAAAGAGTGGCTGTTTATGATTTGTAATAACCGCTATTGCCCCAGATTGTACATACTGTAATAGGGTTATTATATACCCTTACCCAAAGAAGATATACGCCATGGCTACGCCGGTAATGATACCGGCAAGATCGGCCAGCAGCATGGCGGGCACTGCATAGCGGGTATTTTTAATGCTCACCGCACCAAAATAAACAGCGACGATGTAGAATGTAGTATCAGCCGAGCCACGGAAAACAGAGGCGAGGTTTCCGGCAAATGAATCGGTTCCGTGGGCATTCATGGTGTCAATCATCATGGCCCTGGCACCGCTGCCGCTGAGCGGTTTTAGTATAGACGTAGGCAGGGCATCTACAATACGGGTATCCCCGTTGAGCATTACAAAGAGGCTTTTGATGCCGTCCATTACAAATTCAAAAGCACCGCTGTTTCGCAGCAGGCTGATGGCCACGAGCAGGCCCACGAGGTAGGGAATGATGCGGATGGCTGTTTCAAAACCGCCCTTGGCCCCTTCAATAAAAGCATCGAAAATGTCTGTCTTCTTATAAATGGCTCCCAGCAATATCAGAAGGAATATGAGCAGGATGATACCGTTACTGAGTGTGGTGGAAAATAACTGCACCCCTTTTGCGTCCAGCGTTTTTATGTACAGTATAAGGGCTGTAATGACAGCGGTAATTCCCATCACCCACATGAGTATTACCGGCTGAAACAGGCGGATACGCTGCTTAACAGAAACAATAGCCATTGCTGCAATAGTTGCCACAAAAGTGGCAATCATGCAAGGAATGAAAATGCTGGTAGGCTGTGCGGCTTTCATGGCCACCCTGTCGGCAATAATAACGGTGGGCACCAGGGTAAGTCCGGAAGCATGCAGGCACAAAAACATCAGCTGGGCATTGGTGGCTTTTTCTTTCACAGGGTTCAGTTCCTGCAGGCTTTCCATGGCTTTTATGCCAAAAGGGGTGGCTGCATTATCGAGCCCCATCAGGTTGGCCGAAAAGTTCATGACCATGTGGCCCATGGAAGGATGGTTCTTTGGTACTTCCGGAAATATCTTAGAGAAAAAAGGGCCGATAATCCTTGACAGGAACCTGATGCCCCCTGCTCTTTCGGCTATACTCATAAAACCCATAAACAGTGCCATAATACCAATTAGCCCGATACAAAGTGTAACGGCATCTTTTGTGGTTTCAAATATGCCATTGGCGGGCAGTAGTTTAAAAATCCGGTATTCGTTGTCGCCTGCCTTATACACTTTTTCTTTATCCCATACCGCCAGCTTCTGCACCTGTAACTGGCTGTGTACTGCAATTGGCAATGATGCTGAGTCCACCGAACGGGCAGCAATGGTATCGGTGTTCTTGCCGGTCACCATACTGCTGAACAGTTGCTGGCTGCCCGGCTGAAAGATGAACCTTCCGGTGGCTGTTAACAAGGCAATTAGAATAAAAGCCGTCCAGATTCTGCTGAGTGCCATAGCTGATTATGGTTTATTGTGAGCTGTTTATAGTTGCTGAAAGATAAGGAAAGTTACGGTGACAAATCGGGCACATATTTTCCCTTATTTTTGCGACCTTTAAGAAAACCAGAGAACGGTTTATTGCAGAAAACTCCGGACAATAAACCCAAAACAATAAACTTAACACATGGCATTACAGGCAGGTATCGTAGGACTTCCGAATGTGGGTAAATCAACCCTGTTTAACGCAGTAAGTAACAGTGCCAAGGCACAGGCGAGCAATTATCGTTTTTGCACCATTGACCCCAACGTGGGCCTGGTGGATGTTCCCGATCCTCGCCTTAATAAACTGGCAGAACTGGTGCAGCCGCAACGTATCGTTCCCACGCAGATTGAGATAGTGGATATTGCGGGCCTTGTTCGTGGTGCGAGCAAGGGCGAAGGGCTGGGCAATAAGTTCCTTGGTAATATCCGCGAAGTGGATGCCATCATCCATGTGGTACGTTGTTTTGAAGATGAGAACATCTTAAGGGATGAAGGAGCCATCAACCCGGTAAGCGATAAAGAAATTATTGATACCGAACTACAGTTGAAAGACCTGGAAAGTGTGGAGAAGAAGATACAACGCAACGAAAAATCTTTTAAGGCTGACCCGAAACTGAAAGCCGATCTTGATGTGCTGCATAAATGCAAAGAGCATCTTGAAAAAGGAAAGAGCATCCGTGAACTGGACCTGAATATTGTGGAGAAAGGCGCTATCGCTGATCTATTCCTGCTGACTGACAAACCAGTTCTCTATGTTGCCAATGTGGATGAAGCCAGTATGCACACCGGTAATAAGTATTCTGATGCGCTGAGAGAAGCGGTGAAGAACGAAAGAGCCGAAGTGATTATCATGAATAATAACATTGAAGCGCAGATACAGGAAATGGAGAACCCGGAAGACAGGCAACTGTTCATGGAAGAATACAAGATGGAAGAACCCGCACTAGACAGGCTTATCCACTCTGCCTACAGGCTGCTGAACCTTTATACATACTTCACCGCCGGTGTACAGGAAGTAAGGGCATGGACTATACACGAAGGATGGAGAGCACCACAGGCTGCCAGTGTTATCCATACTGACTTTGAAAGGGGCTTTATTAAGGCTGAGGTGATTGCTTACGAAGACTATATCAAATATGGTTCAGAAGCAGCCTGCCGTGAACATGGTAAACTTAAAATTGAAGGCAAAGAATACATTGTGAAGGATGGCGATGTGATGCACTTCAGGTTTAATGTGTAGAACCACGATTCAGTGATTTGCATGGATTTTTCGGAAAAGTGTATGACAGATTTTAATAGCCTCACGCAAATACTATCCCTGTAATTCATTAAAAGGAAACAGAATATTGGCACTAAAACAAAGCTGTTATTCCTGCCCTGCCTACATGAACTGTTTTTGCCGTACCTGCTTTTCGGCCATCATACTGTAGTGTCAGTTCGAGATTATTCAGCAACCGTTTATTAAGCGTCAGCGACCAGAGATAATTCTTACCAGGCAGTAACCCGTCGAGCATGATATACCCCACCGTTGTATTTGACGGGAAATCAAAATCAATACTGTTTAAGGTAAACTTCCCGGTAACAGAACTGTTCTGGAGAATATTGTATTTTGACTCCACATTCAACGAATGAGAAACCGCCTTCTCACTGCCGTACTCCGGTTTATTTTTCTTTGTTTCAAACTTATACCCGGTAACCACCCTGAAATTTGTTCCCCTGATGAATGTTACAAATGGCTCTGCATTGTAAACGGTCAGTTCAAAATTCCGGTTGGCAAACTGTGGAGTGTACAAACCGTTCATTCCTTTCTTTGCATTCAGCGAAAGAGAAACTGACCTGCCAATATTCCAGCGCCATTTCATCGTCCAGTCATTTATCTTGCGGCTTTCGTAACCATAAGTAAGTAATGATTTTCCTGTACTTCTGTAGTTACTGAAATCAACGCCCCATTTGCTGTTGAACCGGTTAAAAGAAAAAGTATTCAGTATGGTGGTGGAGAGTGTAATCAAAGCAGTATCAGCCACGCCATACTTAAAAGGATTGAATTCAAAGTTTCCTTTGGCTACAGACTTTTTATTAGTCTGAAACGAAGTAAGAAGATTTATCCGGCTGATGATTTTCTTAAACCCTTTGAGACCGCTTTGTTTCATTACCGCCTTAGGGTTTATATCCAGCCTGTAATTGAAAGTGATGTAATTCGCTTTAATAAAATCGTTCGTAGGTGTGAATATCCTGATGAACTTAGCCTGGTCAGGAAAGGCCGCCCTTTCAAATTCATTCAGTTGCTGCACACCATCACTGTTGTAATCAATCCAGGCATATTCACCCTGGCCGGCGGGTACTTCAAGATAGGCGAAATCACGGCGTTGCTCCTGCCCTGCCCCCACTTCATACAATACGTTTCCCGATAACAGGCCTTTCCATTCGTTCATCAGGTATTCGGCCCTGCCCAGTATGGTTTCGTCTGCTTTTTGTTTTGACACTGCTGCATCCAGCACCTGTAATTTCCGGAAAGTGGCATTCAGAAATAACTGCCGGTGCAGATTACCTTCCAGTGATGTTTGCAGGTTGAGGTTAAGGCTCCTGTCTGCCCTTATAAAACTTTTGCTTACAGGATACTTGTCGGAACGGGTAAAGAAAGTAAGTCCGTATTTATTCTTTTTGCTTTCATCTGAACGCAGGTAAGCCGAATATGAATCGAAAGAAAAGGCAAGCGGTGTAAGCGTATCAGCGGCCTTGTTCTTCGCCGCATTTTGTTCCATGGCATACTTAAACCCGATGCGCCAGTTGTCAAGTTTCTTCAATGTTCTGTTGATATCAACAGTTGGCCGGATGAAAATGCCTTTATCCATTGCCCCGTTGAAATTGGTGATAACAAACTGGTTGCTGAGTTGCCATCCCTTCCAGGCTGAAGTATGTGTTATGCCATTCTGAAAGCCATTATAATCATCACTTCGGTGATAATTGATAAACTGGTAATTGATTGTATGATTGCTTCCCTGTTTTAAACCAACACCTGCTTTCAGGATGTTTTCATCCACAGCAGTGGCCGTAGTTGCGTTCATCTGCAATCCCCAGTCACGGCTGAACTCCACACTTCTCAGCCTTTCCAGTGGTCTGAATTTTTGTTGCGTTACTTCATAATCGATAAACGAAGTCAGCATTAACTGTTTTGTTTGCCTTAATAGTTTTTCATTGTTCAGTTGCAGTTTGGCAGCCCAGCCCCTGTCGTCGCCGTTATCTTTTTTAGAGAATGTATTTGCGTCGTAATTGCTGGTGGCCAGTTCTGCTTTCAGTACAGTTCCTTTACTGATGTTGTAATCCATTCCCAGGCTGACCACCTGCTGATTCTTGGGGGCCACCAGTATCTGCACAGGTTCGTAGCTTCCTTGTTTAACTCCTGCTACCGGTGCCACATACTTATATACTTTACCGTTTGCCCCGTTAAAATCAGGAGTATAGTTGCCATTGCCCTGCTGCACATTTACAAATGACAGGTTGTATTTTGCTGTCAATGGGTTGGTTGAATACTGGTAGAATGAGTCGAGGCCGATGTAAATCTTCTCATACAAAATTTTATCTGCTGCAAAGGTGTCGATATAGGCAGAAGGATAGAATGCCCGCTGGGTACTGTCGCCCAGGTCAGCCAGAAATTGTTTTTGCTTATCATCCAGCGTCTGGTTGATCTGCGAGTTTTTGGCATCACCATTGTTAAAGGCTCCCAGCCTTATTTTTAGTTTTTTATTTATCTCCAGTTCCTGCGACAGGTAAAGATTGGCATTCAGATAATTTCTTTCGGCAAATTCAAACTCCACCTGTATCCGGCTGTCTTTTGTTATCATCCGCTTCGGGGTGAATGTAATTTCTGCGGTATTGTAATTGATAACATAATCCTGGTCCTCGCCCCGCTGCAGCAATTCGCCATCATAAAAGACCCGTTCTGTATTGGCCAGAACAACAAAGAAAAACTCGCCGTTAGGTCCCCGCAGCCGGTATGGCCCCTGGTTGCCTTCCTGTGGTTCGAGAATTTGCCTGGCAAATTTTCCTTTGGCCACAGAACCGCTGACAAGTGTTTTTGAATTAACAGTTTTCGACAATCTATTCTCTGACTGGAATGATACCCCCTGCAGCCTTTTATAGAAATTGAGAAAATAACCTTGGTTTTGCCGTATGTCTATATCGCCCAGGTTAAGCTGCCATCCTTTTTTCTTAAACTGCAGATATATCTGGTCAAATTCATTTAGCTGCTGTGTGTTTCCATCGGGCTGCACCGGAATGTTGTTATCCGTTATCGCCGCCAGCAATTCGATACTGTCGCCCAGCATACCACTTAGCTGCAGGTTTAAGGTAGAGTTAAGCACCGCATCCTGGCTGTTACCAAAACCAATTTGTCGGCCCAGGCTTCCTTCCGCCTTGATAGTTCCAAAATCGAAAGCCCCTTTCTGCTGTGCAAAAGCCCCGTTGTTGAAAACAAAAGGTTTTGAATAGAAGCGGTTCATCACACTGTCGTAACTGAAGCGTTGCTTTGCAGCATAAAAATTAAATGGGAACACACGGTATTCAACTGTAAAACTGTCTGCCAACGGTTTCTTCAGCCAGTACAGTGTTGCTTTTGCTTCATCTATTCTGTAATCTGATCTTGAAATATTCCTTACATGAAAAGTGTTTGGAACAATGCTCAATGTATCGATGCGGACAATGCTGGTATCCGACCTCAGCATTTTTACCCGCAGGGAAGATCCATTTGGTGCATTACCAATGAGCTGCGCCCCGCTTTGAAGTGAAAGCAGGACGGCTGAAAAAAGAAGTATTTTTCTGTATAATAAACTCAAATGCAGTGAGTTTAGTTAAAAATCGCAAAAATCCCTGTTTTTATTGTATATAATTTATACAAGCCTGTTAATTAGATAAAAAAGAGTGAAATTTGGCAAACTTTTTTTTTGAGCACTTCCTTCTTAAAATATTGCATAGTACTGATATTCGTTAACCTGATATCGGTATCACATCACTTCCTGCTGGCACAACAAAACAGAATCTGGTATTTTGGTGACAAAGCCGGACTTGATTTTAGAATGCAGCCGGCTCCGGGAACATCCATTCCTTCTCCGCTTAATAACAGTGCAATGGTTGCAGACGAAGGTTGCAGCAGTATCTGCGATGACCTTGGTAACCTGCTGTTTTATACAAACGGGGTGACTGTATTCAACAAAGAACACCAGGTGATGGTAAACGGGGATCATATTGGAGGACATATTTCTGCTTTTCAGTCAAGTATAATAGTGCAACACCCCGGCAACAAAAATTTTTATTACATATTTACCTCCGATGCGTATGAGAACTCATTTGTAAACGGGCACAGGTACACAACAATAGACATGACAGGCGACAACGGAAAAGGAACTGTACTGTCGAAAAATAATGTCTTATCAGCCTCGGGAACAGAAAGGCTTGCGGCATGCCGTCATTCAAACGGGACAGATGTATGGGTGGTTACTACTGACAAAAACTCAAATACTTTTCGCTCATGGCTCATTGATTGCAACGGACTGAACACTTCAGAAATCGTTTCAGTTGCAGGAGAAGTGCTCAATCAATATGAAACAATCTATGTTGGTGTTTTAAAATTCAGCCCTGACGGGAAACAGCTATGCGAAACTCATTTTCCTGATTTTGATATTCCAATCGGAGGTTCGACACATAATTTCATTCAAATCTTTGATTTCAATACCAGTTCTGGTGTTATAGACAATGCAAAAAAAATAGTCACCCCTGGAAAGCATTATATAAGTTGTGAATTTTCACCAAACTCCGGCAACCTGTATCTGTCATCAGGACAAGGAATAGCCCAGATAAAGTGTAAACTTCCTGATGCAAGCCAGATTTCCAATTCCTTAATTGAAGTTTCGACCTCACAGAGTGTTTATGGAATGCAACTTGCGCCTGATGAAAAGATTTATCTGAGTTCTCAGGGAAATACACTTGATGTAATTGATAACCCTGATAATGATGGTGCAGCCTGCAATTTCAGAACAGATAAACTAAGGCTGAATGGTGCCTCTAAACTTGGGCTGCCAAACTGTGTGAATGATATTTCTTTTGACCCGCTGAATAACTTCACTTTCCAAATTACTGACAGTTGCAATGGAATAATTCAATTCAATGGGTTAGCCAATACTACAAATTCTGTTACATGGAGCTGGGATTTTGGTGATGGCTCATTTTCAAACCTCCAAAACCCAGTTCATTCATATGGAGCACTTAGTACACCTGTTATTGTAAGGCTAAGCATCTCTTATATGAAGAATTGCCAACAGGTAAGTAAAACAATTGAAAAGTACATTGATGCAATAGGAAGCAGTGCTAAACCTGTTTTCCGCTTTTTTGGCGGTTGTGATTCGGGGTACATTCGCTTTGAGATCGATAACCCTGTTGATACAAATGCATCAAGAAAATACATTTGGGACTTTGACGATGGCACCACTTCAATGGAGTTTAACCCGAAACATATCTATACAATTCCAGGAACATATAACGTAAAACTGAAGCTTAAAAACTCAACAGCCTGTTTTGAAGATTCAGTTACTGTTCCGGTTAGTATGGGCAATCTGAGCGGTGCAGTTACAATAAGCCCGGACCAGACAATCTTTTCGGGCCAAAAAGTCCAGCTATTTGCATCTGGCCCCGGTACTATTTACGAATGGACACCAGCAGCCGGCCTGAATTATTCCCGTATTTCAAATCCGAAAGCCTCGCCAACTGCGACCACAACCTACAAAGTAAAAATCTCTAACAACATCGGGTGTTTTGTTGAGAAAACAGTTAAGGTTACAGTAATGGAACTGGATGATGTTTATGTACCAACCGGCTTTACACCTAACAATGATGGCAAAAATGATTTACTGATCCCCCTAATTGGTAAAAAATTTACATTAAAAGAATTCAGTGTTTATAACCGCTGGGGACAACGGGTTTACACAACTGCAACGACCGGTGAAGGCTGGAATGGAAAACAAAACGGGATTGTAAACGACAGCGGCGTTTATATCTGGATACTGAAAGCTGCAGATGAAGCCGGTAAACTGATTGAGAAAAAAGGAACAGTGATGCTGATACAATAAAAAATGGAGTCCCTCACAGAACTCCATTCACTATCTTATTTTACTATTATTCAGCACTCAGCCCGGCCATCAGGTATTCCCTGTTCAAACGGGCAATATTTTCGATAGAAATGCCTTTGGGGCAAACAGCTTCGCAGGCACCAGTGTTGGTACAGGCCCCAAAACCTTCTTTGTCCATCTGTGCCACCATATTCATAGCCCTTGACTTTCTTTCAGGATGACCTTGTGGTAATAAGGCAAGGTGTGTTACTTTGGCCGACAGGAAGAGCATCGCCGAAGAGTTCTTACAGGCAGCTACACAGGCACCGCAACCGATACAGGCAGCAGCAGCAAAGGCGGCATCAGCCATATCCTTGTTAACAGGAATAGCATTGGCATCAACCGGGCTGCCGGTGTTTACAGAGATATAACCACCAGCCTGGATAATACGGTCGAATGAAGAACGGTCAACCATCAGGTCTTTCAGTACCGGGAAGGCATTTGCTCTCCATGGTTCAATAACAATGGTATCGCCATCCTTGTATGCCCGCATGTGCAGTTGGCAAACTGTATTCTTTTCCCATGGTCCGTGCGGACGGCCATCAATATACATTGAACACATACCACAGATACCTTCACGGCAGTCGTGGTCGAATGCTATCGGGTCTTTGCCTTCACGGATGAGTTCTTCGTTCAGCACATCAATCATCTCCAGGAAGGCCATTTCCGAAGAAATATCTTTTACATGATAAGTTTCAAAACTACCCCTTTCGGCACTGTTTTTCTGACGCCACACTTTCAGGGTTAAATTCATTGTATAATGCTCCATATAAGAATTTCTATTGTCTGTTAGTAGTATTATTTATAGCTTCTTTGTGTCGGTTTCGCCACTTCAAAATTCAACTCTTCTTTATGTAATTCCCATGTGCTTTTGCCTGTGTATTCCCATACAGAAACATACGAATAATTGGCATCATCCCGTTTGGCTTCGCCTTCTTCTGTCTGACTTTCTTCACGGAAATGGCCGCCACAACTTTCATTCCTGTTCAGCGCATCAATACACATCAGTTCGCCCAGCTCCATAAAGTCGGCCACACGGTTTGCCTTATCCAGTTCAGGGTTCAGTTCCTTAATGCCACCAGGAATTTTTACATCACTCCAGAATTCTTTACGCAGTTGCCGTATTTCCTCAATCGCTTCTCTCAATCCCTGCTCGTTGCGGGCCATACCACATTTCTCCCACATAATTTTTCCGAGTCGCTTATGAAAACTTTCAACGGTTTGCTTTCCTTTTATGTTCACCAGGAATTCAATCCGGTCTGCTACTTCTTTTTCTGTTTCAACAAATGCAGGATGGTCGGTTGGGATTGGCTTTGTAGCTATTTCATCAGCGAGGTAGTTTCCAATTGTATATGGAATTACAAAGTAACCATCCGCAAGGCCCTGCATCAATGCCGATGCACCAAGGCGGTTAGCACCATGATCGCTGAAGTTGGCTTCACCCAAACAGTACAGTCCTTTTACATTTGTCATCAGTTCATAATCCACCCACAGGCCACCCATGGTGTAGTGTACAGCAGGATAAATCCGCATGGGTACTTCGTATGGGTTCTCTCCTGTTATTTTTTCATACATATCAAACAGGTTGCCATATTCTTCCTTTACTACTTCCTTACCAAGACGAATCAGTGTTTCAATGTCAGGATTCTCAATACCGAGTTTATTCGCCTCGGTTCTTCCATATTTATTTATCAGGTTGTGTTTAAAGTCAAGATAAACGGCCTGCCCGGTAGTGCCCACTCCATACCCCGCATCACATCTTTCTTTTGCTGCCCTTGAAGCCACATCACGGGGAACCAGGTTACCAAAAGCCGGGTATCTTCTTTCTAAGTAATAATCTCTTTCTTCTTCAGGAATATCATTTGCCTTACGTTTATCACCTTGTTGTTTTGGCACCCAGATACGACCATCATTTCTCAGCGATTCTGACATCAGCGTCAATTTGCTCTGATGGTCGCCGCTTACAGGAATACAAGTTGGGTGAATTTGTGTAAAGCAAGGGTTTCCAAAAAATGCCCCTTTTTTATGTGCTTTCCATATAGCAGTTACATTGCTTCCCATTGCATTTGTAGAGAGATAAAATACGTTTCCGTATCCGCCGGTACAAAGCAATACTGCATGTCCAAAATGTTTCTCCAGTTCGCCTGTAACAAGATTACGGGCAATAATGCCTCTTGCTTTCCCATCAATCACCACCACATCCAGCATCTCGTGACGGGAATACTGAACAACATTTCCCAAAGCAATCTGGCGTTCCTGTGCCTGGTAAGCACCTATTAATAACTGCTGACCTGTTTGACCGGCAGCATAAAAAGTTCTTTGTACCTGTGTACCGCCGAAAGAACGGTTATTCAGCAATCCGCCATAATCTCTTGCAAAAGGGACCCCTTGTGCCACACACTGGTCAATAATAGTTACACTAACTTCTGCCAGACGGTGAACATTAGCTTCTCTTGCACGGTAGTCACCACCTTTTACTGTATCATAAAACAGCCGGAATATAGAGTCACCATCGTTCTGATAGTTTTTAGCTGCATTTATACCACCCTGTGCTGCTATAGAGTGTGCCCTGCGGGGAGAATCCTGAAAACAGAAAGCTTTCACCTTATAACCCAACTCACCCAAAGAAGCGGCGGCAGAAGCACCTGCCAAACCAGTACCCACCACTATCACTTCCAGTTTACGCTTATTTGCCGGGTTCACCAGTTTCGCATGTCCCTTATACTCTGTCCATTTCTGTTCTAAAGGCCCCGATGGAATTTTTGAATCTAACATATACTGCTGATTACTTATTGATATAATATTTTTTGTTTATCATCGTCCGGTTACATTACACCCATCCAAAATAAAAGCTCAGTGGCATCATTATGAATGTCAAAGGCACAATTACAGAAAACCCGATACCGATGCAATTCAATATTGACAAATACCGCTTATTGCTTACGCCAAATGTTCTGAAGGCACTCTGGAAACCATGCATCAGGTGCCATGCCAGTGAAATACAACCGACGATGTACAGAATAACCACCCACTCATACTGAAACACTTCATACATCTTATCATACAGGCTGATTTCTTCGCCCAGCAGCCACCCCTGGTTGCTGCGGTTAGGAATCCAGAAGTCGGCCAGGTGAACAACGAGAAAAATAAGAATCAGGCTTCCCAATATTCCCATACTACGGCTGTACCATTTACTGCCTTTGTTGCCCATAGCAACCTTATAACCCTGTTTACGTTTATTACGGTTTTGAAGTTCCAGCATCAGGCCCTGAACAATATGCAGGATGAAGCCAACAAAAAGTCCTATTTCAAGTATGCGGGGAATAATGTTATTGCCCATAAAATGAGCACCGGCTTCAAACATTTTTCCGTCGTCCATTGCCCAGATAGTGGCATTTAAACCAACATGTACAATAAGAAACAGGATGAGAAATAAACCAGTCAGCGCCATTATCCATTTTTTCCCAACCGAAGAAGTAAACAATTCAGACCATTTCATAAGCTATATTCTTAGTGAAGTTGTAATCAGATTTGTGCAAAAATAGTGTCCGCAGACTAAAAATCTGCAAAAGTTTTTGGGTGACTATCATCACCCAATTTAAGCAGGCAACCGATGCAACAACTCTTCATCAATTTTTTTAAACAAATGATATGGCTTATATGTTCGCCAGTTATCTAATTGCATCAGTTCGATATACCGGTTCAGTTTTGCATTCTTAAAATCATACTGGGTTTGCCCTGGCATATTCAGGCACACCACCCAGCCATTTTCATCGCTTACTTCCTCATAAAGTTCTTCGTAATAATCTTTCCCGTCGCTGTGAAAGTTCAGCACATTTTCACCGATAATTATAAATTTATATATGCCTTCATACATAAATTTCTCCAGTACTTCCCGTTTCAGTTCCATAATGTCGTTTTCAATCGCATCATTCCACTCTCCTATCAGTTCAATTATGGCATACTTTTCTTCATAATCAGCAATAAGTGTTTTTAAATAAAGCGTCCTGCTGCCAAAATCATCCCATTGCGGATGGATATAATAATTGTAAACGGTCTGGGAAAATTCAAACTCTGAGTAAGTCCTTCCAAAGAAAGGCGACCTGCTGTCCTCTTCACTTATGTACATGTGCCTCCAGTTGTAAAAGGGTTCAATATCCTGCATAGCCAAAGATAAACAACCTGATTGTGCAGGCCAAGAGCAAGAAAACAAACCCTGCAGTGGAAGCCCCAAAAACAACTTAACTGCATTTTTGGACAAATCATTCTGAATTACTGACAAATTTCAGGTTCAGCATTTTTCAAATTTTGTGTTCTAAAATTCAACTATGTTTTCTTTCAGACAAACAATTGTAATAACAGGATTAATGCTGGCGCCATTTTTTTTAAAAGGGCAGCTTTTCAACCAGGAAACAAAAGAGCTGTTTCTAAAGGCGGCAGAAAAAAATGACACCCTTCAGATATATGAAATCAGAAAGCAACAGTCGAATATTGAAATAACCAATGCTAAATACAGTTTTCTCCCGAGAGTATCATTTAATGCCACATATACACGCCTCAACGATGATATTGTCTTTCCGGCCAACCTGCAACAATTGCTGCTTGGAAGCCAGGCCCTGCTGATAAAGGAGAAAATTGGCGTCCCGTTTAATACGGCATTGCCTTCAACCATTGCATTGCAGCAAGTAAGTCCTATACAGCAAAAAGACATTTTAAAAACAACTGTCAACGGCCAGATGCTTTTATTCAGCGGTTTTAAAGTATCGAACGGCATTAAAGCCCTGAAGCATCAGCAAAAAAGCTTAGACTACTTAACCGACAAACAAAACACCAAACTCTTTTTGGAGATTTCTGATGTTTATGATAAAACGGCATTGCTCCATGCTTCAGATGTAATCATAAGCAGTTCTGAAAAAATATTAGACGAACAAACACGGTTTGTGGAAGGTGCCATCAAAAACGGGCTTGCCACTCCCTTAGAAAGAAAGAGAATTGAACTGGCAAAACAAAAACTAATACTCAAAAAGGTGGAAAATGAAAGTGCAAAAAGACTACTCAGTTATAAAATGAACCAGCTTACCGGAATTCCGTCAGAAGACTTTATGCAACTGGAACCGCAGCTTGTACAGGCATTGATTGATACCGCAGTCAGGATGGAAGTAAGACCTGAGATAAAAGCATTGAATGAAGGAATATCGGCACTCAGGTATAAAGAAAAAGCTGAATTAACAGATTACATACCTAAAGTGGCACTTTTTGGTCAATATGAAACAAGAAAAAAAGACTTATCACTTTTCGATCCGAAATGGTACGCCGGAGTAAGGCTGCAGTGGAATGTTTTTGACGGGCTAACTGCAAAAAACAATGCTAAGAAAATTGCCCTTGAAAGAAAGTCACTTGAAGTTCAGAAAAAATCAGCTGCTGAACTTTTTGAACTGGGTTACAAAAAGGCATTGGAAGATTACAGGGTTGCCTCTCAGAAAATAATTCTCAAAAAGACGGAAGCTGATCTTGCCCGGAGTACTTATGAATTTGTAAGTAAGCAATATCTGAATGGTCTTACTACAATTACCGAACTGCTGAATGCACTTACCGATGTTGAAAAAGCCAGGTTTGAAATGCAGCAGAGCATTTATGAACAAAGAAAAGCTGCACTGCAGGCAGCAGAAATAAACGGAACCCTTTTAAAAGATTTAAAATAAAATAAGATGACTAATAATGTAAACATCCTGACTGCTTTCATAGCAATGCTGCTGCTTACTGCATGTAATTCTGAAAAAAAGAATACTGAAGCATTACTGCCACAGGGTAAAGTAAAGATTGAAAGCATTGCCGTAGCACCGAAAATCGGGGGAAGAATTGAAAAGATATTTGTAAGCGAAGGGCAGACTGTACAGAAAGGAGATACGCTGGCCATCATCAGCATTCCGGAATTAAATGCCAAAATGGAACAGGTCAGCGGTGCATTGCTCAGTGCAGAAGGTCAGTTAGAACTTGCTGTTAATGGTGCCACTACTGAGCAACTGCAGCAAATACAGAGCCAGCTTGATGCTGCCAATGCCCAGCTTGACCTTGCGGAAAAATCATTCAGCAGGATTCAGAATATGTTTAATGATTCGCTTGTGCCTGCACAGCAATATGATGAAGTGAAATCAAAATATAATTCGGCAGTGGCACAGGTAAATGCGGTTAAGGCAAAACAAAAAGAAATCATCAACGGAACAAGACCCGAAACTATCAGAAGTGCCAAAGGACAGCTGACGAGGGCATTGGGAGCAAAAAATGAGGTGCTTACCGCTGCCACTGAACGTTTTCTTATCGCTCCTGCCGATATGGTTATTGAGAGCATAACATTGAAAGAAGGAGAACTGGCACTGCCCGGTTATTCACTTTTCAATGGCGAAGCTACAGGAAGTACCTTTTTCAGATTTACAATCAATGAGAAAGAAATTAACAGGTATAAAACCGGACAACAGGTTGTGATAAAAAGTACCGGCGACAACAGGGTAATCAGTGCTATAATAAAATCGGTATCGCCATTGCCAAAGTATGCAGACAATACAAGTGTTGCTCCCAACAGGGAAGTGGGAGAAAGCTTTTTCGAGATGAAGATATCACCAGCTAACCCGGCTGATGCACAGGGCCTCTATAATAACACAACTGTATTCCTTGAAAAGTAAAGCCGGTAAAAATGAAGAACTTCATTACACATATTAAGACAGAATTTGCACGGATATTCTCTAACCCCGTAGTAATGCTGATTTTTTTTGCAGCTCCCCTGCTCTATGGCGTTTTATCAGCCAACATCTATAAAAAAGGGAAATTGACTGAATTGCCGGTTGTTATTATTGACGAGGACCATTCAGCAATGAGCAGCAAAATTATTGATGCCCTTAACGACAACGAGACTATCCGTGTTGCCAAAGTTCAGTTTGAAGCCGGAAATATTGCAGCGGAGATGCCATCAAAAGAGTATATCGCAGTGATATCGATTCCCGAGAACTTTGAATCTGCAATTCTGCAAAAAAAATATCCTGAAATATTGATAGATGTGAATACTGCCAATTTAGTTACCGCCAATTTTGCATCAAGGGCAATACAAACTGTATTAGGAACACTTAATGCCGGCATTGAAATAGAATCCCTGAAAAAAGGCGGCATGGATGACAATACTGCCAGGCAACGTTTTGAGCCTTTCCGGGCTACCTATACAAGGTTCTACAATCCGTCAGGAAATTATCTGGAGCTAATGTTTCCGGGAGTATTGGGAACAGTGATGCAGCAAATCATTTTCCTTGGGCTTGGACTTGTATTTGCCCGTGACCTTGAGGATGGTTATTTCAAAAAGCTTGCCTTGAAAAATAAATCTGCTGTTTATCACATACTTCTTAAAGGCATTCCGTTTACCATACTAACTTCAATTGTCTGGCTGATGGTTGGCTGTTTCTTTTTGTTCTACAAAATTGATATGCCTGTTTTTAGAAAAGAGATGATCGTACTGGTAACGGTATTCAGTCTTGCCTGCATGTTTATAGCAATGCTGGTTTCAATCATCATTCCCAACCAGCTAAAGGCAACAGAAGTGTTAATGGTAGTAGCCACTCCTTCTTTTCTTTTGAGCGGCTATACGTGGCCATTAGAAGGAATGCCGGTCCTCATTCAGCAGATTGCCAATATGATACCTGTTACCCATTTTCTTCAGGCATTCCGTAAAATCGGAATTTATCACGGCACCCTTGCAGACATTTACCCGCAGCTAAAAGCCTTGAGCATTATGGCTGTTACCTGTATGGTTCTACTGGCTTTGATCATTAAGATAAAAATCATAAAAGCTAACAGAAAACAGAACCGGTTAACAGCAGTATAATACCATTATTTGAAACAAAACAGACAGGCTATGATTTCAAATGATAATTTTGCAAAAACTTCATCATATTTGTCCAACTCCGGAAAAAATATAAGAACAGTCCTGCAGCTATTCGGACAGGAAGACACTTATAAACCCTACTTTGTATCGAGGGGTGCAGGAATACAGCTTTCTCCTGAAGAAAGTTTCAGGGCCGATTTTTATGTTTATACAATCTGCACGGCAGGGTCGGCAGTAATAATGGTTAATAATACAGAGGTTCGAATTGAAAAGAATTCATTTTTTGCTGCCATTCCTTCCACCATATTGCTGCTGAAAAAACACAGCAAAGACTTTAAAGCCAAAGTGCTGATTTTTGAAAAGAGTTTTCTGTTGAAAAATATCCTGGATGCCCGCCAGCTGGAGCAACTTGGCTTCTTCAGTTTTGACACTATCGCACATTTAAGGCTTCATACTGATGAAGCTTTGTTATTGAAATCAAAACTTGATGAAATTCACGACAGTTCAAAACAGGAAAAAATATTTCAGCACCAGATAATACAAAGTCTTGTTTTTAACCTCCTTTTTGAAACAGCAGAGATGTACTTCAAGCATCTCAACCTGTCCGGCAAAAAGGCAATGAGCAGGGAAGAAGAGTTATATATAAAGTTCATGAAGCTGGCACAGCAGTATTCGCAAGCACATAAAGACCTCGATTTTTATTCACAAAAGCTATGTATCAGCGAAAGGTATCTGATACAGGTTTGCAAAGACATCTCAGGGAAAACCCCGGGTACAATACTGGCTGAACTGCTGATACATGAAGCTAAACTGCTGCTCAAAAATCCTGATTATAACATAAGCATGGTAAGCAATGAGCTGAACTACAGTTCAGTTGCAGCTTTCAGTAAATTTTTTAAGAAACAAACGGGTCTTTCTCCCAATAAGTATAAACAGGAATAGCAGAAAAATTATCCGTGACTGTTTACAACGTTTCCAGCAAGAAATTTCTCAGCGCTTCATATTCCGGACTAATTACGGTACTAATCTTTTCCCTGTCCATAATTTCAGAAATATGTTCAGGCAATTTTATCTTCTGTCCGGTTGCCCGTTCCACCGCTTCAGGAAATTTAACCGGGTGTGCAGTTTCGAGAAAAATGCCTTTAGCATTTGAATGTTCGGCGAGGTAACGCTGCAAAGCCAGGTAGCCCACAGCCCCATGCGGGTCTAATGTGTATTGATACTTTTTAAACACTTCATCGATTACAGACTCAGTTTCTGCATCAGTAATCGAAAAAGAAGAGAGTTTACTTTTCAGCGCAGGAAACTGATGTTGGAATATTTCCAGTATCCTTACAAAATTGCTGGGATTCCCCACATCCATTGCATTGCTGAGAGTAGCAACTGCCTGTCTTGGTTTAAGTTCCTGCGTTTCTAAATAATCGCTTACAATATCATTTACATTGCAGGCGGCGATAAAATGATCTACTGGCAACCCGGATTGCATGGCCAAAATGCCGGCACAGATATTTCCAAAATTTCCACTGGGAACCGAAATTACAAGAGGACTGTCTTTCTCAAGCCATTGTTTATATGCAAAGAAATAATAAAATTGCTGTGGCAGCCATCTTGCCACATTGATAGAATTAGCTGAAGTCAGAAATTTCTTTTGTGTAAGTTCCTTGTCGGCAAAAGCCTGCTTTACCATTTGCTGGCAATTATCAAAAGTGCCGGTCACCTCCAGGGCATGAATATTATTGCCCAGCGTTGTCAGTTGTTTTTCCTGTACAGGGCTTACTTTGCCGGACGGATACAGAATCACCACTTCCACTCCATCCACATTATAAAAACCATTAGCAACGGCCCCGCCTGTATCGCCTGATGTGGCCACAAGCACCGTAACTTTCCGTGAATCATCTTTTACAAAGTAGCCAAGACAACGGCTCATAAACCTTGCTCCAATATCCTTAAAAGCCAGTGTGGGGCCATGAAATAATTCCAGTGAAAAAATACTATCATTTACCTGAATCAAGGGAATTGGAAAGTTTACCGTTTTGCTGACTATCTGCCTTAGTTTCTCCTCCGGAATCTCGCTTCCTACATAAGGTGCTATAACCCGGTAAGCTATTTCTTCATCAGAAAAGTCACTGATTTTCACAATAAGCCCCTTATCAACCTGAGGTATCCGCTCCGGAAAAAACAAGCCCCGGTCAGGAGCCTGTCCCAGTATAGTAGCTTCTTTAAAACTTGTAAGTGATGATTGCTTATTAGTACTGTAATACTTCACTAAGAATTGAATATTGATTATTGAATATTGATTTATTTCTTATGCCGTCTAAACTACCTCCACACCCTTTTTGTTAATCGTTGTCACATAGGTATGATAGTCTATCCCAATTCTTGCATACACCTCTTTCATTTCGGTTTCAACTGCTCTTGCTGTTGGCTCATCCTTGCTAAGCATGAAGACGGAAGGTCCTGAACCTGATATACCTCCTCCTAATGCTCCGGCTTCTTTACATTTCTTTTTCACTTCATCAAAACCGGGAATCAGAATGCTGCGGACGGGTTCAATTATCACATCTTCCAGCGAACGGCCAATCAGGTCGTAATCATTCTTCATAAAACCAGTTACCAGACCGGCAATATTTCCCCACTGTTTTATCGCATCTTTTAATAACACCTGCTGTTTTAGTATTTGTCTTGCATCGGATGTCCGTACTTCAATTTGCGGATGAATGACTGTTACATACAAATCAGGCGATGGTATAGAAACAATATCCAGCGGATGAATGGCACGGATGAGACTGATGCCTCCGAGAATGCAGGGTGCAATATTATCTGCATGTTTTACTCCGGATGCAAGTTTCTCACCGTTCATTGCAAACTGCACCACTTCATCATTCGAGAAAATATTTCCCAACAAGTGATTTGCAGCCACTGCAGCTCCGGCAGCACTGGCTGCACTGGAACCAATTCCGCTTCCGGGTTTGATGTGTTTTTCAACAGTAAGTTCAAACCCTATATTCTTTCCTATCTTTTCCATTACAGACAGCAACACAACGCCTGCCACATTCTTTTCCGGTTCAGTAGGTAAGTTAAAACTATCCCTGCTGTGTATGATGACTTTTGGTTCATCAAGCAACGACAGTTCCATTATATCGGATGGCTCGTTTAGTGCAAGCCCCAGAATGTCGAACCCGCAAACAAGATTGGCTACTGTGCCTGGTGATTTTACAACTACCTTTTTCATCCTTATTTTTTACTTGCCCTGATAATATCTGCAAATACACCACTTGCGGTTACTTCTGCCCCTGCCCCGGCGCCTTTTACCACCATTGGCTGTTCTTTATACCTGTCGGTATAGAATAGCACCACATTGTCTTTCCCATACAAATGGTACAGGTCATGCTTAGGATCGATATGCTGCAACCCAACTGATGCTTTACCGTTATCAAATGATGCCACGAATTTAAGCTTACATCCTGCTGTATCCGCGGCTTCAAACAATTTCTTAAAGTGGTTCTCATGTTTTTCCATTGCACCATAGAAATCAGCCACAGAACCCTTCATACATTCCTCAGGCATAAATGAGTTGTTGGAAATATCCTCCATCTCAATATGGTGTCCCGCCTCACGGGCCAGTATCATAATCTTGCGCATCACATCTGTTCCGCTCAGGTCAAGCCTTGGATCCGGTTCGGTGTATCCCTCATCCTGTGCCTGTTTCACCACATCGGCAAATTTTCTTGTCCCGTCATAGTTATTAAATACAAAATTGAGTGTGCCGCTCAATACCGCCTGCATACGATTGATATTATCGCCACTGCTGATTAAGTCGTTTAAAGAAGCAATTACAGGTAACCCTGCTCCAACATTAGTTTCAAATAAGAACTGGCAATTGTATTCCCTCGCCAGGTCTTTAAGCTTTTTATAGTTGCTGTAAGCAGATGAAGCAGCCACTTTGTTGCAAGCCACTACTGAAACACTTTTCTGCAACAACTGGTTATACACTGCTGCCACTTTATCGCTTGCTGTAATATCCACAAAAATGGAATTGCGCAGATTTCGGCTGATAATTTCGTTTACAAATTGCTGTAAATCGGCAGTATCGCCAGCATCTAATTTCTCTTTCCATGAGGTCAAATCAACTCCCTCTTCACTGATGAGCATTTTACGGCTGTTGCTGATACCAGTCACATTTACTTGTAAATGCAGGTGCTTTTGCAGAAACCCAAGCTGCTGTTGCAACTGGCCGAGCAGTTTTGCTCCCACATTACCTGTGCCTGTAATAAAGAGATTTACCTGCTTGTATGAAGTCTCAAAGAACTCCTCATGCAAAACGTTTATAGCTTTATTCACATCTTTTGTCGCAATAACCGCAGAAATATTTTTTTCAGAAGAACCTTGTGCAATAGCCCTTATATTAACGCCGTTCTTACCCATGGCACTGAACATGCGGCCGCTGACACCAGTATGGCTTTTCATATTCTCGCCAACAAGGGCAACTATCGAGAGTTCATTTTCCACATAAAGCGGCTCTACTTTCTGCAAGGCAATTTCATTGGCAAATACTGCATCAACTGCTGACTTTGCTTTTTCAGCCAGTGAGGCATCTATACCCACACAAATTGAGTGTTCTGAAGAACTTTGGGTAATCAGGATAACATTAATTTTTTCGTTGCTTAATGCCTCAAACAACCTTTTTGAAAAACCGGGAATTCCAATCATACCACTGCCTTCAAGACTAACCAGTGCCATATTATTGATGCTGGAAATTCCGGTAACTATATCGCCACCAACTGCAGACAAGGAGTTTTGTATCACGGTTCCTGCATCTTCAGGCTGAAACGTATTTTTAATTACAACAGGAATATTTTTGCCCATCACCGGCTGTATGGTTGGCGGATAAATAACCTTGGCCCCAAAATGTGACAGTTCCATTGCTTCCTGGTAAGAAATATGCGGAATGATGCGGGCATTGCTTGCAAGCCTTGGGTCGGCAGTCATCATCCCGCTTACATCTGTCCATATCTCCAGTACTGAAGCATCTGCAGCCGCAGCTATTATTGCCGCAGTGAAGTCAGAACCACCCCTGCCTAATGTTGTAGTAATGCCGCCAGCATCTGCTGCTATAAACCCCGGCAACACAACAAGAGCATTACCTGCAGCAAAATAATCTGCTATTCTCTTATTGGTTACAGTAAAATCAACTTCTGCGGCAGTAAAGGCGGAGTTAGTCAGTATCAGCTCCCTTGCATCTTTCCATTCTGTGTTTACTCCTGCCGCATCAAATGCTGCCGCAATTATCTGTGAAGAAAGTAATTCGCCATAGCTGCCAATCCTGTCTTTTGACCTTGGGGTCAGTTCCCGGAGGAGAAAAACACCGTTGCAGATGTCTTCAATCTCGTTACAGCTTTTCTTAACAAGGCTGAGGTACTGACTTTGTTTTGCAACCGGTATCAACTGCTTAACAGTATCCAGATGACGCTGCTCTATTACAGCCAGCTTCTCTTTGTATGATTCGTTCCCTTCTGCTGCCGATGCCGCCGCTCCCAATAAGAGATCCGTCACACCGCCAAGAGCAGAGACCACCACGGCTGTTTTTTCTTTTTTAACTGATTCACTGACTATCCCTATCACCTTACTTATGTTATCTGCGCTGGCAACAGATGTGCCACCAAATTTTAAAACCTGCATGACTTATGTTTTGAATAAATGCTAAAATGTGATTAACTGAAAACTGATTTAGTTTTCTTACAGCAAGCTGCCCATGTGGTAATATGATATTGTACAATCCCGTTACGGGATCGTTGTAATAGTAGTTGCGGTGGTGATTGTCACCGCAACAAAAGAGTTAGTATAAATACTGCTTCGTACCACGAGAATTAATAGTGGCACAATATACGTTGCAATTCTTAAAAACAAAATTATCAGCCCAAAGAATCCGCAGCTTTTTTAACACTGCCATATTTCAGCAGTAATTCTTTAGCTTTTTCGTAGTCGGTAATCTTTACCCGTTCCATAAGCATCTTAGTGCCCCGGTCAACCAACTTATCGTTCGTTAGTTGCATGTTCACCATCTTATTATCTTCCACACGGCCAAGCTGTATCATCACGGAAGTGGAAATCATGTTCAGTACTAATTTTTGTGCTGTGCCGCTTTTCATTCTTGTACTGCCTGTTACAAACTCCGGACCCACCAGCACTTCAATCGGGAAATCAGCAGCTGCACTTACCGGCGAGTCAGGATTGCAGGAAATACTACCGGTAACAATTCCTCTTTTCCTGCATTCGTCCAATGCACCAATAACATATGGAGTGGTTCCGCTGGCTGCAATACCAATCACAACATCTTTATCAGACACATTATACTGCTGCAAATCTTTCCAACCCTGTTCCCTGTCATCTTCGGCAAACTCTACTGCAGTTGTTATAGCTTTTTCGCCTCCTGCAATAATACCTATCACCAAACCGTAAGGAACACCATACGTTGGCGGACATTCACTGGCATCTACAATGCCAAGCCGTCCGCTTGTGCCGGCACCTATGTAAAACATCCTGCCACCCATCAGCATTTTATCGGCAGCTACTTCCGTCAGTTTTTCTATCTGCGGAATAGCTTTTTCAACAGCCAGTGGTACAGATTTATCTTCTTTGTTAATATTAACGAGCAACTCTCCTACAGTCATTTTTTCAAGATGACGGTAATTGCTTGATTGTTCAGTAGTTTTTATAAAAGCCATACATCCATTCTTTAACTGTGATAGTCAATTAATCCTACCATCGGATTCTTTATCACTTTACCTAATTCAAATTCGTAACTGTTGCAAAGTTGCTGCAATACATCCCGGAAACCAAAAGAAACTCCGCCTGTAAAGTGAACAGGCAGTTTCCAGGCTTCTTTATACTTGCAAAGATGGTTGAAGAAAAAATCATTCAAACCATCTTCGATAATATTTTCAACCATATAATGCCCCCGGTTTTCAGCCAGAAATCTGGCAAATCCGGCCAAATACCTGTTGGGCAGCGGTTTTTTATATACATTCTCCAGTATCTCCGCTTTGTTGGTGGTATAAGTCAGATCGAACCGCCCTCTTAGTTCCTCATCAAAAGTGTTATACAGGTAATACTGAATCACTTTTTTGCCTAAATAGGCTCCACTGCCTTCATCACCCAGCACATAACCCAGGCCAGGACTATTCTTCACAATTTTCTTTCCATCATAATAACAGGAATTTGAACCTGTACCCAGTATACATGCAACGCCTTTATCATCGCCGCACAAGGCTTTAGCCGCCCCCATCAGGTCATGGGTAACGTTCACCTTTGAACCTAAAAAAACAGACTGAATGGCCTTCTTTACCGATTTTGCATTATCAGTATTGGCACATCCTGTTCCGTAATAGAAAATCTCGTCAATAACCACATTCTTTACTTTCGGAAAGAGTTCTTTTAATAACAATTCCCTGATCTGTGCAGTGTTCAGAAAATAGGGACTGATGCCCTGGGTAAAGATTGTTTTCCTTCTTCCGCTTCCGAGCAGGCACCACTCGGCTTTAGTAGCGCCACTGTCTGCAATTAATTTTACGGTTGCCATATATAATGGATTATTATAAAACTGCTTTGTTTCATCGAAATTCACAAATTATCAGCATATTAAAAACTGATAATTGTCAACGAAAATCCGAAACAGGCAACTTTTATCTATTTTGCAACAAATTAGCAATAAAGACCTATGACAGGAAATAAAAAACTGCAGGTGTGGCTGCCACTCTTATTCTCGTTAGTAATGATTGCAGGAATGTTTTTTGGTTATAAACTGGGTAATAAAGGTGGTAAAAACAACTTTTTTTCTTCAAACAAAAGGAGTACCCTGCAGGAAGCACTTGATATTATCAGGCTCAAATACGTTGACTCTGTACACCTGGATTCTCTTCAGGGCATTGCCATTGAAGAAATGATGAATGAACTGGATCCTCACTCTGTTTACCTGCCCCCTGTTGACCTGAAAGTTGCCAACGAAGACCTTGCCGGAAAATTTAATGGAATCGGTGTGGAGTTTAACATCTTTAACGATACAGTTAATATCGTTTATGTAATCCCAAACGGCCCGAGTGATAAAGCCGGACTGCTTGTAGGTGATAAAATCCTCAAAGTAAATGACTCCTCTGTTATCCAAAAGGGATTGTCAGTTGATGAAATTAAGGGATTAATCCGTGGGCCAGGTGGCAGTAAAGCCATATTGTTAATTAAGAGGGGAACTCAGTTAAAAAACTTTGAAGTAACAAGAAGCAGTATTCCGGTATCCTCAATTGATGCTGCTTACATGATTGATAAAACCACGGGGTATATCAGGCTGAATAAATTCACTGAAAAAAGCTATGAAGAGTTTATGGCCGCACTGGAACCAATGACGAAACAAGGCCTGAAACAACTCGTACTTGATCTTCGGGGTAATGGAGGTGGTTTTATGAGTGAAGCGGTTGATATAGCCGACGAATTTCTTGATGGAGACAAACTGATAGTATATACTGAAGGGATAAACAGCAAAAGGCAGGAATACCGTTGTAAACGGCCCGGTCTTTTTGAGCAGGGCAAAATGGTTTTGATGGTAGATGAACTCTCAGCCAGTGCCAGCGAAGTGCTTGCAGGAGCCTTACAAGACTGGTGTCGGGCAACAATTATTGGCAGGCGTACATTTGGCAAAGGCCTCGTACAGCAACAATATGACCTTAACGATGGTTCTGCCATCCGTTTGACAATTGCAAGGTATTATACACCTCTTGGACGTAGTATTCAGAAATCATACGGGAAAGGCAAAAAAGTGTATATGGATGAGTTGTGGGAACGGTTCAACAGCGGTGAAATGCTTTCTGCCGATTCGCTTAGAAACCATAATGGGGGGCAAAAGTTTACAAATTCCTGTAAAGACACCCTCTATGCAGGAGATGGGATTACTCCACAGATTTTTGTACCAATTGACACAAGTCTTTCGCAACAGAAAATTCTGCAATTAACAGCCCACACATCATTCAATACTTTCTTGTATAAATTCTTCCTCGAAAACAAAACTCAGATAGATCAATATAAGAATGCCAGTGAATACGCAAGAGGATTCACTACATCAGGATTGTGGCAAAAACTGATGAGCGATATGCCGGATTCATTAAAATTAAAAAATGTATCAGCACTGGAAAATGACATTTTGCAAGCAAGGGTAAAAGCGTTACTGGCAAGATACAAATGGAGAAATGCTGGATATTTCGAGGTTATTAATGCGGCTGATCCGGTAATGAAAAAAGCGTTAGAACAGTTTATTAAATAAACTTGCTGGCATTGTTATTGCCAGAACAAAGAAGATCAGCAACCCTATACTAACAACAGTTTACCATTTTTGGCAAACACTTACCTTTGCCCGCTTAAATATTTCTCTGTATGGACATTAAGAATAATATTCTTGAAACTATTGGTAACACACCAATGATTCGCCTCAACAGGATTGTCAAAGATTTTCCCTGTACGGTGCTGGCCAAAGTGGATTATTTCAACCCCGGCAATTCGATAAAAGACCGTATGGCACTTAAAATGGTGGAGGTAGCTGAACAGGAAGGAAAATTGAAACCTGGAGGAACAATTATTGAAGGCACAAGTGGTAATACAGGAATGGGACTGGCCTTGGCTGCGGCCATTAAAGGATACAAATGCATTTTCGTTACAACAGATAAACAATCAAAAGAGAAAGCTGATATTCTGAAAGCGGTTGGTGCAGAGGTAATCGTGTGCCCCACTAATGTGCATCCTGATGATCCTATGAGTTATTACAGTGTGGCGGCGAGGCTGGCAAGAGAAATTCCCAATTCGTACCATATGAACCAGTATGATAACCTGGCAAACCGACAGGCACACTATGAAACCACAGGACCGGAAATATGGAAACAAACTGACGGAAAGATTACTCATCTTGTATGCACCGCCGGAACCGGAGGCACCATAACAGGTGTTGCCCAATACCTGAAAGAACAAAATCCGAATATCCAGGTTTGGGCTATTGATGTGTATGGCTCTCTACTTACAAAGTATTTCCGCACCGGAGAAATTGACATGAATGAAGTTCATCCGTATTTCAGTGAAGGGTTTGGTGAAGATTTTGTGCCAAAGAACTATGATATGAGTTTAATTGACCATTTTGAGCAGGTTACAGATAAAGACGGTGCCATCATGGCAAGAAAACTTGCAAAAAAGGAAGGTCTATTCTGCGGATACAGTGCAGGCAGTTGTTTTCAGGGACTGTTGCAGTTAAAAAATAAACTAAAAGAGGATGATCTTGTCGTTTGCATATTTCATGATCATGGCAGCAGGTACGTTGGCAAAGTATATAACGACCAGTGGATGATTGAAAGAGGATTCCTCGATGTGAAAACGTTTAAAGATGTTGTAAGTGCAAGAGGAACCAAGCGATTAATCACTATAACACCAGAGCAAACTGTTGCAGATGCTTTTGCGCTGATGAAGAAATATGATATTGAGCAAATGCCGGTGATGAAAGATCATGCTCCTGTAGGTTCTGTTAGTGATGGCGGACTTTTCAGAAAACTTTTTGACAATCCTGATTTAAAAAATGCACTGATAGAAGACATTATTGAGCATCCTTTCCCCGTTGTCGCCTTTGATACACCAGTTGAAAAACTCAGTCACTATATTGATAAGGCGAATGGTGCTGTTCTGGCCAAGGATGAAGCAGGCATTTATCACATTGTTACCAAATACGATGTAATAGAGGCTTTAGGAAAATAAACAAACGTCACCTTCAATTAACTGAATATCAATCATCAAAAAAACAAAATCGTAGTTGTACGATTTCGGTTTTCGTATTTATTGTCATTAATAACAAGTCAGTTTACGATAAAAAATCGGGCAGTTTTGCTCTTGTACAAATTAACATACCGTTCTATTTTTGTGTCAGAAGTTGATTAATAAAAATCATTGTTTAGGGAAATCCAATATCAACGAAAAAAACCAAAACCTTGTTCTGAGAAAAGAAAATCCAATATCGTCAGTTTTTACTGAGTTCCTTGAAAAACCGAAATGAAATCCAAGTCCGATTGAAAAGACCGTCCAAAAATCCTTGAAAAACGATCCAGACGTCACCGTGTCCAAATCCAATGAAAAAAATTAAACATCCGGAACCCTCCTGCTAAACTTGTTTAGCAGGAGGCGCGGTGAACCTCCGAAAACATTTCTTCTTTTTCCCCACACCAGATTACTGATAACTATCGCATGAAGTTTCTATGCTATAAATAAAATTTCCTGTTTCAGGTTGTCTGCTAACTGAGAATAACAAGCTATAAAACTCCCGTTTCAAACCAACTGGTTAGTTTGCAGAAGCTATAGACCTGTTACCATTTATCTGAAGAGTGAGATAATAAAGATTGTTGCGGCTGAAAATGCTTATCTGGCAAATTGCTTCTGTTTTTGCAGATTCATTATTTCCCTCAAAAAACCATGTATTAGAAACCGGAATGTCGGCAACTAATGTTGTTTCTGTCCGGGTACAAACAGGGCGGTTCATAGCAATGATAAGTGCTTCACGCAGATCAGCACCTTTTTGATCAGTTTTCAGCCGGTTCCTTGAAGGCTCAAAATAGTATAAAGCGTATGGCCTGGAAAAATCCGGGAAAACAACTTTACCTGAGTCAGCCAATGGCAGAATCAGTTTAACAGCATATTCTTTTGTAAGACCGGGAAACTCACTGATTTTTTCTTTTCCTGTTATATCCTGAAAGCCTCTCTTTGCCTCCTCACAAACCTTATTAAAGTCTGTATAAAAAGCTTTGGCCGAAAATTCATTCTGGGCAATCAGGCTTGAGGAAAAGCAAACAGCAAACAAGAGAAGCAGCCTTTTCATATCCCTAATTTAGCGAAAAAGGTAAAACCATGCTACTCTATCGCCATACCTTTTATAAAATCACTGATAAGGTAGGCGGTTAGTTTTCCGTTGTCATTTTCTGTTATGCCTTCAGCTGTTCTTGTAATTCCCTGGCAAATATGCAGGTAAGCAGGTTTTGAGAATGCCGCAGTATATGAGACGTATTGACGGGCATTAACAGGAGAAAAACCCACCGGAGTTAAGGAGTTGCTCAACGTATGCTGCACACTTTCAAGGTCGATATCTATTCCTGTGAGCGTTTCGTCAGTAAATCCTGCAGCATGAGCTACAGATTGCATAAATGTCCTTTTCTCATGAATAAAAATATCTTCAAACGTTATACAGTCAAAAAAAGGATTATTAACTATGTCAATCCAGACATTCTGGGGTATATAATTTTCATGAATTCCAACCACACAGTATTTAGACAAGTATCCATCTTCTTCGGCATAGCGGAAAGCATTCCCGCTGTGTCTGCCTTCAAGTGGCCGGTAACTTGTATGTGCATCCAGGTTAACACAGTTTATCTGCGAAATAGGGATAACGCCAGCTTTATGCCAGCCTTTTGCAGCGCCTTTAATTAACGGGTATGAATTGTTATGTCCGCCCCCGATCACTAAAGGAATTTTTTTTGTCTCTGTAATAATCTTAGCCAGGTGCTCCACCTCATCATCTATTGTATTTACTGCATGCCTGTATGCTTCAATTCTTTCTTCATCGCCTTTTGCTGTGTGGTCAATCAGGTATTGCATATCGCCAAAGTCGAAATGACCTAAAAGAAGAATTTCAGTCCCGTCAAAAAAATCATTACTCTGCATATTCAGGAAGTTCTGCAAAAAAGGGAGCCAAAGAGTGTCCATGCCACCACTGCCGTAATTGCCTTTTGAACCCAAATCCTCGGGCACACCAAAAAGGATATACTTTGCCGGAGATTCGGCAATAGCAACTGAAATATCTGCTGCTTCTTTTAATACCTGTAACCGTTCTCCCACTTTTGTCTCAAAGCGGCGGATTTTTGTCAGCGACAGAACATCATTTTTTGTATAAACTTTCAGGTGCTGCATACTTTTGTGTTTTAGATTCCAATCTTTTTGTTTACTAACGAAACTATTTCAGCTTCAATAGCTATAGCCTTAGCTTCAATCTCCTTTCCCC
>CALLZY010000147.1 GCA_937858715.1 uncultured Chitinophagaceae bacterium | reverse complement strand
GGCAATCCATAAAACGACCATGGCCCCCCAGAGACTTTTATATCCGGAGCAAACCATGCTATTACTCCATCAGCCACAGCCTTTTTGCACCGAATACCTGCAATATTCATTGTATCACTTAACACTGTCCATTCAAATCGCTTTGCCTGAAATTCAAAAAGGTTATAAGGTTTTACAAAAACATTTTGATGAAGCCCTCTCTCTAACTTTATAAAAGTATATACTGAATGATGGTCTTTTTTTGAACCAATTGTTGAATTCTTTCCCTTAGGCTTTTGATACTTATGGCTGTAGAAGGTCAGCGAATCGCCATTTGTATATAAACATTCCTGCCTGTCAAAGGCATTCGAAAGTCTTTGTTTATCAAAAGAAAGCACATAAAATGCCGTATTATATACAACCGTATAATTCTTTTGAGCTTTCAGACCATGGGAGCAGAAAACAAATACTATCAGAAGTATTCCCAATTTTCTCATTGTGGAACGTACTGGACTCGAACCAGTGACCCCTGCTCTGTCAAAGCAGTGCTCTGAACCAACTGAGCTAACGTTCCTTTTCGCTGAACCATCCCGATAGCTATCGGGAGTGCTAACGTTTCATCCGGTAAAAATAGCTTATTTCACCACTGTTTTTCCACACCGTGCAACTTTCCGGCATTTAATTTGTCAATTTGTATATGATGAAATACCAGGTCACCATACATTTTGACATGACAGACGAGTTCATGCAACTTGTTCCGCCGCACCGCACCTATATCAATTACCTGATCAATAAAGGAACAATTGATTATTATGCAGTGAGTATGGAAACAAAAAGAGTATGGATTACCCTGAATGCTGAAAGCAAGGCGGAAGTACACAAAATCCTGAAGAAATCTCCCCTGTTTAAATTCTGGGATTATGAAATAGATGAAATTTTTGTGTTTGACGGACAGCATTATCGTTTACCAGAAGTAAACCCGAATTGATTAGTCCATAGACGACTGAACACAGTCAACAGCAAATTCCTTTAAGCAATAAGTTATTTCTTCTTACCGTAAAGCCACATCGGTTTTTGTTTCGCCACTTTCTTATAAACCGGGCAATCTGCTGTATGTGCCCCCGGCAGGTAGCCGGTACTCATCAGAAATTCATTTACAATTTCGCCACCGGTAAACCGGAATGTTTTTTTGAAAAGCTTCACCCATTCCTCCTTGGTAAGCGGATGGTTGGCATCAAGCCAGTTTTTGAATGAGCCAAACTCCTTTTGTATGGCGAGCAGGCAATTTGCATTATGCACTGTGGCCTCAATTTTCAACCGGTTCCGGATAATGCCCGCATCCAGCATCAGTTTTTCTTTTTTCTTCTCCGTGTATTTTGCCACTTTGGCAATTTCAAAATTGTCAAAAGCCCGGAAGAAATTATCCTTCTTTTTCAAAATTGTATCCCAGCTAAGCCCGGCCTGGTTAATCTCCAGCACTAGCCTGGCAAAAAGCAGGTTATCATCATGAATAGGAAAACCGTATTCATTATCATGATAATGCCTGTGAACTGTTTCCTTGCCGCTGCCGCGGACATAATCGCAATAAGTAGCTGCCATACAAGAGGTTTTGACATGAAAATAGTTAAAAAATATTTTGTCTGAAAACCTTTGTACCCCTATCTTTGCCGTCCCGTAAACGGGAGTTTAGCTCAGCTGGTTCAGAGCATCTGCCTTACAAGCAGAGGGTCGGCGGTTCGATCCCGTCAACTCCCACAAGGCTGAAACGCAATCCTAGCATACGTTTCAGCCTTTCTTTTTTCTCTCCAACGCTGTAGCATATTGTTTAATCGTTAACAAAATCGTTAACAAAAAACAAACTGTGTACTTTCATATTAAATTGCAATACTTGCAGCAACTTTCTATTTACTAATTGATCATAATGAAAAAGAGTTTTGATATTCTTTTAAAAAACGAATCAGTTATGAAGATGATTTTATTAGCAATTACAGTATTTCTTTGTTCTCGAAGTTTTGCCCAGATTGAGGTTAGCGATAACTCTAATTTTAAAAAAATAGGGCAAATAAGCAGTAACAGGGCTGCTGATGTAGCTGATGTCGAGCTGCATATTTCCATTCCTGAAAAAGGCGATACCTCTACCTCTAATGACACTATGTATGCTATTAGATTTTATGATATGTCCGCCCGAGGCCCAATGTTGTCGTCACCCGGAACCCGCAGGTACAGTATTTATTTTAAGAATACTAATAATGCCATTGGTCTTTTGTACAAAATATTACTGAATGTTTTTACTGATGACAGGTATAAGGATAATAATTATGAAACAGTATTGAGACTAGGCAATAGTACCGTTACAGTTAAACGTGACTTTTATTCTTCAAAACCAAAAATACAATGTATCGTGGGTGATGCAGAATTTATCATCAAGAACGAAAAGGAACTAAATGGATTATTTGGCAAATAACAAATTAATTTTAGAACATGAACCTGTATAACGGACATACAAAGACTGATGTGAAGGAAGAGACCGATGTCCTCACCCTTACAGAAGACCCCTGCCACCTCATAGTCTGGAACGACAATGTGAACACTTTTGAATGGGTGATTGAAACCCTGATGGAAATTTGCGGCCATTCTTACGAACAGGCTGAACAATGTGCCATGATTATCCATTTTAATGGGAAATATGCCGTTAAAAACGGTACTTACGATACACTGAAGCCTCTTTGTGATGCCATTACTGAAAGGGGAATTAATGCTACCGTAGAAATGGTTCCTGCATAGTCACATGCCCATTTTTGCTCTTGATAATGAATTGAGTTTTCCGCCTGTACACCTTGCCGAACCTGACGGGCTACTGGCTATGGGAGGGGATCTGTCGCCAGAACGATTGCAGTTAGCCTACCGTAACGGAATCTTCCCCTGGTATGAAGGAGATACTATCCTCTGGTGGTGCCCGCATCCCCGGTTTGTGCTTTTTCCGGATGAACTGAAAATCAGCAAAAGCATAAAACCGCTGCTTAACCGTAATGAGTTCCAGTTCACCGTTAACAAAGACTTCGCCTCTGTTATTCATCACTGTAAAAATACCCATCGCCCCGGTCAGGATGGCACCTGGATTACTGACTATGTAGAAAAGGCATATACCCAACTGCATAAAATAGGCATTGCCCATAGCGCCGAAGTATGGAAGGATGGAAAACTCGTTGGCGGCCTTTACGGTATCAAGCTGGGCAAAGTTTTTTTTGGGGAAAGTATGTTCAGCCTTGTAAGCAATGCTTCCCGGTATGCTTTTATCAAATACATCCAATTACTGGAACAGGAAGGAGTTCAGTTGATAGACTGCCAGGTTTATACTGAATACCTTGAAAGTTTTGGCGCAAGGATGATTGACAGGGAGCAGTTTATTGAGCAACTGCAAACACTCACTATTGAAAAAGGTTAGTTCCTAAAACCTTGTTCCCAAATAATGTGGCAGCATCGCTATCCAGGTGGGCCAGTCGTGTTTCCATTCAGCTCCCCAGATATCAAGTTCATAAGAAATTCCTTTATCATACAGCACTTTTGCAAAACGGCCGTTGGCCCCCGGATCCTCATAAGCACCACTGCCTGTAACAATATGAATATGCCGGCTGCTGCGGATTTGTTCAAGAACGCTGTGGTCTGTCAGGTTAGGAATGTAGTGCATCGGGCTGTTGAAATACACGTTGTCGTCGAAATAGCCATCGGTATATTCCGTTAAATCATGTACACCGCTCATGGCAATCACACCGTTAATAATGTCCGGCCTTTTCAGGAAGAGGTTCATACTATGCAGCGAACCAAACGAAGCCCCACAGGTAATAATGGGTGTTTCAGGACTTGTTTTAGATTTTATAAACGGCACCACTTCATTATACACATAATTATTCCACTGCTGGTGGCGGTGCGATTTATAGCGGGGATCTGCACCTTTATCCATCCAGCTTTCTTTGTTTACACTGTCAATAGAAAAAACCTTGACTTTACCAGAATTGATAAACGGTGCCAGGGCATCAATTAACTGAAACCGTTCATACTCCAGGTAGTCTGCCGATGCTGTGGGAACCAGCAATAGTGCAAAGCCATAATCGCCATAAGTCACTATCGGCATTTCCTTTTCCAGCGAGGGGCTGTACCAGGAAGTAATTTCTCTTTTCATGTTTGATTTTTTGCAGATTTCAAAGGTATCCTTTTTTGCCTTTTCCGGTTTCTCAATCTTGGCAAAACAGGGTAAATTTGCCACCTTATGGAACTGAGTAAAAACTTTGAACACAACGCTGCCGAACAGAAATGGTACCAGCACTGGCTGGATAAGAAATATTTTCACAGCGAACCCGACAACCGTGAGGCTTACACCATCACCATTCCGCCGCCAAATGTTACAGGTGTGCTGCATATGGGCCATTGCCTCAACAATACAATTCAGGATATTTTAATCCGCAATGCAAGAATGCAGGGCAAAAATGCCTGCTGGGTGCCGGGTACCGATCATGCCTCCATCGCCACGGAAGCAAAAGTGGTGCATATGCTCAGGGATAAAGGCATTGCCAAATCATCACTCAGCCGGGACGAATTCTTGAAATATGCCTGGGAGTGGAAAGAGAAATACGGCGGCATCATTTTACAGCAACTAAAGAAACTGGGCTGCAGCCTCGATTGGGAACGTACCAGTTTCACCATGGACACTGAATACTATCAGTCTGTAATCAGTGTGTTTGTTGACCTCTACAATAAAGGCTATATCTATCGTGGCAAACGGATGATTAACTGGGATGTGAAGGCTAAAACGGCGCTGAGTGATGAAGAGGTTATACGTAAACAAACAAATCAAAAGCTTTATTACCTGCGGTATATCCTCGACATTCCTGAAAGTGAGTACACAAATACTCCTTCCGGTGATGGTGGCATTATCATCGCAACTGTTCGCCCCGAAACCATCATGGGAGACACAGCTATTTGTGTTCACCCGGACGATGAACGCTACAAACATCTCCACGGCAAGTTCGCATTCGTGCCTCTCATCAATCGCCGCATTCCTATTATTACTGACGATTATGTTACGATGGATTTTGGAACAGGTGCTTTGAAAGTAACTCCTGCTCATGACATTAATGACTACCAGCTGGGGCAGAAACATAAACTGGAAGTAGTTGATACATTTAACGATGACGGCACATTAAGTGCAGAAGCGCAGATATATGTTGGTGAAGACCGCTTTGCTGCCCGCAAGAAAATTGCACAGGAGTTAGAAGACAAAGGCTTTCTGCTGAGAACTGAAGAATATACCAGCGAAGTTGGTTACAGCGAAAGAACTGATGCCGTAGTGGAACCAAGACTCTCCCTGCAATGGTGGGTTGATATGAAGAAAATATCCGGGCCTGCTTTAGATGCTGTGATGAATGATGAGATTTCTTTTTATCCTGCCAAGTTTAAAAACCTCTACCGCCACTGGATGGAGGGGATTAAAGACTGGTGTATTTCACGACAACTGTGGTGGGGCCATCGCATTCCAGCCTGGTACGATGAAAAAGGAAATGTGTATGTGGCAAAAAGTATTGAGGAACTGCACAGCCTGCAACCCGAAACGAAAAACCTGACGCTAAAACAAGATGAAGATTGTTTAGACACCTGGTTCTCTTCCTGGCTTTGGCCGATAGAAGTTTTTAAGGGATACAGCAATCCCGGCAATGCTGATATTAACTACTACTATCCTACCAATACATTGGTAACAGCGCCTGAAATTATTTTCTTCTGGGTGGCACGGATGATTATGGCTGGCTATGAATACAAGAACCAGAAGCCATTCAACGAAGTGTATTTTACAGGAATTGTAAGAGACAAGCAAGGCAGAAAAATGAGTAAGCAGTTAGGCAACTCTCCCGACCTGCTTGAGATGATTGATAAAGATGGTGCAGATGCGGTACGTTTCGGCATTATGATTTCATCGCCGGCCGGTAACGACCTGATGTGGGACCCGGCGGGTAACGAACAGGGCCGCTTCTTCATCAACAAAATATGGAATGCCCTGAAATTAGTAAAGATGTGGGAAGGGAAACAGTCCACAGTCGATAGTCCACAGACCACGGATAATAATTTTGCCACTCTTTGGTTTGAAAACAGATTGAACGAAGTAAAAGCTGAAGTCGCAGTACAATTCAAAGAATTCCGACTGAGCGAAGCCCTGAAAACAATCTACTCATTAATCTGGGATGATTTCTGCAGCTGGTATCTCGAATGGGTGAAACCCGGATTTGAGCAGCCCATTGAAAAATCAGTTTACGAAAAAACAACCGGATTCTTTGAAGAACTGATGCAGTTGCTCCATCCGTTCATGCCTTTTATTACCGAAGAAGTGTATCACCAGTTAAAAGAACAGGATGGTGATTTAACTATATCCCAATACAAACCATTTGCGGTGGCAGACAAAGCTGTTTTGGCAAATGGAACATTGCTGAAGGAAGTTATCAGTTCCGTTCGTGATGCAAGAAATAAAAACCAGTTAAAACCTAAAGACCCAGTCAAGCTGCACATTCAGTCTGAAGACGAATCTGTTTACAGGCTGATAGAATCTATTATTGCCAAACAGGTAAATGCAGAAGCTGTACTCTTTACCGGTTCTACAGTACCAAATACTATTACAGTGGTTGTTCAGAAAGACAAATTCTTTATTGAAACAACTACAGTAATGGATACCGCTGCCCAGAAAGAGCAATTGCAAAAAGATCTAGATTACCTGAAAGGTTTCCTTGTTTCGGTTGAAAAGAAATTGAGTAATGAAAGGTTTGTTCAAAATGCCAAACCAGAGGTTATCGAAATTGAAAGAAAGAAAAAAGCAGATGCTGAGGCTAAAATAAAAGTGATTGAAGAAAGTCTTGCAGGTCTTTCCTGATAAAACTCATAAATGAAGAAACTCATACTCTTCACAATAACAGCACTTACCGGTGTTCTGTCGTTTGCACAGAACACCGGTTTTTATATACGCACCATTGAGAATATCAGCCGGCACCGGACTACTGGGGGCATTCGCTTTTACAAAGCAGTTTCCAACGCATCTGATTATGTTGATTATTCGACTTCGGTTATAACATTTGCTGCAGGATTAGTCGGCAAGGATAAAGCCACACAGCAAAAGGCCATTGTCATGCTGGAAGCACAGGTAGCCAATGCAGTAATCACACAGGGCTTGAAATACATTATTAACCGTAAGAGACCTTCAGAAAAATATCCTGACTTCATTCCTGTGGTATATGAGAAAACACCTTCTTTCCCTTCAGGACATACGTCAGGAGCATTTGCAAATGCCACTTCTTTATCATTGGCATTTAGAAAATGGTATGTTGTGGTTCCTGCATATAGCTGGGCTGCGTTAATGGGTTACAGCAGAATGTACCTGGGTGTGCATTATCCCAGCGATGTGCTTGCCGGTGCTGTTTTAGGCAGCGGCACGGCATGGCTTACTTATAAAGTGAATAAACGCTGGCAGCAAAAGAAATTGCAAAAGAAGTTAACAGTGCTGTATTAATGGCTACACTAAAGGCTCCTGCTGGCTCAGGCAGTGAAAACTTCCAAGTCCCCAGATAATATCAGTGGAGTCAATACCCACTACGTTCCGGCCAGGGAAACACTGGCTGATGATCTGTAAAGCCTTATCATCGTTTGGAGACCGGAACACAGGTACAATCACCGATTTATTGGCAATATAAAAATTGGCATAAGAAGCCGGCAGCCGCTGGTCTTCAAATACCACCTCATCAAGCATAGGCAGTTCAACAATATTCAGTTGCTTACCACTAAGCAGGCGCATAGTTTTTAATTGCGCCAGGTTATGCTGCAGCAGTTCGTAATTCTCATCAGCCTTATTTTCCTCAACAACAGTTATCACTGTGTCTTCATTCACAAAACGAACGGTGTCATCAATATGGCCATCAGTATCATCGCCAACAATTCCTTCATCCACCCACAACACCTGTTCCATGCCGTAATAATCAAACAGGTATTGTTCAATTTGCTGCTGGTTCAGTTGCGGGTTCCTGTTAGGATTAAGTAAGCAAGCTGTTGAGGTCAGAATGGTTCCTTTCCCGTTAAACTCAACTGAGCCACCCTCCATTACAATACCAGGATGAAAAACCGGCAAGTTAAAATGTTTGCCGATTAGAGTTGGAATCACATCATCCAAGTCATAAGGAGGATATTTATCACCCCAGGCATTGTATCCCCAGTCAACAATTGCTTTCTTCTGATCTGCAGCAGTATTTATCAGAAATGCCGGGCCATGGTCACGGCACCATGCATCATTTGTTGGATGAAAGAAAAACTCCACCTTACTCAAATCCACTCCTTCTTTTTCAAGATGACTGATTGCAAAAGTCTTCATTGCTTCATCAGCAACATTAATCCGCACCAGTTCACCGGCTGTCAGTTCTTTAATAAACTTAGCATAGTAAGGAAAGATCGTATGGATTTTCCCCGGCCAGGAAGCTTCCTTATGAGGCCAGCTCAGCCAGGTAGCCACATGCGGCTCAAATTCAGCAGGGAAATAATAACCGAGTTGCCTGGGTTTTAATTTTTGGTTCATAGTTCATAGTTGATAGTTCATAGCAGGTTCTTCATTCTTGCGAGCCACGAACAATGAACCATAAGCCATGAGCCACATTATTCTTCATCAATAAAACGCTTTGTAATCGGCTGATACGAGTCAATTCTTCTGTCACGCATAAAAGGCCAGTGTGTTCTGTAGCGGTCAGTTTTGGAGAGGTCTATTTCAATCACCTTGTTTTCCTCGTTATCATGCGATGCCTGGTAGAGAACTGTGCCAAACGGATTAGACACAAATGAACCGCCCCAGAATTTCATGGCTCCGTTCTGTTCTAACCCAACACGGTTTACACTTACCACATGCACACCATTTGCCACAGCATGGCTGCGTTGTATCGTTTGCCACGCATTATACTGTTCTGTGTTTGTTTCAGCATCCTGCGAAGTGGCCCATCCGATGGCAGTAGGATAAAATAGTATCTCTGCCCCCATCAATGAAGTAATTCTTGCCGCTTCAGGATACCACTGGTCCCAGCAAATAAGCACTCCGAACGTAGCATACTTAGTTTTCCAGATCTTATAACCAAGGTCACCGGGAGTAAAGTAAAATTTCTCATAGTAAGCCGGATCATCTGGGATGTGCATCTTGCGGTACTTGCCCAGGTACGAACCATCGGCATCAATGACGGCAGTTGTATTATGATAAAGCCCCTGTGCCCTCTTTTCAAAAAGGGATGCGATAATAACCACATTCAGTTCGCCGGCTACTTTTTGTAATGCGTCAGTTGATGGACCGGGAATGGTTTCTGCCAGTTTGAAATTTTCATAATCCTCCACATCGCAGAAATAAAGCGAAGTAAACAACTCCTGCAGGCAAATGATTTGTGCACCCGATGCCGCTGCCTTTTTAACTTCGGCAATAGCCTTTTGCAGGTTCTCATACTTATCAGCCGAACAGGTCATCTGTACCAGCCCGATTTTTACTTTACTCATAACTTACTATTAAGGCACAAAAATATAGGTTTGAAAATATTACGCCGAGTTTCTGCCCGCATTAATAATACCAAATGAACACCGCATCGCCAGCTTCTCATACGTTTCTTTCACCGACGTTTGTATTAATTGTTCATCCAGTTCCCTGATTTTTGTTAACGCATACTGCTGAATTGTCACCAGTGGCAGTACAATCTTTTCCCTCATCTGGATAGACATCCGATCAACCGGGTAGTCGGCCATCAGCTCCATTTCACCGGTAATCTTTGACAGGTACTGCTTAGTCAGCTCATACTCCTTGTAGATCATGCTCCATATCTCACCAAACTGTTTGTGCCCGGAGAGGTACGCAGTAACAGGAAAATATGACTTCATCATCGCCATTTCACAGTTATCAATCAGTGTTTTAAAATACAACGACTGATGATATAGTTTTTGCACCTGCAATAATTTTCCTTGCTTTTCAATTTGCTGCAGTGCTGTACCCACACCGTAATAACCTGTGACATTCTGCTTCAGCTGGCTCCACGAACCGGCAAAAGGAATGGCTCTTAAATCTTTTAAAGAGAGCCCGGAGGCGGCGCCTCTTTTTGCAGGCCGGCTACCAATATTGGTCTGGCTGTAAAAACGTAAAGGACTTACCTGAAGTAAATAATCTGCCAGGTAGGGATGGTCACGCAGTTCCCTGTATGCTTCAAAGGTGGCGTCAGAAAACTCTTTCAGAAGTTTTTCTTCCTCCATACTTAAAGTAATTTGCCTGTCTGAAAACAAATCATTAGAAATACCTGCATTCAGCAATTGCTCGATATTAAATTGTGCCGCATCAACAGTTCCAAAATTGGAACTCACTGTCTGCCCCTGCACCGTCAGTTGTATTTCTTTGTTTTCGATATTATGTCCCATTGAAGCATAAAACTTATGCGTCTTTCCGCCTCCTCTTGAGGGCGGGCCGCCCCGGCCATCAAAGAACAATACATCAACACCATATAGCCTTGAGATGGCTGTCAGTTCTTCCTTCGCTTTATAAATACTCCAGTTGGCCATCATATAACCACCATCCTTTGTGCCGTCGGAAAAACCAAGCATGATGGTTTGCCTGTTATGTCTCCTTTGCAAATGCTCACGGTAAGCAGGTGTATTATACAGCTGCTTCATTACTGATGCAGCATTAGTCAGGTCTTCAATAGTTTCAAAAAGCGGAACAATGTCAATGTTCATTTCCTCCTTCTTCCATCCACTCAATAAAAACAGCCCATACACTTCCATTGCATTCAGGGCACTGTTACACTGGCTGATAATATACCGGTTACAGCCTTCCTGCCCGTTTTGCTTTTGTATGGTATGTACCGATGCCATCACTTTCAGTGTATCCGCATACACCTGGTTTTCTATTAAAGCAGCATCAGCAGTTTCTGTTAAACCTGAAAGCACTTCAATCTTTTGCTCATCAGGTAATACAGAATATCCTTGTAACAGAGAAGACTGTTTTTCAGCAATGGCTTCCAGCACTTTTCCATGCGCTGTGCTTTCCTGCCGCACATCAAGTGATGCGAAGTAAAGACCAAACAGTTCAACCTTATTGATGAGATTGCTGATAAGGTGCAGAAAGAGTCCGTTATGCTGGTAGATTATGAGCTCCCTTATCTTTTGTAAAGGATTCAGGATTTCTTCTTTCGTCAAATCAGATGTAAAGCCGGGAATAAAAAGATTGTTGTATAGCTTTTGTTCCAGTTCCTGCAGCAGCACATCCACACCGTCAAATGTGAGACGGCGGCGCAGTTTCCGTACATCCATGTAATAGCACTTGATGATGCTGCCCCTTAAGGCATTTGCCACCTGCAGAGTAATCTCGTTGGTAACAAAGGGATTTCCATCTCTGTCACCACCAGGCCAGAAGCCCATCTTGATAACTGGATTCTTATCACTCACCGCATCGGGAAATTCATTTTTTAGTGTAGTTATAATTCTTCCGGCAGCAGGATAAAACACATTTTCTAAATACCAAACCAGGCTTATCGCTTCATCATAAGGCGTTGGCTTTTTCTTTTTGAAGAAAGGGGTGCGGCCCAGTTGCATCAGGTAAGTATTTACCATGTTGGTGTTATTCTCTGACAAAGCTTTTGACAGGTCATTGATGATTCCCAGAACCGGCCCCGGGTAAAACTGAGTGGGGTGTGCCGTTAACACTAACCTTACAGAAAAATCTTCCAGCTTTTTGGCAAGGGCAGCTTCTTTGTCCTGCTTCATCACTTCTGAATCGAGATGCTTTAGAGTGCCCACACCGTTCATATCATGGATAATGCTGAATGCAGCTTCTTCCAGCGCATCAAATAAAACAACCTGCCGCTCTACATACTGAACAAACCGAAAAAGCAAATCGGTTCTTTCGCTTTCCTTTTGGTAAGTAGTGTGCTTATTGAAAAAATCATCAACGATCTCTGCAGGGCTTTGGTTTTTCTTAAACCCTTCTTCGCAGTTATTGGATAGTAACGAAAGAAGTATCCCTGTCTTTTCAATCCGGTGAAAGGGAAGTGAAGTAAACAGGCTGTTGTAGAGCTGGAACTTAATACCCACCTCGCTTCTGAACTGCTGCATCGATTTTCCTGAAGTAAATGCCATGGTTTATGTTTCTTTTAATTGGAACGGCAAGCAGCACATAAAAATAACTTTTACAAATTGTTTAGCCAACTTTATGCAATGGCTTTCAGGCACTAAAAAAGGCTCTGCAATTTTTGCAGAGCCCTTGATTTATTTTGGTAAACCGGTTTATTCACCAGCTTTTCCTTCTTCTGCCTTCGGTTCTGCGGCTGCCTCAGTAGCTTCAGCTTTCTTTTTAGCTCCTGCAGAACGACGGGTTTTCTTGGTAGCAGCTTTCGCTTCGCCTTTACCCTTACCGTAAATCTCATTAAAGTCAACCAGTTCAATCATAGCAGTATCAGCATTATCACCAGGACGGAAGCCCAGTTTGATAATACGTGTGTAACCACCAGGACGACCACCAACTTTTTCAGCAACCGTGCTGAACAATTCTTTTACAGCCTCTTTATCCTGCAGGTAGCTGAAAACCACACGACGCTGGTGCGTAGTGTTTTCTTTTCCCTTGGTGATAATAGGCTCAACATATACTCTTAAAGCTTTTGCTTTAGCAGTAGTGGTAACAATCCTTTTGTGCTGGATCAGCTGGCAGGCCAGGTTGCTCAGCAAAGCATCTCTGTGTGCTTTTTTACGGCCTAAATTTTTAATCTTGTCTCCGTGACGCATGACGTTTAAGTTTTAGACATTGCACCGTGTCAGGATTTGCAATGTTCGCCGATCCTAAAACCGGCATTATTAAATAATTATTATCTCACTTCTAGAAAAACTAATCAACCCCTCTTTTGGAAGAGCTTTTTTTTAGAATTCACTCAGGTCAATACCCAGTTTCACCAGGTCCATTCCAAAATGAAGACCTCTTTCTGTAAGCACCTGCTCAATTTCAGCCAGTGATTTCTGACCAAAGTTGCGGAACTTCATCAGGTCTTCCTGCTCATACTGTACCAGTTCGCTGAGAGAATTAATCTTAGCAGCTTTCAGGCAGTTAAAGGCACGAACAGAAAGGTCAAGGTCCTCAAGAGGAGTCTTCAGTACCTTACGGAGTTGCAGCGTTTGCTCATCCACCAGGTCTTCTTTCTTCTCTTCTTTATTATCGAATGTGATGTTTTCATCAGTGATGATCATCAGGTGCTGGATCAGGATTCTTGAAGCCTGCTTTACAGCTTCTTCCGGATGAATTGTACCATCGGTAGAAACTTCCATAATCAGTTTTTCAAAGTCGGTCCTTTGCTCCACACGGGTATTTTCGATTGTGTACTTCACATTCTTGATAGGCGTGAAGATTGCATCAATCGGAATATAACCCAGCGGCGCATCCTTCGGTTTGTTATCTTCAGCAGGAACGTAACCACGGCCTTTGCCGATAGTAAGTTCAATATCCATTCTTGAAGAAGAATCCAGTGTGCATATCAGCAGGTCGGGGTTCATTACCTGAAAAGTATGAGTACCCTCGCCTATCATGCCGGCTGTAAACTCTGTTTTGTTCTTTATTGACAGAATGATTTTCTCATTTGTCACTTCATGTTCAGCGATTTTCTTAAACCGCACCTGTTTCAGGTTCAGGAATATTTCAACCACATCTTCACTTATACCTTTCATGGTGGCGAACTCATGGTCAACGCCTTCAATTTTCACACCAATGATAGCATAACCTTCCAGTGAATTTAACAACACCCTGCGCAGTGCATTACCAATGGTTACACCATAACCTGGTTCCAATGGACGAAACTCAAACTGAGCTTCAAAATCAGTTGCTTTCTGCAAAATGATTTTATCGGGCTTCTGGAAATTTAAAATGGCCATATTACTATTTTAGATTTTAGATTTACGATTTTAGATTTCATTAATGGTGAGAATTTTTCACCATCACTACTCACTATTACTTAGAATACAATTCCACAATCAGTTGTTCCTTGATATTCTCAGGAACACTTTCCCTTTCAGGATATGTGATGAAAGTACCTTTCATTTCAGTTTCGTTGAAATCAATCCAGCTGAACTTGGGGTTCTTACCACGAACCACACTGCTGATTGAACTTCTCTCTCTGCTGCCTTCTTTGATAGTAACGATATCACCTGGCTTCAGTTGGAAAGAAGGTACGTTTACCACCTCACCGTTTACCTCAATATGCTTGTGGCTTACCAGCTGGCGGGCAGCAGGACGGCTTGGGGCAATACCCATGCGGAATACTGTATTGTCAAGACGGGCTTCAAGGAGTTTAATCAGGTTTTCACCAGTTACACCTTTGCGGCGGGCCGCCTCTTCAAATGTTTTACGGAATTGTTTTTCTAATACACCGTAAGTGTATTTGGCCTTTTGTTTTTCACGAAGCTGCAGGGCATATTCGCCAAGCGTTTTACGCTTACGCTTTTCGCCATGCATACCGGGAGGGTTGCTGTTTTTACCCAACCACTTACCATTGCCCAGGATGGGCTCACCAAAAATGCGGGAGATTTTGGTCTTTGGACCATTGTATCTTGCCATAGTTTTTATTCATTTCCGCTTTTTAGAAACCGGTGAACTGATCGTTGAAAGCGGTAAAAATTAATCAGTCACCCTTTAATTAAATGAAAGCACTTGGCGGCTTCAATATGTTTGTATCAGAAGTCTGAGCTATGAAGTCGGATAGATTGTTTTGACTACAGAGTTTCATGAACTTGCAGAAACATCTGACTTCCGGCCTCTGACTTCAGATTTCGATTATACCCTTCTCTTCTTAGGAGGACGGCAGCCATTGTGTGGCAGCGGAGTTACGTCCTTAATCTGTACCACTTCAATACCAGACTGAGAGATAGAACGGATAGCACTTTCACGGCCCGAACCGGGTCCTTTTACATACACATCCACTCTTTTCAAACCGGCATCAAACGCTACTTTAGCAGCATCCGCTGAAGCCATTTGTGCAGCATATGGGGTGTTCTTTTTAGAACCTTTGAAACCCATTTTACCGGCACTGCTCCAGGAAATAACCTGGCCTGACTTGTTGGTGAGGCTGATAATGATGTTGTTGAAAGTGGCTGAGATGTGGGCGTCACCGTAGGAGTCCACTTTTACCACTCTTTTTTTTGCAGCCGCTTTTGCGCTAAGCTGTTGTTGCTGACCTTTTGCCATAATTTTTGTTCAGAGGTAATCTTTACGTTTAATAATACCCGGTTTAACCCGGGCTGAACCAATCCTCCTGCTGACTTACGAAGCTATCCGGTATTGATTCAAAATCAGTAAGTCTGGTTCGACAGGCTCGCCATGACATGATGTTGTCATTCTGAGCTTTGCCGAAGAATTACTTCTTAGGTGCTTTCTTTTTACCGGCAACCGTTTTCCTTTTACCTTTCCTGGTACGGCTGTTGGTTTTAGTACGCTGGCCACGAACCGGCAGACCTTTACGATGGCGGAGACCACGGTAGCAGGCAATATCAAGCAAACGCTTAATACTCATCTGTACTTCAGAACGAAGCTGACCTTCAACTTTCAGCTCTTCCGTAATAGTATGACGGATAGCATTCAGTTCATCATCATTCCACTCATGTACTTTCTTGTTACGGTCAATATTATTGGAATCAAGAATGTACTTAGCGGTAGAAGGGCCAATACCATAGATATAGGTAAGTCCTATTTCGCCTCTTTTATTTTTTGGTAAGTCAACACCGGCAATACGAGCCATATTCTATTTTTATTTACGTTTTTTACAATTTTCAATTTCAAACATCTGGGCTCAGACGTCTGACATCCGCTTATCCCTGACGCTGCTTGAAGCGGGGATTCTTTTTGTTGATTACGTACAGTTTGCCCTTACGACGTACGATTTTGCAATCTGCACTTCTTTTTTTAATGGATGCTCTTACTTTCATTTTTTTCAATTTGTCACCCTGAGCCGTGGCGAAGGGTTATTTATACCTGAAATTTATTCTTCCCCTTGTTAAATCATATGGCGACAACTCCACTCCCACTTTATCTCCCGGCAAAATTCTGATGTAGTGCATCCGCATTTTACCAGAGATCGTAGCCAGTATTTCATGGCCATTTTCAAGCTTCACCCTGAACATGGCATTGGACAATGCTTCAATAATTGTCCCGTCCTGTTTAATAAGTGGTTGTTTTGACATATTTTTTTGGGAACGCAAAGGTAAGTGGATCAGGCTGAAAAAAGAAAAAACCCCGTCATTTTTTGGGGTTTCTTCTCAAAAACAGGTGACAAGTATTATAATCATTTAAATATCAGCAAGTTCAGGTCTGTTTAGCGGCACTTTTGTCATGTCCAGATACATATTCTGGAATTCATGTACTGCCAACTGGTGGTGAAAATGCCGCCGGTCTTCCCGCCACCACATTTCAAAGTTGGAAAAATTACCCTTTTCAGGCAGGTGTACCCGGAACGAGTCCCGCAGATACCGCACCCCGCCATTGTCTTCCTGCCGGATAAATCCAAATTTAACCAATTGCTCCTCATCTAACGGGATGGCCTGAATATCTTCATCCCTGAACCAAAACTCCTGAATGCCATTGTGTACCATGGCAAGGTGCTGAACTGTATTTGTTTCCACCACAGTGCCTTCCCGGCTCACTCCCTCATCATTCAGGCGTACAATGTCGCCCGGTTTTAATGAATGAATTGTAAGCATAGCTGAAAGTTTTTGTTACCCTAATGTAAACCAATTCCTGTTTAAAAAACATGACAAAAAACAGGTGCCGGGATTTGCAAACCGCTCAGCCCGGCATTAGCTTTATTGGCAAAACATAAAACCATGAAACTGAAACTCCCCGTTTTGATCCTTGGCCTGGCCATACTCCTGCTTGCCGCCTGCAGTGGAAAAGAAACCGCCAAATCAATTGCCCAAAAGTGGTGTGACCTGAACGCCAAAGCATATAAAGCTGCCGATGGCACTGCAAAAGATGCTGCTAAAGCCGCCCTGAAACAATACGAAGATAAAATAGAGGCTAAATACAAAGACAACGAAGCATTTATGAAAGAAGTGGAGGCCGAAGTGGAAAAATGCGAAGATGCGTCGGAAGGGAGGTAGCTGCATTCTATGCTTTTTGATGATAAATAAACAGCCGCAATTAACCTTTACAATATCAGGGGCAGCATACCCCCTGATGAAGATAACCCTGAATAGCCTTTCCGTTTAAGAGTTGAAACAGGCTATTTCTTGTCACCCGGTCAGGAGAAGACAATTGAAGTCATTATAAAATGAGACTATTATCAGTCTTATTTAAATTATACTTAACGTATAGATAATATATTATTTTTAATAATAGCTTATTTATGCTTTATCTATATGTTATCTATGGGTTATTTATATTTTATCTATTGTGTTTGAGGAATTTTAACAGATAACTATTTCGCCAAAAGGGTGTATAATTTAAGAGGCAACAATTCAGCAGGTTATGGGAATACCGGGAAAATTTGCAGCCTGCCATCAACTCCTCTTGTGGTAATTCAACACTGCCCAGCCGTTCAGCAGTACAGCAAATCCGGCAATGGTAAGCAGCTCATATTTAATATCGGCAAAACCGCTGCCCTTAAGCACCACCATCCGCATTACCCGGATGAAATAGGTAACCGGGTTGGCCCTGGTCACATTTTTGGCCCATTCAGGCATACTGTCAATTGAAGTGTATAAGCCACTGAGCAGCACAAACAGCATCATCAGGAAGAAAGAAATAAGCATGGCCTGCTGCTGATTATTGGCATACGTGGAAATAAGCAACCCCAGCCCCAATACAGCCAAAAGGTACACGGCTGCAAACACATAAACGGTAATAATACTACCGGCCGGAACTATACCATAAAAAAAACGGGAAATTAAAAAGCCCACCGAAAACACCACCAGCCCCAGCACCCAGAACGGTATCAGTTTACTCATTATAAAATCAAATTTCCGGACCGGGGTTACGTTTATCTGCTCAATAGTGCCAATTTCTTTTTCCTTCACAATATTGATAGCTGTAAGATTGGAGCCTACCATGGTAAGCAGCAGTACCAGCATTCCGGGAACCATAAACGATTTATAGTTCATCAGCGGATTAAACCAGTTGGAGGAAGTTACCTCTACCCTTGTTTCAGGTGTAAACCGGGGGTACTGTATCCATTCAGTTCTTACCTCGCTGTTATAGTCCTGTATAATATTGCGCAGGTAGGCAGCCCCCAGCCCGGCCTTCACTCCGTTAATAGCATTAACCGCCAGAAACAGTTTCGATTCGTTCTCTTTTACCAGGTCTTTTTCAAATGACCGGGGAATTTCAAGAATAATATCAGCCTTGTCATGTTCTATCTGCTCTAACGCTTCAGTATAGGAAGCAGTATATTCAGTGAGAATAAAATAACCTGATGCTGTTACCTTATTAATAAGGTTGCGGGAATATGACGAGTGGTCTTGATCAACCACGGCCAGTTTGATATTCTTAATTTCATAATCGGCCGCCCAGGGCAATACTGCCAGTTGAATAACAGGCATTACAAATATGAGGCGCAGGATAGACGGATCCCTGAATATCTGCCTGAACTCTTTTTGTAATAAAAAGCGTAGTGTCCTCATGCTAACCGGATTTTAAAATTCTTAATCGCCAGTCCCAGGAAGAAAACCAGCATACCTGTTAATACCAGCGTTTCTTTCCACACGGCATGCAGCCCCACTCCTTTAATCATTACCGAACGTACAATTGTGTAATACCATTTGGCGGGTACAATGTTAGAAACCGTCCGCAATGGTAATGGCATATTTTCCACCGGGAACATAAAACCACTCAGCATAACTGTAGGCAGGAACATTCCCACCAGTGAAATAAACATGGCTGTTTGCTGCGATTCTGCTTTGGATGAAATAAGCAGACCCAACGATAGCGATACGAGTGTGAACAACAGGCTCTCTCCCACCAGCAGCACCAGGCTGCCATTAATAGGTACATCCAGTACATAAACACTCAGCAGCAATATGCTGGTGATATTAACTGACGAAAGCAGGAAATAAGGCACAGCCTTTGCCATCACAATACGAAATGGTTTCATGGGCGATACCAGTGTTACTTCCATTGTTCCCATTTCCTTTTCCCGTACAATGGTGATAGCCGTCATCATGGTACACACCAGCAGCAGCACCATCGCCATCACACCCGGCACAAAGTTGTAAGCACCTTTCAGCTCGGGGTTGTATAACATCCGCATTTCCGGAACGATAGTGTAAGGCATCTTTCTGTCGTGGGTAATGCGGTTCTGATAATCCATAATTATGGCAGAGGCATAATTGGTAAGTGTATTGGCCACATTTGGGTCACTTGCATCTGCAATCAGTTGCACCTGTGCTTTGTTGAAATGCTGCAGGTCTTCATTGAAGTGCTGCGGAAACACCACTGCCAGTTTTACCTTACCCTGTTTGAATATAGATTCAATATCTTTTGCCGAATGAATTGATTTCTCCACCTCAAAATACCGGCTGGCTTCAATTTGCTCTATAATGGAAATAGTGGCTGCATCTTTCGAATTGTCCAGTATAGCGACTTTCGAATTCTTTACCTCATTCGTAAGGGCAAAACCAAAAATGATAATCTGAGCCACTGGCATAGCCAGCAATATGAACATCGTCCGCAGGTCACGGAAGATGTGATGGAATTCCTTTTTTACAAAACTTATAAATTGCTTCATGCCCCTAATCCCTAAAGGGGGATTTGTATTTTTCCTTTTAATAAAAAGTTTTATCGTTCATGCTTTCATTCTGTTCTAACTGCTTTCCTCGCCAGTTTTAAAAACACCTCATCCATAGATGATGCGTTAAATGTTTTCTTTAATCCCGATGGTGTGTCCAAAGCGTCAATCCGTCCATCCACCATTATGCTTACCCGGCTGCAATATTCTGCCTCATCCATATAGTGGGTGGTAACAAATACTGTAATGCCCGATGCAGCCGCCTGGTATATCAGTTGCCAGAATTCCCTGCGGGTAACCGGATCAACACCGCCTGTCGGTTCATCAAGAAAGACCAGTTTAGGTTCGTGAAAAATCGCCACTGAAAAAGCCAGCTTCTGTTTCCAGCCTAGTGGTAATGATTTTACCAGTTTATCAGCCTCACTTTGTAAATGCAACTGCTGCAGCACCACTTCAGTTTTGTCTTTTATGAATTTGCTGCTTTTACCATAAATACCGGCGTAGAACTGTATATTCTCACGGATGGTAAGGTCTTCATACAAAGAAAACTTCTGGCTCATGTACCCGATGTTCCGCTTTATCTTTTCGTTTTCTTTATATACATCAAAACCGGCAACGGTGGCTTTACCCGATGTGGGCATGGAAAGACCCGACAGCATTCGCATAGCCGTTGTTTTGCCGGCGCCATTAGCGCCAAGGAAGCCGAAAATTTCTCCACGGTTCACTTCAAAAGTGATATGGTCAACTGCGGTAAAGTCGCCAAACTTCTTCGTTAGCTTATCCGCTGTTATTACTTTGCCGTTGTCCATTTTTATTGTTTCATTAATTGCATAAAACAGTCTTCAATATTGGGAGCAGTTTCTTTCAACTCATAAGCATAACCCTTCTGTTCCAAAAATTGGGTCAGCTCCTTTTTACCATCATTTTTAATTACCACATGGTGGTACTCTCCAAACGGATAAGCATCCTCCACCTGTGTACACTGCTTCAGGTCGTTTAATAACTGCAGCATATTAGCACTTTTTGCAGCCAGCAGTTTCTTGCCAAATGTGCTTACAATTCCCTGTGGCGTATCAATAGATAATATTTTTCCTGACTGCATAAGTGCCACCCTGTCGCACAGACCGGCCTCATCCATATATGGTGTGGAAACCAAAATAGTGATGCCCTGTTCCTTCAGCCGCTTCAGCATCTCCCAAAACTCTTTTCTCGATACTGCATCCACACCGGTGGTGGGTTCATCCAGGAACAAAACTGACGGCCGGTGTATCAGTGCACAGCTCAACGCCAGTTTCTGCTTCATACCACCTGATAATTTTCCGGCCCTTCTGTCTTTAAAAGGTTCTATCTGTGAATAAATTTCTTTTACCAGATCGTAATTTTCTTCAATAGTTGTATTAAAGACAGTGGCGAAAAACTCCAGGTTCTCCTGCACGGTTAAATCCTGGTAGAGCGAAAATCGCCCTGGCATATACCCCACCCGTTTACGGATAGCTTTAAAATCTTTCACCACATCAAAACCATCCACAGTGGCAGTGCCTTCATCAGCAAGGAGTAATGTGGTGAGTATCCTGAACAAAGAAGTTTTACCCGCACCATCAGGACCGATAATGCCAAAGAGTTCGCCCTGCTTTACATCAAAGCTTACGCCATGCAGGGCTGTCACTTCTTTCTTCTTACCGTAGGTTTTGATTATGTTATTTACAACTACTGATGACATTTCTGCTTAATTAAAATTTCACCTCACCATACATTCCAATCTTTAAATAACCGTCATTCTTTACTTTAATCTTTGTGGCATATACCAGGTTGGCCCTTTCATCTTTTGTCTGGATAGTTTTAGGAGTAAACTCTGCCTTGTCTGATATCCATGATATAGTTCCCGGAATCTCCCTGTATTTATCAGCACCATCATCTACCAGTACTTTCACCGCTTGTCCAAGTTTTATTTGCGACAACTGAGAACCGGTAATGTATGCCCGCAACATCATGGTGGAGAGGTCTGCAATCTTGTATAGTGCCTTGCCTGTTGCAGTAATTTCTCCCGGTTCAGCATATTTGGTAATAACAGTCCCACCAACGGGGTTAATAATGTTTGCCTTCTTCAACTGTTCATCTAATTGCGCCACTCTTTTCTGCAATGGCTTACCCTCGCTTAAAATGCTGCGGTTTTGCGTAGCCACATTGTTCTTCTGTACATTAATCTGTTGTTGCGTTACAGTAAGATTTTTTCTGGCCACATCCACCTGTGCTGTGATATCGTCTAACTGCTTACCGGTGGCTGCATCCTGTTTCAGCAGGTTCTGTACCCTGGCCTGCTCATGCAGCAGATTGTTCAGTTGCGATTGCTGAACAGCCAGTTGATTCTCCAGCAGTCGTACCGCCGGTGACACATCTGCTGTTTTTTCGCTCAGGGCTGCCACACTGGCTTCCACCTGTTCTTTTTGTAAAGTGATATTTGCAGCATCTACCGTTCCCACTACTGTGTCTTTGGCAAGCATCATTCCTTCCTCCACTGAGAAGCTTAAAATCTTTCCGGACAGTTCTGAAGACACAATCACTTCATTGGCTTCAAAAGTGCCTGTTGCATCGTATTTGCCATTACCACTTTTGCAGGAAGCCAGTACTGTTATACTTCCCAAAATCAATAATTGAAATAACCTTTTCATACTAAACATTTTTATTTCTCCTTCCGGAGCTGTTGAGTTTATTTTCCTGATATTGTTTGATAGTTTATTTGTGCCTGCAGTAATTGTACCTGGTGGGTTATGAGTGCCTGTCTTGCCTGGTCTTCTGCATTCACTTCTTTCAGATAGTCGTTGGCAGTAATAACACCATTTTCTAATTGTGCTTTGGCAGCATCTGTAACTGTTTTTCTCAGGTTGATGATTTCATTGTCAGTTGCCACCAACTGCTGAAGCTTATCAATCTCTGACTGTTGCTGCTGCAATTGTGTACTTGTGTTGAGCAAAAAAGTTTCTTTCTGCACTTCCACCATTTTCTTATTTACTGCCACCTGTTCTTTTTCATTCTTCTTTGTGTACAATCCACCCAGCGACCAGTTGAACCGCACACCGCCGATATAATAGAAATCAAAATCATTCTTCAGCATATTCAACCCCGGCCGGCCATAACCACCTTGTGCAAACAGGCTGGCCTTAGGCAAATTCTTTGCAGTAATAAGTTTATCCTGCTGACTGATGAGTTTGTCCTGTTCGCCATACAGTTTCAATTCCGGACGGGTGATTTCATTCTTAACAAGGGCTGCAGCTTCAGGTTTTGTCAATTCGGTACTCTCCTGTAGCGCCTGCCCGATAAAAAGTCCAAGAGCATCAATCAATCCTTTTCTTGAAGTTTTGAGTTCAATAACCCGTTGTTCAGCCTTCAGCAATTCAGCCTTCAGCATATTTAGGTTAGACCGGAATGCAGTGCCGTTTTGCACCTGCGCCTCTACCCTTTTAATCCCTGTCTGAATATCGTTCTTCATCAGTTGCACCTGCTTAAGCTGTTCATCCAGGTAGAGCACACTTAAATAAATCTGGTTTACTTTTTCCTTCAGTCTGTATAACTCCACCTCCACTTTCTGCTCTTCGACGGAGGCGTTGAGCTGATGTAATGCCTTTTGCTCTTTGGTTAGTCCGCCATCAAATACCAACTGACTTACATCTGCCACTAATTTATACTGATCTTTATTGGGTGGCTCAATACTGATTCCCGGAACAGGAATAGACACTTTTGTCACATCACTCTGGTAAGTAGCCTGTCCGGTAATATTTACCTGTGGCAAAAATCCTTTTTGCAGGTTTTCGATACTGATAGCAGCTGTTTGTTTTACCAAATCTTTTTGTTTAACAGCCGGGTAGTTTGTTTTCGCCAGTTCCTGTACCTGTGGCAGAGTGAATGTCTGCGCTTCAGTCAGAACAGGCATCAGCAAAAGGATATAAAATAGTTTTTTCATTTTTATCATTTAATCGGTTATCACTGTTATCTTCTTAGTGCAGCCATAATAAAAGCGGGGATCTCTTTTTTCCTTTCTTCCATCAGCAGCCTGAATTGTTTGTCGCTGATACCCATTACCTTTTGAAACATAGGCTTGGCCACAAAAGGAAAAACACACATTGACATTATATTCAAAATAAGCTGAACCGGCGAAACGGGCCTGATCATCTTCTCTTTTGCAGCGGCTTCCAGTTGCTTCACAAGGATGCCAACATCCGGCTTCTTTCCTCCCCATATTTTCTTAAAAAAATCGTCCGGCTGATTATTAATTTCATTGACAACAAAAAGCGGAATAAAGGGATTGTCCAGCATTTTATCAATATATTCAGAACAGAAAGCTGCAATTTTCTCTTCAACCGGCAGTTCGCTGGTAAAAATGGCATTGATACGGGGAAGAAAGGACTGCATAGTCTCTGTCAATATTGTTTCAAACAATTTTTCTTTACTTCGGAAATAATAATGAAGCAGTGCTTTGTTAATGCCCGCCTCATCTGCAATCTCCTGCATACGGGCACCAGTCAGCCCATGGGCGATAAAAACCTTTCGGGCGGCAGCAAGTATTCTTTCTTCAGTTGGGGTATCAGCCTGTGTTTTAACCATACAATTTAACCAATAGATTTAACCAAATGGTTAACAAAAGTAAGAAACCCTGCTATACTTCCAAAAAATAATTCAAATCCCGGTAAGATTAATACTGCGAACTTCGCCTGAAGCAAAAATCAAGAATGACCCGGATAGGCCTGATATCAGATACACACGGCTGGTTTGACGAAAAGCTCTTTGAATACTTCAAGGATTGCGATGCACTGTTGCATGCCGGAGACTGGGGCGGCATGGATGTGGTTGACAAACTGCAACAGTTACTACCAGACTCTAAAGGGCAGGGACGACTAAAAGGAGTGTTCGGAAATATTGATGACCAAAAAATAAGAAGCCTCTTTCCTGAACAGCTTGTTTTTATTTGCGAAGGGGTAAAAGTGATGATCAGGCATATCGGCGGCTACCCGCCAAAGTACAATCCTGAAACCAGGAAAGAATTGCTGTTGCACAAACCTCAATTATTCATCAGCGGCCATTCTCATATACTGAAAGTAATGTATGACGACAAACTGCAGTGCCTGCACATGAACCCTGGAGCAGCAGGCAAACAGGGTTGGCATAAAATGAGAACTATTATCCGCTTTACGATTGACGGAAAGCATATTAAAGATTGTGAAGTGATTGAACTGGGAAAAAGATGAACCGGGATTAGCTTAAAATCAAACAAATGAGGGCATATATTTCTGTAAGTTATTCTCGCCGCAAAAACATAAAAGATGTACTCAACGTAATTACTGAAGTATTGCAGGATACAGGCATTATTCCTTTCGTATTTATTGATGCGTATAGTTTCAGCACTTCAGAAGAAAAACAAATGATGGCAAAGGCAATGCTTAATATTGATTCCAGTGATTTGCTGATTGCTGAGGTATCTGATAAAGCTATCGGCATTGGTGTGGAAGCCGGTTATGCAAAAGCAAAAGGTAAGCCTATTATTTATCTCCGTCACACTGATGCAGAGCACTCCACTACACTGGCCGGAACCAGTGATTATCAGATTATATATCAGAATGTGGAAGATTTAAGAATCAATCTCGGCATGATGCTACGACAAATTACCGGTAAACAAAAGCCGCCTCTGTGAGAGGCGGCGATGCTTTAAGCAATTTTTTATCACATACCCGGAAACCAGGTTCTGCTAGTGATCTGCCCAACTTCACGGAAAGGCCATGGAATAGAGATCAGAATTATCAACAGAGCTAAGCCATAATAGAGCAATATCCGTTTATGTTTAACTGTGTCCTGAATATTTTTCTTGACATAAGTATAGCCAACATGAATAAGAATGATAGCAATAAGCATACCTGCAAAATGCTCTATAGCAAAAAATCGCCAAACCGGATTTTTCATTACCCCACTCATGCCTTCATTTTGAATATGCTTTAAGCCCCAATCTCCTGCTACCCATTGATATAAACCAATTAACAAAAGCAGGTCGGCGCAAATAAGAGTAAATAATGCCACTTTTTTATGACCAGCAGTAAAAGGCTTGTACCTGTCAATAAGGTTTTTAAATACTGCCAACACTAATAAAATCAATATAATCCAGCGTAAAAAGCTATGGAGATGAAGCATTCCGTTATACATAAAATCTGTTGTTTATAGTTTTGGTATTTTTTCTTGCCCGAAAATAACTGTTATTACATTCAGGGAATAAAATTCTTATTCTGACCAATCGGCAACAAAAATATTGGTATCCCTAGTACCGCCATTATTACGGTTGCTACAGAATACAATTTTCTTGCCATTGGGTGAAAACATCGGAAAAGCATCAAAGCCTTTATCCCGGCTTATTTTGGTAAGATTTGTACCATCCTCATTTATAGTATAAAGATTAAAAGGAAAGCCTCTTTTGTATTCATGGTTTGATGCAAAAATGATCCGTTTGCTGTCGGGCATAAAGGCCGGCGCCCAGTTGGCCTGGCCGTAAGACGTTACTTGCCTTGCATTGCTGCCATCGGCGTTGGCCACCCATACTTCCATATTGGTTGGGGCTACCAGGTTTTCAGCCAGCAGGTCTTTGTATTCTTTTACTTCAGCTTCGGTTTTGGGCCTTGATGCCCTCCAGATAAGTTTGGTTCCATCCGGGCTAAACCAGGCTCCGCCATCATAACCAGGCATATCAGTAATCCGTTTTTCAGCACCGGTTTTCAAATCCATAATGTAAAGTTCAATGTCGCCATCTTTGGTGCTGGTATAAATCATCTTTTTACCATCGGGGGATATAGTTGCTTCCGCATCATAATATGGTGAATTGGTGAGTTGTTTTACAATTTTACCGTTAAGATCAGCCATGAAAATATCATAAGTGCTGTACAACGGCCAGATATACTTGTTACCATATTTGGCCCTGTCGGGGACTGGTGGGCATTCAGTGCCGCCTAAATGAGTGGAAGCATACACAATATGCTTATTATCCTTCATAAAGAAGCCACATGTAGTCCTTCCCGTCCCTGTACTTACCAGTTTAGGTTCAAACTTTTCGTCCGGTTTAGTTGGCACTTTGCCAATATACATCTGATCGCAGGGAATCCCCTCTTTGGGTGCCGTTTTCTGAAAAACCAGCCATTTGCCATCATAACTCCAGTAAGCCTCTGCATTGTCGCCTCCAAAAGTCAGTTGCCGGATATTTTTGAAATGTGTTTCGTCAGGATACTTTAACGTATCAGCAACTGCATTTTCAGCAGAAGCCAGTTTTGAGCTGTTATTACACGAAGCCACCAGTATCATTAAAAATAAGGGCAAGACAATTTTTTGCATTTTATACGTTTATATCTTTTTTAAAATCTAAGTGAATTTGCAAATTTATTGTTTAAACACTATCAGTATGTCAGCCATTTGTAAAACTGAGGTGCAAATAAAGTAGTTTTGAAGGATGAAAAACATCAAAAAATCAGCCATTTTCTTAGGTTTAATAATATTTACTGCTGCCTGCAAAAACAAAAAAGAAGAATCACCATATACTGAGTTGCTGACAAAGCCTCCTTACGCCACAATTACTGACAGCATTAGAAATGAGCCGAATAATGAAGAATTGTATTTCCGCAGGGCTGTGCTTTTAAATACTAATAGCCAGCCTGAACCGGCACTATCTGACTTTTTGAAAGCATGGTCACTGAAGAAAAATGAGAAATATGCTTTGGGGGCAGGAAATATTCTTTTGGACAAAAAACCCGATTCAGCAATCCGTTTTATCAGTGATGCCCTGAAAGAGTTTCCTGAAAGTATCTTGCTGAAACTTGGATTGGCAAAATCGAATAATGCAAACGGAAAAACAGATCAGGCCCTGCAACTCTGTGATGAAATACTGAAACTGAATCCGCAGCAGGTTGATGTATTGAAGATGAAAGCGGAACTTGTTAGCAAAAAAGGCGACAGCAATGAATCACTCAAGATACTGGAAAATGCTTACCAGCTTACACCGTATGATATTGACCTGAATTACGAACTGGCCTTTAAATATGCGGAAGCTAAAAATGCCAAAGTGCTGCATCTCTGCGACTCACTGACGAAGGCCGATACCCTGAATAATCATGCAGAACCTGAGTATTACAAAGGCATTTATTATTTCAACATCGGCGAAAAACAAAAAGCTCTGTCTTCTTTCAATAATGCGATACAGCAGGATTACTATTACCTGAATGCACACATAGAAAAAGGGAGGGTATTACTTGATATGAAAAAGTATAATGAAGCCCTGAAGGCTTTTCAGTTACCAAATACTATTTCTCCTGATTTTCCTGATGCCTGGTACTGGATTGGCCGATGCCAGGAAGCAATGGGCAATAATGAAGAAGCAAAGCTGAGTTATCAAAAAGCATATGGCCTTGATAATACATTTACTGAAGCAAAAGAAGCAGCAGATAAACTGGGGAAATAAATCACCCTGATTAACCATTAAACCATTGAACTAATCAGCGTATCTTGCATAATAAATTTTAACTGCGATGCCTATCGTTGCCCCATCATTTCTTTCTGCCAATTTTCTGAACCTGCAGGCCGACTGCGACATGGTTAACAGGAGTGAAGCCGACTGGTTTCATCTTGATGTGATGGATGGCCGTTTTGTTCCTAATATCACTTTCGGGCCGATGATTGTAGCGTTCATCCGAAAAGCAACTACTAAGGTCTGCGATGTACACCTGATGATTGAGGAACCCGAAAAATATGCAGAGCAATTTAAGAATGCCGGGGCCGATATTCTTACCGTACATATAGAAGCCTGCAATCACCTGCACCGCAATGTGCAACAAATAAAATCGCTGGGAATGAAAGCCGGTGTGGCTTTAAATCCGCATACACCTGTAGCAGAACTAAGCGATATTATTCAGGACATTGACCTCGTATGCCTGATGAGTGTGAACCCGGGTTTTGGCGGACAAAAGTTCATTCCCCAAACAATCGAAAGGATAAAACAACTGCGTCGCATGATTGATGAAAAAGGGCTGAACGTTCACATCGAAATTGACGGAGGTGTTACGCTGGACAATGCTGCATCCATAGTTGCTGCCGGTGCCGATGTGCTGGTAGCAGGGAATACGGTGTTTAAGTCCGCAAACCCTGAAGAGACGATAAAATTGCTCAAAGCAATCTGATATTTTATTATCTCTGCTTCTCTGCGTATCTTGTTTCTTATTCCGATATGAAGATAAATTCCAGGAAAATATTTCTAACAGCTTTCCTGCTTTCGCAGGTTCTTTTTGTTTATGCTCAAAAGAAAACAGCCTTTGTTTCTGGTACAGTTGTGGATGAAAACGAAAATCCGCTGTCCAGAGTTTCAGTTATTATCCTTGGACAGTCGCAGGGCCTCGCCACCAACGATTCGGGCTATTTCAAATTAAAGGTGGAAGCCGAAAAAGCATTTGCACTTATTTTCTCCTACGCCGGCAGAAAAACAGAAAAGATAAACTTTTTACTAAGCGAAGGTGAAGAAGAAAAAGTAACAGTGCGGCTTGAAAGAGGCGAAAAAACCCTGCAGGAAGTGGTGATTACCGATCAGCGGGACAGAAGAGAAACCGGTCTAATCCGTCCCAATCCTAAAACAATCATCAACTTGCCTTCTGCTGTTACAGGAGTTGAAAGCCTGATTAAGATATTTGTTGGCTCCAACAATGAGCTTACTTCCCAATACTCCGTTCGTGGCGGCAGTTATGATGAGAACCTGATTTATGTAAACGATTTTGAAGTATTCCGTCCTTACTTAGTACGCAGTGGCCAGCAGGAAGGGCTGAGTTTTATCAATCCCGAAATGGTCCGCAATATTAATTTTTACAATGGCGGTTTCCAGTCGAAGTATGGAGATAAAATGAGCAGTGTGCTCGACATCCAGTATAAAAAGCCCAAACGTTTTGGCGGCTCTGCCTATATGGGCATACTGGAACAGGGCTTGCAATTTGAAGGCACGGACAGAAAATCAAAATTCACTTACTTGTTAGGTGTACGCAACCGTACCAACAAGAACCTGTTGAGCAGACAGGAGACGAAAGGAAATTACGTTCCTTCTTCTACGGATTTCCAGGCATTACTCACTTACCAGTTCAGCCGTAAATGGAGTGCCGAGTTGCTGAGTAACATTTCGCAAACTAAGTTCACCCTTATCCCACAGGAAAGCCAGTTAACCACATCTGTCTTTTCTCCAATATTCAGTACCACAATAGGGCTTGATATTTTCTTTGAAGGAAGAGAGAAAGATCAGTATCAAACCAATATGCTGGGCTTTTCACTTATCAACCAGGCAAACAAAAAGCTGCGGCTGAAGTGGATGGCTTCCCGTTTTTCCAACAACGAGAATGAGAATGTGGACATCACCGGTGCTTATCTTTTTGGAGAAAGAGATTTCGATAAAAGCAATCCGACCTTTGGCCTAATTGTAAACCCGCTTGGAGCCGGGGTGTACCAGAACTGGGCCAGGAATGAACTGAATATCGAAAACTGGAATGTATCACATAAAGGCAATTACGACTTGGGCAAGCATGCCATTCAATGGGGACTTGGTTACGATAAAACAAAGATTGCCGACAAACTGAACGAATGGGAGTTTCAGGATTCAGCCGGCTATGCCCTGCCCTACCAACCCGATATGTTGCGGCTGAATAAGGTAATAAAATCAACTGCTGACTTAGACATCAATAAATTTTCGGGCTACATACAGGACAACCTTTTGCTGGGAAAAGATTCCAGCCACTCCGCCACACTTACAGCGGGAGTTCGTTTTAATTACAATTCGCTTAGTAAAGAGTTCCTGGTTTCTCCACGCATTGGTGCCAGTTGGAAACCAAACTGGAAAAGGGATGTAGTGTTCCGTGCTGCCGCAGGTACTTATCACCAGTCGCCATTTTACAGGGAGCTAAGAAGAAACAACGGAACAGTGAATGCTGACCTGAAAGCACAAAAAAGCTGGCAGGGAGTGCTTGGCTTTGATTACAATTTTATTGGCATCGGTGGCCGGCCCATGCGATGGACTACTGAAGCATATTATAAAAGCATGACCGATGTGGTGCCGTATGATGTGGACAATGTACGCATCCGCTATTTTGGAGAGAATAACGCCAAAGCCTATGCAGCGGGTATTGAAATGCGGCTGCATGGCGAACTGGTTGAAGATGCCGAAAGCTGGATAAGCCTGGGCATTATGAAAACTGCAGAGGACATTAACGGCGACCATTATTATCGTTACAAGAATGCTGCAGGTGAATTTATAACTGCACAAACTGCCGACCAGGTTATTGCAGACAGTGCCCGTTATGATGTAGGGTGGCTTCGAAGGCCTACCGACCGCCGCATTACATTCGGCATGTATTTTTCAGACTATTTGTCAAACAATAAGAATTTTAAAGCATACCTGAATTTACTATACGGCAGTAATATGCCATATAATATTCCCAATGCGGTTCGCTATCGCAATGCTGCAATTATTGACCCCTACATCCGTGCCGATATTGGCTTCAGCGCATTGCTGATGGATGATGACAAAAGCAACAGAAGGAGCCACTCCCCTTTCCGTAATTTCGATAACATCTGGATGAGCCTTGAAGTATTCAATGTGATTGACCGGCCAAATACAATTTCCTACCTGTTCATAAAGGACTTCTCGAACACCGTGTACCTCATGCCCAACAGGCTTACCCCAAGACTACTTAATTTTAAGATTGTGGCGAGGTGGTGAGGAAGCATAAAAACGGACAATTCGGTTGTATTAAAAATTCTTACTTTCAGTTTTTCCGTCAGTACAGAATAGCTTAATCTTTGTCGTAATAATATGAAAAAAGTTATCCTTCAACTCTTACTCATGTTGGTTTTTCCAGATTTGTGTTTTTCGCAGCAGGAAGGACCGCAATTTACCCGTCAGAGTATTGGTTTAAAAGCCAACGTAAAAGAAATAATTTCCAAAACTTATTCTATCCGGGAGAATGGTCAAAACCGGCAAATTATTCCTCTCTATGGGTACAGATACACTTACTATAAAAGTGGGTTCATCGACTCTTCTTTTTCTGCTGACATGTATGACAGCACAAATTGGGTACTGAATTATCATTATTACTTTAAACTGGACACATTTTTTTCTACGGTTCACAGGGATAATGCCTGGAGTAAAGTCTTGTTCAATAGAAAACAGGCTCCGGTATACATGCACTTTTTTTGGGAAAAATCTAACGTTCAAGAGGTTGAAACCATTTACGAATATGATACATCAGGTCGTATTGTCAGGATTGCCGGCAAAAATGACCCACCGGGAATGGGCCTCCGATATTCATACAAGAGATACAACGACACTTCGTTCATCCAAAGAAGAACAGATATAGCCGATCCTGATTACAGAATATTTAATACTAGGAATATGTTAGTTTTTTATACATATTTCAATAATACAAAACTTGTTAAGACAGAGATAAAATACTTTTATAACGCCGAGGGCGACATTGTAAAAGAAAAAGAAATGATGTACCGCAAAGAAGGAGAAAGATGGGGGCCTATCGATAAAAATGGAACTACCTGGGAATATCAGTATGTTTATGACAATAACAACAACTGGCTGAGCCGAACAAAAAGTTACAACGGAAAGCAAACTCAACTGGAAACGAGAAAAATTTTTTATTGGGAGTAACCCCATTTCAAACTATTAGAATAGTTGTCAATTCCGGGTGCAATGAACAAGATACAACAAGAAAAATGTATATCACCCAGTGAAGAAAGAACTTTTAGTAAAAAGAGTTAAGAAGATATTTTTGCTTCAGCACTATCCACAACTGTGAATAATTATATCTGTGTTGAAACAATATTCCTGAGTAATATTGATAACGAAGGGAAAGCCGCCGGGAGGCGGTCCGCTTCTGCAAACAGGCAGAAGACAATTTATAATCCGGTACTACCCTTTGCCGGCATTGTAAAACATGGTTCGCTATTGCCACCAGCAAGCCGGACCACCTTAAATATGAAGACCATTGACAGACACAATCATCAACCTTGAAACCGTTAACCCTATTGAATTTTTCGGTGTTAATAACGGCAAACTCGACATCCTTAAAAAGAAATTCCCCCTGCTTAAAATTTTATCCCGTGGCACACAGCTTAAACTAAGCGGTGCCCCGGAACAGATTGAATCGGCCAGGGAAAAAATTTCACTCATTGTCTCCTACCTTGAGAGAAACGGCCACATGAGCCAGAATTATTTCGAGCAAATACTTGGAGGCGACGATGCAGAGGTTATTGACCACTTCCAAGAAAAAAATCCGAACGAAGTCCTGGTTTTTGGGCCCAACGGCAAATCTGTAAGGGCAAGAACTGCTAATCAGAAAAAATTAGTGCAGATGGCCGAAAAAAACGACATCGTTTTTGCAATCGGCCCTGCGGGTACAGGAAAAACTTATACCGCAGTTGCACTGGCTGTACGGGCATTAAAAAATAAGCAGGTGAAAAAAATCATTCTTACCAGACCTGCTGTTGAAGCTGGCGAAAGCCTCGGCTTCCTTCCCGGAGACCTGAAAGAAAAGATCGACCCATATCTGCGGCCATTGTATGACGCACTGGATGATATGATTCCGGCTGATAAACTGGGATACTATATGACTACCCGGACCATTGAAATAGCTCCATTGGCATATATGCGGGGCCGGACTTTGGATAATGCTTTTATCATACTGGATGAAGCCCAAAACTCAACCGACCTGCAGTTGAAAATGTTTCTTACCCGGATTGGCGCTAATGCAAAAGCCATCATAACAGGCGACCTTACGCAGGTTGACCTTCCCCGCAACCAGCGGAGCGGTCTTTCTACCGCTGTAAGAATTTTAGGAAATATTGATGGCATTGCTCACATTGAGCTGGATGAAGAAGATGTTGTCCGTCACCGCCTGGTAAAACACATCCTAAGGGCTTATAATAAAGAACATGAAAAAGAACATCCGGAAATGTATAACCATAAAACTCCGGTTTTGAGCAAGAAAGACAAGACTGGCGAATAGCAGTAAGATAATTTCTTACATTGCAGGGATGAAACGGATCTTTTTACTCGTTTTATCCCTGTTTTTTATTGCATACGCCTGTAATGATAAAAAAGAAAAACCGGCAAAAACAAATAACGGGGGAAACACTATCAGTAATGCTGCCAGAATTGGTAATTTGAAAAAACTGGTACAGTCCGGTGATTTAATCTTTAGAAATGGGAACGATGAAGTAAGCAGGGCCGCCCGCAGTTTTAACCGGAAAGACACTTCCTACTCACACTGCGGAATTATTTTTATTGAAAATGACAGCCCCTTTGTTTACCATGCACTGGGCGGAACTTATAATCCGTCGCAAAAACTGATGCGGCAACCCATCGAGGCATTTGCAGACCCTGCAGAGAATAATTCGATAGGAATTTACCGGTATCATTTAACGGGCAAAGAAATGATAAAACTTGCCGAAGTCGTTCATGATTATCACCGTTCAGGCCTGAAATTCGACCTCTTTTTCAATTTCCAGAGCGATAATGTCATGTACTGTTCCGAGTTTGTTTTTAAATCGCTTAACAAAGCTGTTGACGGAAGATACACTTCGTATATTCGAACCGATACGATGCCCTATGGTGTAACTACCGATGATCTTTACCTGAACCCGGACAGTAAACTGGTAAAACGAGAAGTTTTTCAATATTGAATTACCGGAAGTACTACTTTTGCTGATACATTTAACTTAATTCTTTAAACCAAAAAACTGACTAATGAAAAAGATACTCAATTTCCTGGTACTCGGCAGTGCATTTGCTGTTATCGTTGCCGGTTGTAAGAGTAAGGGTCCTGGTAATGATCCTAAAGCCGTAATGGTAGCATTCTTTGAAAAAATGGCCAAAAAAGATATTGACGGCGCTGCCAAACTGGCTACAAAAGACAGCAAAGCTGCTCTTGATATGATGAAGAAGGGAATGGATATGGCAGAAAAGATGAAAACTGACAAGCCAGAAGAAGATCCAATGGAAGGATTTAAAGATGTAGAATTTGGCGATGCAAAAATTACCGGTGATGCAGCTGTAGTTCCTATCACTAATAAAAAAGAGAAAGAGACAATTGAATTCCCGTTGAAAAAAGAAGACGGTGCATGGAAAGTTGATTTCAGTATGAGCACCCTGATGAAAATGGACAAAGGCAAAGCAAATCAAGGCGGTACCGACAGTTTTGATAACGGAGGAACTGAAAATACTGAAGGACTGGACGCTTTAAATGCAGACAGCCTCACAAAGAGTCTGGAAGAAGCTAAGAAAGCTATAGAGAACATCAAGCCTGAAGATCTTGAAAAAATGAAAGAAGCGATGAAAGGTCTTGAGAATATGAACAAATAACCGTCTCAACCCAACAGAAAGGCACTTCCAGTATGGAGGTGCTTTTTTGTTTACCACTGTCCCAAAGCGGAAAGTTTTGTACTTTGCAGAATGATGAAGAAAAAAATTTTTTCAATAGTAGCAATATGCTTCAGCATTGTTTTCGTCAGCTGCAGCAACAATGATAAAAAAGCCACTGCAGTTTCTGACAATAATATAGATGCAGCCAGAAACTTTATCCGTGCAGCACTGGATGGAAAATTTACAGAAGCTAAACGGTACATGCTGGATGATTCACTCAACAATTACTTCATGAACCTGGCAGAAAGATCATATATCAAGTATGACCAGGCAACCCGGACCAGTTACCTGAATGCCAGTATCCAGTTTCATAAAACCATCCCGGTTAATGACTCTGTTTCTGTTATTATTTATTCTAATTCTTATAAGAATGACCATGATACTCTAAAAGTGATTAAATCGGGCCAAAACTGGCTGATTGATTTGAAATACCTCTTTTTACATGATTCTGATACCACACTGCCTGGCATTACGATAAAAGATACTTTAAGATGATTCTTAAGAACATTCTGCTGGTAGGACTTGGCGGTGGCTTAGGCAGTATCGGCCGTTACCTGGTGCAGCGATGGATGTATGCCATTTACCCGCATCATTTTCCATTGGGAACTTTCAGCGTAAATATTGCCGGATGCTTCCTGATAGGGTTATTCTGGGGGTTAAGTTTCAGATCTTTTGACAATAACGAGCATTGGAAACTATTTTTGATGACAGGTATTTGTGGCGGGTTCACCACATTCTCAGCCTTTACCCTTGAAAGTATCGGCTTATTAAGAGAACAGCGAACCGGGTTATTTTTTGCATATGCGGCCGGAAGCATTATTCTGGGTTTGCTGGCAACATATGCAGGCATGAAACTAATAAGATAATACTCATACTATATGGAAGCACAACATTCAATAAAACATCCCTGGCATGGAGTTAGTCATGGCAATAATGTTCCTGACCAGGTAAATGCCATTATCGAAATACCACAAGGCTCAAGATCAAAATATGAAGTGGACAAGGCTACCGGTCTGCTGAAATTGGACAGGGTAATATATTCCTCGTTCCAGTACCCGATAAACTATGGGTTTATTCCGCAAACACTGGGACTTGATAACGACCCGCTTGATATTCTGGTAATCTGCTCACAGTCTATACGGTCACTTTGTCTTGTTGAGGCAAATGTGATAGGCAATATGCAAATGATTGACCATGGACAGGAAGATGATAAAATCATTGCTGTAGCCACCCACGACCCTTCAGTAAACCATATCACATGTATTGAAGAGATGCCGCAGCATTTCCTGCTGGAAATGAAAAACTTTTTTGAACAATACAAAGTATTAGAAAATAAAAAAGTGGTGATTGATAACTTTCAGGACAAAACTGTTGCATTCCGCATCATTAATGAGGCGATTGAACACTACACCAACACATTCGGACATTAATGCAAGACCAAAAAAATATCATGACCACACAAATTATTATCACAGTCCTGCTGATAGGATTATCAGCAGGTGTGCTCAGCGGCCTGGTAGGTGTAGGCGGCGGTATTGTAATGGTTCCTGCACTGGTATTTTTTCTTCGCTATACACAACATCAGGCACAAGGTACATCGCTGGCTGTAATCACACTTCCGGTAGTTATAATAGCATCACTCTACTACTACAATCAATGCCAGAAAATGGGCACTCCAATAGACTTGAAAGTAGTTGGACTTCTGGCAATAACATTCATTATCGGCGGATATTTTGGCAGCAAATTAGCCATCAGCATTGATCAGAACCTTTTGAAAAAGATTTTTGGAATTATTCTCTTCTATACTGCGATAAAAATGATGGGTTGGGATACGGCAGTAATGAAGTGGGTAAAAAGTTCGCTATGATAAAAAAGACCAGTTTTTTCTTTTTATTAATCTTATTGTCGTTTTTTTCTATTTTGAGTGCCCAGAATGAAACACAAGGCAGATTGCTCCCACTTTATTTTCGAACAGACCCCAAAACAACAAACCTCGCAGAAATAATAGATCAAATCGAAAAAGGGACAGGAGCAAAAAAAGATACATTAATCAACAAAACTGACACATCGGCATTTTATTATCGGGCCTTCTCTGTTTCTTTCAACCCATTTCAAATTCCGGTTAAAGGAATTGAATTTCAAATCAGGGAAGGATACGGTATAAGGGATAACAAAATCGATGGAAAGATTCGTTTTCTTTTAATGGAAATAATTGCAATTTCCGATAGCACTGTTGACAATGAAAGCCGAATAAAGAGCGAATACAAAAGGTTAAAAAAAGAGTTCTCGGATACTTATCATGCCTCGATGATAAAAAAATCAAAGAAAAAAAACAAAAGGCCATTTGAACGATATGAATTTAGTTCAAGACAAACAGGCCAAAAAAACATTTTTCTTTCCTGGGGCGGTTACTATCAAAATGCTAATACCCACTGCCTTAGCCTTGCCTTACTTTATGAATTACAGTTAGAAAACAAAAACTAAGTAAATTGCCGGACAGGAGAAATTCATCGACATTTCGGTTTTATGCGGAATAAACAAGAAAAACTAATAGCAAGAGGAATAGCCATAATACTTCTTCTTTCAGTTCAGCACCTTCATGCCCAACGAATACTTGACATTACAAAGAAGTATTATCGTTACGATCCATTTAAGAGCAGTTTTGGCTTTTTTGTACAACACCTGACCAACGATCCGGCCCTGCAGGACAAAACCATTTCAAAAATAACCGACAGCACACTTTACTTCTTTGAAGGGACATATAAATCTCATGCACCTTTCTCATTCAAAACACAGAAGACAAAGGTCGTTTTGGCAGAAAGAGAACAGCCAGCTGACAGCAGTGGCACAGGAAAAAGTATTTTGCTGTACCAGATGGCCGGTTATGCCCCGGCAGGAGCCGGAAGCAAAAAAATGGTGGAAGAAGAGTTCAAAAAGTTTATAAGAAAATATAAGGATGGATTCAGTGAAGTGACAACACGGAAATTTGAAAGCAGAAATAATGCTCATGGTGAGATTTGCGAATTCAACAAAGGTGCTTTGCCATTTGCACCCTTAACTGTTGCCTGGTCATCAGACAAGGCAGGCACTGAAAACATCTTCGTTATCACTATCCGGTTTGTTGTAATTGAAAACAGGGCTTACCTTCCCTTTTTGAACCAGGAATGGATTCCACGCAATAATGCTGATTTTGAATAAAAAATTGCCTGAACTTTGTTGAAAATTCAGGTTTCAGCATCTTATCTCAATAAGAACACAATTTGTGCATCCAGACAGGCATAACGATATAAGCGACCAGCAACTGCTTAGCAAATTTTATTCAGACCACAATAATGAATGGCTGGGAATATTGCTGCAACGTTATACTTTGTTGCTGCTTGGTGTATGTATGAAATACCTGAAAGATGAAGATGAAGCTAAAGACAGTGTACAGCAGATTTTTCTGAAAGTAATACAAGAACTGCAGAAATATAAAGTGGATTACTTCAAATCCTGGCTGTACATGGTTGCCAAGAATCACTGCCTGATGAGACTGCGGGATCGTAACGGAAAACAGATAACTGAAATTAACGACAGGCTCCCAATTGCACCGGGTGAGGAAACAGATAAAGCAGCCCAGGCCAAAACCGATTACACTATTGAACTGATGCAGGATGCCCTGAAAGAACTAAACCCTGAGCAAAAGCAATGCGTAACTTTGTTTTATCTTGAAAAGAAAAGTTATCAGCAGGTAAGCGAAGAAACAGGATACAATCTATTGCAGGTAAAAAGTTATATTCAGAACGGCAAGAGAAACCTGAAATTGCTGATAGAAAAAAAACTCGAAAGCAGAAAGAAAGGAATATTTGATTAACCGGATTACAGTGAACAACGACTATAAAGACATACTATCCAATTTATCAACCGAAGTTGACCAGGAGTTACTGCTGAAGTACCTCCAGGGAAAACTACCGGAACATGAAAAGCATGAGGTAGAAAAGCAACTCATGCAGGGCGACTTTGAAGATGACGCCATGGAAGGTTTGCTTGCTATAAACGATAAGCAGCAAATTCAATATATGGTGGAAATGCTGAACCGTGACCTGAAGAAGAAAACTGAGAAGAAAAAAAAGAGAAGAGAAAAGTTGAACATTAATTTCCAGCCGTGGATATATATCGCTGTCCTCATATTACTATTGCTGATTGTTCTCAGCTATATAATTATCAGGCGCATGGGAAGTTGAAACAACTCTCCTTTCACAATTTTTCCCAAACATCTTTTGCAAAATATTCTAAAGACGGGTCTCTTGCTCCCATCAGCAGCAGTACGCAATCTTCAGTAAAATGTGACCGGGCTGTCTCAAGTAATTCGTTTCTGTTCTCAACAAAAAAAGCCTGCTTGCCAAGAGTCTTCAGGTCATTAATCAAATCAGCGGCTGAAATATCTTTTGTAGTGGTGCCCCCGGCATAGAATATTTCACTCATCCATATTTCATCCTGCGGGCGAAGGACATTGGCAATTTCTTTCACAAAATCATTCCGCAGAAACTTAGTCGGCTTATAGCCGTGTGGCTGCAGCCATGCTATTACTTTTTCCGATACTGGCTGGCAGGCTGATATAGCTGCAGCACATTTTACAGGATTGTGTGCATAATCATCAATTACCCAAACACCATGCTTTTGTCCCAACATCTGGTTACGACGGTATATGCCTTCATACTTCGACAATGCAGCAGAACAGGTTTCAAGGCTTACACCAAGCTGGTTAGCCACGGCTGTTGCTGCAAGGGCATTCTCCATATTATGTTTTCCAATAGCCGATATTGAAAACTGAATATTGAATATTGAATATCTGATATTGAAGCCTGCCTGCCTGAAATCTTTAGCTACACAACCTGCTTCATTATCATCTGTGGAAAAATCATGCTTTACATCCTGCGATAATGTTCTGGCTAAAGGATGCGACTGGTTCACCACAAACTTCTTACTGTTTGCTTTAAACTCGCCGAATATCCGCATGAGTTCATCCAGTTCCTGGTGGTCTTTATCAATATTGAGCAGCAGTCCTATTTCAGGTTTATACTGAACAATGGAGCCATCACTTTCATCAGCCTCAATTACCAGCCAATCTCCTTCTCCTACTTTTGCATTACCGATTTTTCCTTCCTTGATAATACTTGTAAGTCCTGCGCCACTAATAATGCTTGGTTTCATCCCAGCATATTCAAGTATATCGAACAACATTGCCGTTGTAGTGCTTTTTCCGCTGGTGCCACCAACGGCTATCGTTTTTTTACTGGCCGCAATAATAGCAAGTAATTCTGACCGCCTGATAACCGGGATACCCAGTTGCTTTGCTTTTTGCATTTCAAATACTGTATCCTCCACGGCTGTTGATGCCACCACCAGGTCAGTAGTTTCATTAATGCCTTCACCGTTTTGAGCAAAACATAATATACCTTCTGCTTCTAATTTCTCTCTAGTTTCATTAAACTGTCCTGAAACAAAAAATCTGTCACTGCCTGAAACCTCTTTGCCAATCCCCTTAAGATATTGAGCGATTGCACTCATGCCAGCACCTGCAACACCGATAAAGAAGGGTGATTTAAAACTATCTAACGAGTTAATCATGCTGCAAATAAATAAAAGATTTGCTATTTACCCTTCGAATCCCTTATCATTTCACCATATCCCCACTTTTTGGCAAGGGCATTTACTGCAAGGGTTATCCGTTTCACTTTGGTGGGCTCCGTTTTAGCACTATCAATCCACTTACTGAAATACCGCTGGTGAGAACCGGACAGGCTATCAAAAAAAGCTTTTGCCACAGGCTCGTCTTTCATACATTCAATAAAATCTTTGTTAAAAACAAAATCACTTTTATCTTCCTGTAGTTTTGCCTCAATCATGACACCATGTTTTTTCTTTATGCCCCGCCGCATGTCTGCATTCAATGGCATAATAAAAACACCACCACCCATTGGTATTACAGATTGCCTTTTTAAGGGATATCTGTCCAATTTACCTTTTACCTTAAATTCCTTCTTGTTTCCCGGTTTTAGCAGTTGTGCAATATCAGCCGGGATTTCAAAATATGTCCATCCGGTTTTCTCTCCTTTGGCTCCAAACTTTTTTATTATGGCAGTAAAGGTTACAAACTTCATAGTCTGAAAATACAAAATCAAACTAAAAGTTAAAAAGTGGTCAAAATAGTTCCGTTCATCATTTCATAGACCATACAGCAAGCACTTTATCATATTTTTGATTTGACAGATACAACCATAACCAGTTTAGATATTTTATGCGATATATACTGCTTTGTCTTTCCCTGACCTTATCTATATTTTCTTTTGCCCAGGAACTGCCCGTTACCATAAAAATTGTATCAACAAAAAAAGAAGCAGCAGCTTTTGCCAACATATTAATAAGTAACAGAACAGACAGCTTAAAGTCATACAGCAAAATAGCAGACAGTCTGGGCAATTGCAGTATCAGGCTCTTAAAGAATAATCAATATATAATCAAAGTGTCCTCTGTTGGTTTTCTTCCGCAGGAGAAGAAAATTACTTTCAACGGTAATCAAACCAGTTTCAGCTTCATGCTGGAGGCCGAAGGAAAAACATTAGAAGCCGCTGTCGTAACGTCACGTAAACCATTGATTAAACAAGAAGATGACAAAACGATTATTGACCCTGAAAATCTTGTGGAAGCATCCACCAACGGCTATGAAGTAATCGAAAAAACACCGGGCTTATTCGTAGATCAGGACGGCAACATTTACATCAGCAGCCTTACACCGGCAACGGTGCAAATAAATGGCAGGGACATGAGAATGAGTGCTGCAGATATTGCCACCATGTTAAAAAGTTTATCACCTAATTCAATTTCCAGAATTGAAGTAGTAAGAACACCATCGGCAAAGTACGATGCTGCTGGTGGTGGTGGTGTCGTAAATGTGGTACTTAAAAAAGGTATTAAGATTGGTATGACCGGAAGCGTTAACTCCGGTTTGCAGCAGGGAACATACAGTAACCAATTTGCAGGGTTCAACATTAATAATAATGATGGGGAAAAAAGCTATTACATCAATTTGAATTACAACCGCAGGAACAATTACGAAAGCATTATTACCGACCGCCTTTTTGCTGTTGATTCCATGCTAAGCCAGGATGCTTATACGAAATACAGATCAGACGGTTATTATGCAGGCTATGGCATCAACATCTTTAAAAGCAAGAAATGGGATTTTGAATTCTCTGGCAATGTCAACCTTAACAAGTCTGATAATAATACTGACAACCTGAACGTAATCAAAAAAATCAGTGCTTCGCAAATTATTACCAGCAGCCCCAATGCCGTTGCTAACAAAAGCACATCGCTTGTAATAGGGAATGGTTTTGAAACAAAATATAAAATTGACACTCTTGGTTCCGACTGGTCGAATAATATTTTTTATTACAACTCACACAATACATCAGAGCAATATTATTCAACCATTTATCAAACCATACCAGCCATTACAAAAAAAGGCGATGGCACCGGAGATAATAAACGGCAATTCTTTTCCGCAAAATCTGACCTTAAATTAAAACTGAAGCACCGGATTACACTTGAGACCGGTGTCAAAACCACGATTCATAATTATCAAAACGAGACCAGCTACTTTCTTGAATCCGGATCCGGAAGAGAAAAGGACAGTTCCCGGACAAACACTTACGACTACAAAGAAAATATTAATTCTGTTTACATGCAGGCATCAAAAACACTGTGGAAAGATTTCGTAATCAAATCAGGTGCAAGGCTCGAGAATACAAATATGAATGGCGATCAGACAGTACCATTCGATACTTCTTTTACCTTGCACCGAACTGATTTGTTTCCTTATATTTTTCTGAGCAAGAACCTGATGAAAATTGCGGGATTTGACCTGAAAGCATACTTAGTTTATCGCCGCACTATCAGCCGGCCAGTGTACGAACAACTGAATCCTTTTCCCAAATATGTTGATGAGTTTTTGACTGAAATTGGCAATCCATCGTTAAAACCTCAGTTTACTCAGAACTATGAAGCCAACATAAGTGTGGATGAGCGACCAATACTGGCCGTTGGCCTTAATGACACAAAAGATATTTTTTCGATGGTTACCTACCAGGCAGACACAGGCAGAAAACAAGCATACCGCACTTACGATAACCTGGGGAAAAATAAGGAATGGTATTTCAGGGGCATTGGTGCTATTCCTCCCGGGGGGAGGTATTTCTTTGTAATAGGCGGACAGTATAATTATAACATTTATGATGGACAGTACAGCGGCCAGCCTTTATCATTTAAAAAAGGGACATGGACATTCTTCACCTATCAGACTTTAAAGATAGATAAGCGTTCCGTTTTCACTATCAATGGTTTTGTAAGGCTTAAGGGACAACAGCAGTTGTATGAGATTGGTCCATTTGGGATGCTTAACGCAAGTATAAACAGGAAATTTATTAAAGACAAACTGATTGTAACATTAAATATGAGTGATGTCTTTTTCACTAATATAGTAAATTTCTCACTTAACCAGGGCGGCATCAGTGCATCGGGAAAAAGACTGGGTGACAGCCAGCGTATCGGGCTCAACATCAGATATAATTTTGGTATCCGGAAAAAAGATGAGAGCAACAATATGTTCAACACAGAAATTCCAAATGGCAACAATTGAAAATAATATCACTGCTCTGATTTTAATCCCCTACCTTTACACCGTTAATTTGAGCGATACGACATTTTGTAAGTGAACAATATATTCTGCTACGCAATTCTGCCCGCTGATAGTTAGTCTCTTTACGTTGCGTTTTTCTCAAGTATTAGTTAATTTATATTTTTTTTAAGATGAACATTTATGTTTCAAATCTTCCTTTCGCTGTTGCGGATGAAGACCTGAGAAGTTATTTTGCTGACTATGGTGAAGTTACTTCTGCAAAAGTTATTATGGACAAATACACTAACCGCAGCAAAGGTTTCGGTTTTGTGGAAATGAGCGATGACGAAGCCGCTCAAAAAGCTATTTCTGAACTGGATGGAGCAACTGTAGAAGGTCGTTCTATTAAAGTAAGCGTTGCAAAACCTAAAGAAGAAAGGCCTGCAAAAAGTTCTAAACCTTCTTATTCAAATAGCCGCTGGTAATCTTCTGTCGGCTACTTAATTAAAATCCCCGTCTGCGACGGGGATTTTTTATTTCGTTATGCTCTTTGTTTTGATTTCGCTGCGGCCTTTTTTGCCGGGACAGCTTTTTTTCCCTTTTTCAACGCAGCATCGATAGCTGCTTTCAGGTTTGTATAAGTGGGCTTGACCACCTGCTCATTATTAACAAAAAAAGCAGGAATCTCTTTTATTCCGAGGTTATGCCCTTCTTTTATATCATCCTGTACCTGCCAGCCATAAAAGCCATTTACCAGATCTTCCAAAAATTTCTTGCTTTTTACACCAGCATCTTTGCTGTAAAGTTTCAGACTGGTAGTGCCAAGGTTTCTCCTGTTGGCAAAAAGTTCGTTATGCATTTCCCAAAACTTACCTTCCTGTGCTGCTGCTACAGCGGCCTCGCTGGCTTTAAGGCTGCGCTGGTGAATCAAAGTAAGCGGGAAGTGACGGAACTGAAAACGGATTTTCCCATCATATTCATCCAGCAATTGCTTTACAATTTCGTTGGCTTTTGCACATTCCTCGTTTTCATATTCGCCAAATTCCATCAGGGTTACTGAGGCATCCTTCTTACCAACGTAAATATCTTTGGGTTCAATAATTACAATATCATCTTTCTTTATCGCCATTGTATTTCCTTTTTTTATGTCGGCAATTGTAATGCAATTGCCGCAAACAAGCAGCCATTTAGCTGAAACAAAGGCAGTTATATCAATTTACAGTGCCTCTGAGGCGTTGAAGATAATATTTTTTTACACCCTGCCAAATCCGGTTATAATTAATTTCTTAACAACAATACAGATTGCTGTTAATCACCTGTTTACAACAATCAATCTCGGCCTTTTATTTCAATAACCTCAGACTGAGCAGCAGCAGGCACTTCTGGCGATTCCTCATCAAACTCGGGTGTGATATTTCCTGCCATTTTCCATTTTCCCTTCTCTTTGATAAAGGGCACGGTCTCCCAGTTTCTGTCAACCTCTGCAGCTCCATCCCATAGTGGCGAGCCTATCCGGAGTATAGCCGTATTTCCTGTAATAGTTACCTGGTAAATATTTTTAGGATCAGTATGCCATTTCACCAGGTATTCGGGGTCGTCCTGACCACCTGCCCACCTGTCAAAGTCGAAGCCCACAACAATTTCTTCATCAGGGTCAGCTTTATAGCAACTATCATAGAATTTAAAATCATTTCTTTCTGACTTTATATATGCTTCACCTACATAAGGAACTTTCGTTCTCAGATACTTAAAATATCTCTCTGCTTCACTCCACTGAATGCGATAAGGAGGGTTTTGTTCTTTACCAGTACCCTTGTACAATTGGAAAGAATTAAATGCCCTGACGTTCTTTTTATAAAACTGTAAGAAATCGAAAAACACTTTCTTAATAATTTTTTCTTCCGATGTATGTTGTGCAGAAGTGGTAAGAGAAGCAAAAGAAAATAACAGAAGGATACAAACGATACGCATATTGCTGGTTTTAAAAAAGGCAGCCCGAAAGCTGCCAAGTATAATGGTCGAGAAAAGAATTATAACTAAAGGTAACCTCCGGATATTTGAATAACAATACCATACAGTGGGTATTTTTTAAAATTTATGCCTTGGGCATCAATAGCAAGGTCTTTTATAAATGACTAATTATCAGCGAATAAGGATGGAAACTTTCTTTTTGGCTATACAAGAAACAGGTCAATTGTTGTTTGTACATCAAAAAAATATGGCCCATTTTTACACTGTCAAAGCAAATAATGCATTATTGCTTTAGCTGATTCAGCATCTACCGGTTGTTACCTGCCAAATTGATTACAAAACGATTGTTTCCAGAAAATTTTTAAGTAAAATTTTTAAAACAAAAACAAACATTATGAAAAAGATCATGAAAAACAACAAATTCCTTGCACTGGCTTTTATCACAGTTTTCAGCACATCTGCGTTTGCAGGTAACAACCCTGAAAAGAGTAAAGAAAATTCTGTAACATCTGAGCTTACACATCTCGGAAACGTTGAAGAAAATCCGCTTGTAATGCTGAAAGTAGATGGCAACGAAAAGCAAAACGATTTCACCGTTGCTATTACCGACAACCTTGGACAAATACTTTACAAGCAAAACATCAAAGGCGAAAGTTTTTCAAAGAAATTTCTGTTCAATTCAGAAGAAATCGGCGAAAGCACACTCTACCTCACTGTTACCTGCCGCAACACAAAAACTTCTACCGTGTATGAGCTAAGCAAGACACATAAATCTGAAGTGAATTTTCTTGTAACAAGAAAATAATTTTGATACAGTGAAATTAAAAATGGGCTGCCATCTGGTAGCCCATCTTCTTTTAACGTAATTATTTATATCTAATAGACTCCGCCAATATTGAACGGTGAAGGCATAATATCATATTGATCCGCCTCTGTCATCTCAATCTTTATCTGAAAAGCCTCGTCAGTTTTTACCACTATCTTTTCCTTTGTAGCTTTTTTGTATCCGGATTTTTCAAAAACAAACTTATAAACGCCTGGTTTCAACTCATCGAACGAAAAACCACCGTCTTCGTTTGTAAGGACAATTTTCTCCTTTTTAGAAGCCAGAACTGCTGTTACTGTAACCCCTTCTAAGGGCTTCTTTGTTTCTGAATGAATAACCGTACCGCTTAACTCTTCTTTCTTCCCATCGGCCCCGGGATCCTTTGTATCATACCCTGCCGCATACGATAAAGTGTAAAGGCAAGCACTTACTAACAGCAAGAAAAGTTTTTTATTCATTTCTCTGGTTTTAAGAAGTTTAACGATAATATGCAGATACAAGTTGCCTTTCTGAGTTAAAATTAAGTCTTTTTAACTGGTTTTGCCAAACCGCTCATAAACTCCTCCCACACTTTGCTTACAATTTGACCCGCAGGTAAAATTTCATGGAGAAAAGCACTTACCTGGCCAATCTCCAGTTCACCCTCTTTTAAATCCCCTTCAAACATTCCTTTTTTAGACCGGCCACGGCCAAGAAGCTGTATTAATTCTTCTTTAGATGCCCCTCTTAATTCGGCCTCATTCACTTGGGTATAAAACTCATTTTTCAGCAGCCTGACAGGGGTTACCTGCTTCAATACCAATTGCGTATCACCTTCGGCAGTATTTAACACGGCTTTTTTAAAATCTATATGTGAAGAAGCTTCTTCACTTGCCACAAAGCGGCTTCCCATTTGCACACCTTCTGCACCCAAAATCATAGCCGCCAGCATTTGCCGGCCAGTTGCAATACCTCCAGCGGCTATCACAGGAATTTTTACAGCATTTATAACAGCAGGTATTAATACCAGCGTTGTGGTTTCTTCTCTTCCATTATGGCCACCAGCTTCAAATCCTTCTGCCACCACAGCATCGCAACCAGCCTCTTCAGCTTTTTGGGCAAACTTTGATGAACTTACAACATGCACCACAGTAATTCCTGCTTCTTTTAGTTTTGAAGTCCATGTCCTGGGATTTCCGGCAGAAGTAAACACAATCTTTACTCCCTCTTCAATAATAATAGCAATATGCTTTTCAATGTCGGGATATAGCAGCGGAACATTTACACCAAAAGGCCGGCTCGTTACTGCTCTACACTTTCTTATATGCTCCCGCAACACATCAGGATACATTGAGCCGCTTCCAATAAGACCAAGCCCGCCTGCATTGCTGACAGCACTGGCAAGTTTCCATCCGCTTGCCCAGATCATCCCACCCTGAATAATCGGGTATTGAATAGAAAATAGTTCCGTAATTCTGTTGCTGAAAGTTGCCATCAGTATCAATGATTTTTGTAAAAAACAACCTAAGATAATAAAATCAGTACTAAAGATCAGCCAAGATCTATGGTTGTGTTATCACCAATATTCAACGAACGGGTTTCTCCATGCAGATTAGTATCACTTCCGATTACAGAATCATCCAGAACTATATCTACCAGGTTTGAGAAAGAACCTACTATGGAGTTTTTTACGATTGAATAGTTTAAAGAAGTGTTTTCCCCAATTGACACATTAGGTCCAATTATTGAATTACTGATAGAACAACCAGCCGCAATGCTTACCGGAGGTATAATTACAGTATTTATGTAGTCGCTGCTGTTGGCTGGTGTCGCAAATTTTTTGAGCAAAAGTGAATTCGATTCCAGCAAAGTCTCTTTACGGCCACAATCAAACCAGCTTTCTGTTTTAAATGCTTTGAACCTTGCACCCATCTGCACCATACAGTCAAGTGCATCTGTTAAGCTAAACTCTCCATGGCTTTTCAGTCCCTGACGGAAATTAGTTTCAAGACAGGTAAACAACTGATCACTTTCAATAATCTTATATACCCCAACCATTGCCATGTTTGATTTTGGAATATTGGGCTTCTCAACCACATGGGTAATAAATCCATCCTCACCAATTTCAGCCACACCAAAGTCTCTCGGGTCTTCTACTTTTCTCACCCCAATCATCGAGTAAGGGCTGTTTACAACTTCTCTTACATCGTATTCACAAATGGTATCGCCCAACACTACAAAGACCTGGTCATGACTTACTATTTCGCTGGTCAGTTTTATTGCGTGCCCTATACCCTGCCTGTCGTATTGATGAACATAGTGAGCAGTAATGTCCGGGTGCTTATTACCGATGTAATCCTGTATCTTTTCTCCAAGATAGCCTACTACAAAGATGAACTCCCGGATACCTGCCTCATGTAACTGGTCTATAATGATGCTTAACACTGTTTTCCCGGCAAGCGGAATAAGTGCTTTTGGCTGTGTATAGCTGTGTGGCCTTAGTTTTGTTCCTGCTCCTGCTACTGGTATGATAGCCTTCATTGGTTAAGCTACTTTAATTTAGGAAAGCAAACGAAAGTAATGCTTTTGGAGGAAACAAAAATCCGGCACAGGATAACGGTTTCACTTTTCTCTGATTACATTTGCAGAAATCTTTCAAATAACTTAATCGTTTTCTGAATTTTTAATCGCTGATTATAAATACAAACTGTATGCAAAAAGATAACGCTCTATTCAGTCTTCTTAATAAAGAACTCCAGCGGCAGCGCCAGGGATTGGAATTAATCGCCTCTGAAAACTTCACATCACATGAAGTAATGAAAGCAATGGGTTCTGTTGCCACTAACAAATATGCTGAAGGCTATCCCGGCAAAAGGTATTATGGAGGGTGCGAAGTGGTTGATGAAATTGAAAATCTTGCAATAGACCGGCTTAAAAAAATATTCAATGCAAGCTGGGCAAATGTGCAGCCGCACAGCGGAGCACAGGCAAATACTGCTGTCTTTATGGCCTGCCTGAACCCAGGTGATAAAATACTTGGCCTCGACTTAAGTATGGGAGGCCACCTTACACATGGAAGTCCTGCAAACTTTAGTGGCAAAAACTATCAGGCTATTCATTATGGAGTAAAAAAAGAAACCGGAACAGTAGATTACGAACAGCTGGAAGAAAAAGCAAGATCAGAAAAACCTAAAATCATTATATGCGGTGCATCTGCATACAGCCGTGACTGGGACTATAAACGCATCCGTGCAGTTGCTGATGAAGTTGGGGCCTTGGTGCTCGCCGATATAGCTCACCCGGCCGGGCTTATTGCTACAGGATTATTAAACGATCCTTTTGACCATTGCCATATTGTAACTTCAACCACACACAAAACACTCAGAGGGCCGAGAGGCGGGATTATCATGATGCGTAATGATTTTGAGAACCCCTATAGCAAAAAAGATCCTAAAGGAAACTTGCGAATGATGAGTTCACTGCTTGACCTGGCAGTGTTTCCCGGTATGCAGGGCGGCCCGCTGGAACATACTATAGCCGCAAAAGCTGTTGCTTTTGGCGAGATATTGACGGATGATTTTAAAAAGTATAGCCAGCATGTTATCGCAAACGCCCAGGCAATGGCAAAAGCATTTGTTGCAAAAGATTACCAGTTGATAAGCGACGGAACCGATAACCACCTGATGCTGATTGATCTCAGAAATAAGAACCTGACTGGAAAAAAAGCACAGGAAACATTGGACAAAGCAAATATTACCCTAAACAAGAATGCTGTTCCTTTCGATGATAAGTCTCCGTTTGTCACATCAGGCATCAGGGTTGGTGTGCCTGCCATCACAACAAGAGGGCTTAGAGAGGAACACATGGGAACAGTGGTTGACTATATTGATAAAGTGCTGATGAATGCTGATGACGAAACTGTAATCTCTTCTGTTCAGGCCGATGTAAAGGCAATGATGGAGCAATTCCCCCTTTATCCTGAATTAGGTTAACAATTAAATAGATTTATCAATGATACAGCGCAAACAAACACTTTGGTTACTGCTGGCAACAGCAGCAGCGGTACTTACTTTTATGTTTCCCTTTGCCACAGGCGAAGAACTGGTTGAGAAAACTGCCATGAAACAAAACACTGAGATTACAGCCGGAAGCAGTTTCTTTACTCTTTTACTCACTATAGCATCAGTTGGCATTTCGGCAATAGCCATCTTTATGTTTAAAGACAGAAAACTACAAATGAGATTGTCTTTACTTGGGCTTTTAATAGCAGCAGGAATATTTGTTTTGTATATTTTTGAGATGAGAAAGCTGGTTACAAGCACACCTGCACTATGGGCAGTTTTACCACTATTAACAATTGCAGGTTTTTTTCTTGCCTTTCGGGGAATAAGAAGCGATGAAAAACTGGTAAAATCGCTGGATAAGTTAAGATGAAAGATAAATTACTGAACGAAAAGAGCATTTTACAATGCTCTTTTTTTTATTTATGCAAGATACCTTAGAGGAAAGTCCCGGTGTGACTGTTTTTAATTTTCCTGATTCCGGCCGGACTACCAGCATAAACTAATTTTCCGCCATCATCGCCAGCTTCGGGGCCAAGGTCAATTATCCAATCGGCTGAACGGATTACATCCATGTTATGTTCAATAACAATAATAGAATGACCCTGTTCTATCAGTGCATTAAATGATGCCAGCAATTTATTGATGTCGTGAAAATGAAGCCCTGTGGTGGGTTCATCAAAAACAAAAAGAATTTTATTGGTAGCCCGGCTCTTACCAAGGAACGATGCCAGTTTTACCCGTTGTGCTTCTCCGCCCGAAAGAGTATCTGACGATTGTCCGAGTTTTACATACCCCAAACCCACATCGCTTAATGGCTGTATTGCGGCAGATAGATTTTTCTCAGCGGCAAAAAAATCTATCGCCTCATCCACACTCATTTCCAATACATCGTAAATGCTTTTGTCTTTATACTTAACCTCCAGCACTTCTTCTTTAAAGCGTTTACCCCCACATGCATCGCAGGTTAAATGCACATCGGCAAGGAACTGCATCTCCACCACCTGTTCGCCTTCGCCTTTACAGGTGTCGCAGCGGCCTCCATCGACATTAAAAGAAAAATGTTTGGGCTGAAAACCCCTCATCTTACTCAGCGGTTGCCTGGCAAACAGGTCTCTTATCTCATCATAAGCCTTTATATAAGTAACAGGATTGCTCCTTGATGATTTTCCGATTGGATTCTGGTCAACTAATTCAATCTGCCCGATTGAATCAATATCGCCGGAAATTTGCTTGTGATATCCAACCTTGTCGCCAAACTCACCCTTCAGTTTACGAAGTGCCGGAACAAGTATCTGTTTAACTAAAGTCGTTTTACCACTTCCGCTTACACCGCTTACTACACAAAGCAGGTTTAGCGGAAATTCCACATCAATATTCTTGAGGTTATTGTGCCTGGCCCCTTCCACAGTTATGGAACGATTCCATTTTCGTACCATCTTAGGTGGTTCGATTTTGAGTACACCGCTCAGGTATTTGCCTGTCAGACTTATTGGGTTAGCAACTATTTCATCGTAATTGCCTTTGGCCACCACCTCACCACCGAGATGCGATGCCAAAGGCCCCATATCAATAATATGGTCTGCCTCCCGCATCATCATTTCATCATGCTCCACCACCACTACAGTGTTGCCCAGGTCTCTGAGTTCTTTCAGAACTTTAATCAGGTTAGCTGTATCCCTGGAATGAAGACCAATAGAAGGTTCATCTAAAATGTACAAAGAGTTAGTAAGGTTACTTCCCAGGCTTCTTGTAAGTTGTATCCGCTGACTTTCACCGCCGCTGAGTGTATTGGCAAGCCGGCTGAGTGTAAGATAGCCTAAGCCCACCTTAATAAGTGTGGCAATGCGGTTATTAATTTCAATCAGTATTCTTTTGGCTATATCCTTATCATGTTGGCTGAGGTGCTTATCCAGTTTTTCAAACCATTGCTGCAAATCTCTTACCGGCATAGTACTTAGTTCGCCAATGTGTCTGCCATTAACTTTTACATATAACGCTTCTTTACGGAGCCTGTATCCGTTGCAGTCAGGGCATTCGGTTCTGCCCCTGTACCGGCTAAGCATTACCCTGTATTGTACTTTGTACAACTGTGACTCCACATCTTTGAAAAAATCATTGATACCATACACTCCTTCACAACCTTCCCATAATTGCTTATACTGTTTGCTGGTTAAATCAGCAATTGCCTTATGAACCGGAAAGTCAAATTTTTTCGCTCCTTTAATAAAATTCTGCCGCCACCAGTCCATTTTCTCTCCTTTCCATGGAGCTACAGCGCCATCATACACACTCAGCCGTCTGTCAGGAATCACCAAATCTGCATCAACACCAAGTACCTGTGAAAAACCTTCGCAAGTTGGGCATGCCCCAAACGGATTATTAAAAGAAAACAGGTTTGGCTGAGGCTCCTCAAATTGCATTTCGTCCAGTTCAAAACGGTTGTTGAAATGGAGCAATGTGTTTTTAGTCTTACGTTCATGGTTTGTGGCTACCTGAACATAAACATTACCTTCACCCTCATAAAAAGCGGTGCCAACTGAGTCTGCAAGGCGGTGCAAATCATCTTCATCAAAAACCTTCACTACAATCCTGTCAACAAGAATATGACTGATAATTGTCCCTTTCAATTCTTTATCGCTCAGTTCCTGAAGCTCTTCAATTCTGTACACATCCCCTGATTCCTGGTTGTACACTCTGGCAAAACCTTTTTGGGCCAGGATGTTCAGCTCTTCTCTCACACTTCTGTTTCTGTGTTGCTTAAATGTGGCCAGTATAAAAACTTTATCGCCTTCATCCAATTTTGAAATTGCTTCTACCACATCGGCCACATCGTCTTTTTTTACCTGCCTGCCCGAGACGGGAGAGAAAGTTTTGCCTATCCTGGCAAATAACAGCCGCAGATAATCATAAATCTCTGTCATACTGCCCACAGTACTTCTTGGCGTACGGGTGATAACTTTTTGCTCAATAGCAATGGCCGGGCAAAGCCCCTTTATATAATCTACATCCGGCTTGTTCATCCGGTTCAGAAACTGGCGGGCATAAGCACTCAGGCTTTCGGCGTACCGGCGCTGACCTTCGGCATACAGTGTATCAATTGTAAGTGAGGACTTACCAGATCCTGACACACCTGTAACTACCACAAGTTTATTGCGGGGAATTTCAACAGATACATCCTTAAGGTTATGCACTCTGGCACCCTTGATAACAATGTTATCTGCGGAATTTACGGTCTCGATTTTGGGGGATTTTTTCCCTTTTATTGTTTTTTCCATTTCTGACACTGCAAATGTAACGCCTTACTACGCTTAGTGTTATATCAGGAGTCTTAACATTTTTTTAGGAAGAAAGGTTTAAAATAGAATATGGCATTCTTGGGGTTTTTGGCAAAATGCCCTATTTTTAGTCCACAATATCCGATAATTAAAACACTTTTATGAAAAACCAAAATTTAATCAGCCTATAGCAAATACTTCTACTTTTTAGTTTTACTGTTTTTTATTGACCAATATCCATTGAACCGATCATTGCTGTTATTTATTGCAATGAAGCAACCCAAACCTGTAGAAGTATGAAAGCACTATCCAAAAGAACTGACAACGAACTCATCCACCTGTTTACCAGCGGGGATGCTGATGCCTTAGAGGCCCTTGTCCTGCGGCATAAGGACAAGCTGTACACATCTATTCTTTTCCTGGTAAAAGACAAATACCTGGCAGAAGATATTTTTCAGGATGTATTCATCCGCATTATTGATACTATGCGCAGCGGACGCTATACCGAGGAAGGCAAATTTCTGCCATGGGCGATGCGTATTGCCCATAACCTGTGTGTGGACCATTTCAGGAAAGTAAAAAGAACTCCCACCATTCGCACCGGTGAGGATAAGGACATATTTGAAGTGCTGAACTTTTCTGAAGACAGTGCTGAAACCACAATCATAAGGAGGCAAAGCCACGACCGGGTAAGAGATATGCTGCAAAGCCTGCCCGAAGACCAGCGGGAAGTTATCATCCTGAGGCATTATGCCGACATGAGCTTTAAAGAAATAGCTGCCGCCACCAATTGCAGTATTAACACTGCATTAGGACGTATGCGCTATGGATTGATTAATTTGCGCAAGCTGATGACGCAAAAACAAATCGCATTATAAAGTTCTTGTCATTCTGTATCTCTGACCGGTAAAGGTTTTCCGAATTGAAAACCGATGCTTGCCCCGTTCATATTTATTTCACGATAAATTTCGACGGATAAATGCCGGAAGGCTGTTTACAGAATGACACCAAATTAAAAGCCCCCGCTGTAAACGGGGGCTTTTGTTATTTTATGATTTCCTGTTTCGATTTTCTGAAAGCCTCCAGCCCACACTCTAACCATTTTACAAATTCGCTTGCAGAAGGTGTATAAAACTTTGTCTTAGTTAAAGCAACCTGGTCACTGTTTAATATAGCATATTGAGGCTGGGAAGTTGCCCCAAAGTTTTCAATCTGGAAGGTTGACCATTTATCTCCAACCGTTACAATAGATTTTCTTGTACCATTGGATAGGGTTACAGTTGTTTGCTCAGTTAATGGCAAATTATTCTTTTCATCTACATATAACGATACGACTACAAACTCATTTCGCATCAAGCTGTCAACTGTTTTGTCAGGCCAAACTTTTTCTTCCATCCTGCGGCAGTTAACGCAGGCCCAGCCCGTAAAATCAATAAGAACAGGTTTATTCTGCTCTTTAGCCAACTGTAAGGCTTTTTCATAATCATTATGAATCGGATCAAAAACCCCTGTTTTCCCTTTCTCAACATCATACAGGCTGTACGTTCTTGGTGGAGGAAACCCACTGATTATTTTTAAGTCTGCAGCCTTACTGTTTGTCAGGCCCGGTATCAGGTAAATGGTAATTGCAGTAAAAAGAACTATTAGTGATATTCTTGCAAAAGAAAATTTCTTCACTGGTGAACTATGTGCAAAACGAAGCTTCCCTGCAAGATAAAGTACAATTAAAACTCCAATTATAACCCAAAGACCAATAAATATTTCCCTTTTCAGCAACCCCCATTGTTTTACCAAATCGGCATTAGAAAGGAACTTAACCGCAAGAGCCAATTCCAAAAATCCTAAAACCACTTTTACATCTGTCATCCACCCGCCGGATTTTGGAAGCGACTGAAGCCAATGCGGGAACATGGCAAACAATGCAAAAGGTAAACCCAACGCAATACCAAAACCAGCAGCACCAATGGTAAGCGGCCATGCCCCTTGGTCAGCAACGCCTACAAGCAATGTTCCTAAAATTGGTCCCGTACAAGAGAAAGAAACAATGGCCAATGTTCCCGCCATAAAAAAAATTCCTCCAATATTACCAAGTCCTGATTTTGAATCCATCTTATTTGCCAATCCGGCAGGAAGTCCAATCTCAAACAATCCAAAGAAAGAAAGAGCAAATACTACGAAAATGATAAAGAACAAAAGGTTCAACCAGACATTGGTAGATATATTATTGAAAATCTCCGGGCTAATGGCCTTTCCTGCTACATGAAACGGAAGAGTTATCAGCACATAGATTAAAAAAATGAACAGCCCGTATAAAACAGCATTTGTTATCCCACTTTTCCTGTCAGTAGATTTTTTGGTAAAGAAAGTTACTGTAACTGGTATCATGGGAAACACACAGGGAGTTAGCAATGCTATCAAACCTCCTAAAAGGCCAAGAAGAAATATAGTAACCAGGCTTTTATTCTCAGTTCCTTCATCTCCGCAATTACTCACAGGCTTTGTAATATCAATAGAGGCAACTTTCACCTCAGTTGAAGCCTGAACACCACCTTCAAGATTTACTTCAAATGGATATACAGTACCAGGATAAAACTCATCAGCCTTGCCAAACGTATATAAAAGATTCCCACCTAGTTTTGCCGGTATAGCTCCATTAATCACAATTGTTGCCGTCCATGATGCTTTTTCAGAAAAAATAGCCACTTCCTGACCATCAAAGATTGGGCTTTTAATTTTTTGAGGCTGATTATGCAGAACGAAATCACCTTCCTGTCTGATGCTTGAATCTGCGAAACTCAATTCAGTCGTTTTCAAATCAGCAATTATCTGATTTGGTGCATACAACTGCCATCCTTGAAAAGAAGAAACAGTAAAAGTCAAATCATATTTATTACTGCCTGTTTTCTTGCTGACCACATTCCAACCCTTAAGTGTAAGAATTTCTTCCTGACTGAACAGATTAGCAGATAACAAAACGCTTAAAAGGAAAACAGAGAGATAGTTTAATTTGCGAAACATAACAAACGTATTAAAAAACAAACGGGTATCCTTACGGCACCCGCTTAATATGAAGTTTTATTGATTCACTTTATTTGATTGGAATATTGAAAGCTACGGTTTTGGGAGGCAAACATTTTTCATCATCACAAGTCTGATATTCTACAGTGCCCGAAAAATTTGTTTTCACATTCGCCTTCAGTTTTATTTTCTGAACAAAATCAACTGTGTTGGAATACTGATTGGCTGATACTCCCAATTCTTTGTCTGTATATTTTTCCAGCTTGCCCACCTCTTTTATTTTGCCATCAAGCGTAAACAGCGGATTGCTTTTAATTACAAATGTGGTAGGAATGGCAATCGCATCCTCAGGCTGGGTTTGTGAGTACAAATGCCATTTTGTTTGAATTGTTGCTTTCATATGCACCTCATAGGTCTTGTCGGCAACTTTAGTAGCTGTAAAGGTCCAGGTAATAGGATTTTGAGCCTTGGCTGCCAAAGCAAAGATTACCAAAAATGAAACTATTGCTATTTTCTTCATACTTCTGTTTTCTTTTCAGGACGCAAATTTGGTCCTTTTAGTTTACAGGGATTTACTAATTCATGTTAAAGTTGCAAACTTAAAAGCGACAGGGCTGCCAAAATGTGACAAACGACACAATTGACCGCATAACAACCACTATTTTATCAACCAACCAGTTGTTTTGCCATCAACAATGTTTCGATTATTTCCCGGCCATCCGTATTGCCCAGTACGGTTGAACAGGCCCTTTCCGGATGTGGCATCATACCGAAAACATTGCGGCCTGCATTGCAGATGCCTGCAATATTCCGTGTGGAGCCATTGGGATTTGCTTCTCTCGTAATCTTTCCCGTTTCATCACAGTAATAAAAAATCACCTGGTTGTTTTTTTCAAGCTGGTCAAGTGTTTTCTCGTCAGCGTAATAACGTCCTTCCCCATGGGCAACCGGAATTTTTAATGCCCTTCCTGTTTTATCCGTAATAAAAACATTCTTGCATACAAATTTCTGGTTTTCGTTCCTCAGCAAAGCTCCGGGCAGCAGGTGCGACTCACATAAAATCTGGAACCCGTTGCAAACACCGAACACCTTTCCTCCCGCATTTGCAAATTCTATCACACTCTGCATCATCGGACTGAAACGGGCAATGGCACCACAACGCAGGTAGTCGCCATACGAAAAGCCTCCTGGCAATATAATACAATCATCTTTTGTAAAACTGCTCAAATCCCTGTCTTTATGCCACAGCATAACAACTTCCTGCCCTAAATCGTTTGCAAGGGCATCCTGCATATCTCTGTCACAATTTGAGCCGGGAAAAACTACCACTCCAAATTTCATATCAGACTTTTTTTTTGATGGGCAAAGATAAAAAATGACAGGAAACAGTTTTTAACCATTTACCAACGGGGGCCGCCGTATTGAAAAGCAATAATATAAGCCACAGTTATCCAAAACAGCAATAATGGAATAATTCGAAGCGAAGAATACAGGTACATACTGGCATGAAAAGCTGCAAAAGGAATAGCGGCGAGCAGCCAGTTCTCAAATGAATTAGTGCCGTTTACAAAGGGTACAAAAAAGGCAAAAAGGATAAAAAGCAAAAGCAGGCTCCATGCCTTTCTTACCTGTATGAGCATTTTTCTGAGGCCATCCTGCACATAGTACCCCCCAAACAAAAAGGGGATAAGCAACAGAGAAACTGCACCAGCAATCCAAACTGATTGCTTAATTTCCGGAATTCCAAACGAAACATCAGGTATAAGCCTTTGTATTTCCCACTGACCGCTTACAAAGAGCCAGACAGCAAAAAAATAAAAAGGGGTAGCCACACCAAGCAGGCAAACAATCCATTCTGTGATTCTGAAAGGCCGCATTATTATAAGTGCAAGCAGTACCCATAAAGCAAACCCTGCTGACGGAAGGAAGAGAAAAGATGCAATCCCCACTGCCAGGCCAATATTGTAAATACGTCCTTTGGCATCTTGCTGGTTGTACACACTTAATAACTGATGAATGACAAAAAGAATAATAGTGCTTACTATCAGCGCTGGCGAAAGATAATTCCACTCCGGAAACAGGGAAGTAATAAGCATGTAAGACATGCCAGGAAACCAATTTGGCGATGCCATCATCCTGTTGCCATTAATAATCCGTGTAAGAATGACTGCATTGGTAAACAACAACAACCAGGCTGTTATCGGAAAAATCATCTTACCAGTCCGATGCAAAAGTGCAACCAGTTCTTTATACAGAAACCCGTCGTTTTCTGTTACATGTGGAATATGTGGATTAAAAAAAAAAGGCAACTTGAGCAGTAAGCCAAAAAACAGCAACACAATAAAATTTGCCGGTGATTTCTGTTTGAAGATACCTGTCACGCCGATTAAATAAGATTTTACCCTGTGTTAATTGTAATCAATTTTTGAAAAGCAAATATAGTTACGGTAGAGGCACGGAACAATCATTTGCCTTGCTGTTACCTGTTTGGCATACTTTGGCAGAAATTCATAACCCCTGTCCAGGTTTTTGAGTGTCGGGTTTCTGGTTATTGTACCATCGGGAGCAATGCTGTAGTCGTTCAGGATCAAATACCTTTTCTCAAGCTGGTTAAACAGAAAATGTAGCTGCCCTCCGGTATTCATTATCTGGAAGGATAACCTGTCATCAGTTTCATCATCGTACTGCTCTTTAGTTACCACCGTACTCCACTCCAGCTCGCCAGATGGCCTATAGGATAATATGGTAATATTATCCGCATGATACCTTACGGCCTGGTTACTGCTGTAGCGGGGCGAATTCCACCAATAGCGGTTATAATAGTACGGAGAATAATAATAACTGGGCGACCCATAATAGGGATAGCCTCCATAGAGGTAATCCCACCGGTTCCAGTTATTGAATCTTGATTTTGTATAATAAGCTTCGGCGCTAACGATAAAGCCTCCATCTTTCTTAGAAATAATGTTTCTGATAAAATAATCATTAAAAGCCGTTTTCATGGTTGCATCGCCCCTGGCTTCCTGCCTTAGTTCTTCACTGAATGAATGAGTTGTCTCCATCGAAATCTGTCCGGTGGATTTGTCCCAGATATAGAAATAATATCCTTCAACATTTCCTCTCTTTTCTTTATAATAAAGAGACGCAAGCAGATAACGTTTATTGGGATTATCCACCTTCACATTTATCTCGTCCAGCATTATCTTTTCCAGGTTTAAGGTGTGAGGAATCAACGTATCACTCATCGCCTGTTTAATAAGAAAAGTAGCATCAGTAATATTCTCATTAAAGTTTCTGAGGAATTTACAGAATACAATGTCGCCATCGTTATCAAGCTTGAAATCACCCAGGTCTTCATTTCGTTCCTCCATGGGTATTTCTATCACTGATTTTTTTAAAAGTTCCAGCTTATCGGTAAAAAGCATTGATGTCATAATATACAGCCTCTTGTTGCGGCTGTTAATCTTGAACACACCGATTTTACTTTTGTCCTCGCTGCTGATTACAGAATAAATCTTGTTATCGGCTGCAAATCCCAAATGGGTGGTATCCAGCTGCACAGGCTCTCCTATTTGTTTACCATTAGCATCAATCTTTGAGGCCATACAATAAACTACACTCTTTTTTTGATACTGATATATCATGTAAACGTAATCTCCGTAGGCAAAAAAATCGGAGTTAATCATTCTGTCTTCAGTAGGCAGGTAGTTCAGTTCTGTTTTATATACCTGCTGCATCTCGTTATCCAGACCGGTTATCCAATGCTTATTTCTTACATTTTTATAGATAACAAAATTGCCGTTCAGTTTTCCAACAATTTCAAAATTCATACGCCGGCTGTCCTCTTTATCATAATCTGAATAAACAATTTTCTGTGCCTTTGCCCCAACAGCAATAATCGTCACAAGTAATATTATGAACAACTGTTTGCCTATCATAAATAACTGATTTTTTGTGTATTAAAATTACATCTTCCCGGCCAATCCCGGTCATTTTACCGGATAATATGATGCAGCAAGTAAAGAAATTACATTCCTCCCAATAAACTCACCCGGTTATTTACACACAAAGTGTGTACCACCTGTTGTGAGATAAAAGGTAAAGTTGAGCAGATTGTTTAAACAAATTATTTTTTGCATATACCTTTGCAGGCAACTTTGCCCAAAACTAACTATGTTGCACTTGCTGGTAACAGCATATTGCATCTGTAAACAGAAAACAACCCGCTAAAGTGAAAATATCTACAAATAAGGTTTCTGCTGCCGGTCTTATTATTGCGTTGGGAATTATTTACGGTGATATCGGGACATCGCCCCTTTACGTTTTTAATGCCATAATAAATAACCGGGTGGTTGATGAGTTTTTGATTATCGGCACCCTTTCCTGTATCATCTGGACCCTTACGCTTCAAACCACTATAAAATATGTGGTGATGGTTCTTAAAGCCGATAACAGAGGTGAAGGAGGAACTTTTGCTTTATATGCGCTGGTAAGGAGGCGCAAAAAATGGCTGGTTATCCCGGCAATGATAGGTGGCGCTTCGTTGCTGGCAGATGGAATTATTACTCCACCAATTTCGATTACATCCGCCATTGAGGGATTGAAAGAACTCCCGTCTTTGGGCATTCATGAAGGCAGTAACACTGTGGTAATTATTGTACTGTCTATTTTGGCAGTTTTCTTCTTTATGCAACAATTTGGCACCGCTTCTATCGGCAGTTTGTTTGGACCGATAATGTTTATATGGTTTACCATGCTGCTGGTGCTGGGATTTGTTCATGTATTTGATGACCTGGCAATCTTCAAAGCCCTCAATCCTTATTATGCCATATATTTCTTAAAAAATTATGACGGAGGCTTCTGGCTGTTGGGAGCCGTATTTCTGTGTACTACAGGTGCTGAGGCACTATACAGCGATTTAGGCCATTGCGGAAGGGGTAATATCCGCACATCATGGGTTTATGTAAAATTCTGCCTCATAATACACTATTTCGGACAAGGAGCATACCTGCTATCACATTACGGCAATCTTCAGATAACATCTGAAGTAAAAAATTCCCTTTCCGTAAATGCATTTTACGACCTGATGCCGCAATGGTTCATTATTCCCGGCGTGGTTATTGCCACTACTGCAGCCATTATTGCCAGTCAGGCAATGGTTTCCGGGGCCTTTACCCTTATAAGCGAAGCCATGCGTCTTAATCTGTGGCCCAAACTGAGAATCCGTTATCCTTCGGAAGCAAAAGGGCAGCTGTTTGTGCCTGTTATCAATTTCATCATGTTTCTGGGATGTTCCGGTGTTGTTTTATACTTCCGGGAATCATCCCGGATGGAAGCTGCCTATGGCCTTGCGATTATTGTAACCATGCTGGCGACTACCCTTCTTTTTGCCAACTACCTTGTATTACACCGGGTAAAATCAATATGGATTTATGTTTTCCTTGGTTTATACCTCACAATTGAAACCGGCTACCTCGTTGCCCTGCTGGTGAAGTTTACACACGGCGGTTATATTACACTCATCATCGGCCTGGTAATGTTTCTCGTAATGTACACCTGGTACAGGTCAAGAAAGATTAAGAACCGCTACATTGAATTTGTAAGGATGGAGCATTATCTGCCCAAAATCCAGGAGCTGAGCAACGATAAATCGGTGCCAAAATATGCAACACACCTCGTTTACCTCACAAGTGCCAATAACCCCAACGAGATTGAACACAAGGTTATTTATTCCATCCTGAATAAAAAACCTAAACGGGCCGACATATACTGGTTTGTGCATGTGGATACGCTGGACGATCCTTACACCTGTGAATACAAGGTGGAACACATCATTCCAAACGATATTATCCGCATTGATTTCAAGCTCGGTTTCCGGATGGAACCAAGGCTCAACCTCATGTTCAGGAAAGTTGTAGAAGATCTTGTTGCCAATAAAGAAGTAAACATTACCAGCCGGTATGAAAGTCTTGCCAGTGCCGGGCAGGTAGGCGATTTCCAGTTTATTGTTATGGAAAAATACCTGAGCCAGGATAACGAATTGCCATTTATTGAAAGATTGGTAATGAAGATTTATTTCTGGCTGAAAGAGCATAGCCTTTCTGAAGAAAAAGCATTCGGGCTTGACCTTTCAAATGTAACCGTTGAGAAGTTTCCGCTGATTGTGGCTCCTGTCTCAAACCTTAAGCTGAAACGGGTGGAAGAAGATTAGCAAAACAACATTTGGAGGATTCCGCCCTTTATTTCTATCTTCAAAACAAAAAGGTTATCGTTTGCCCGGCTTGTTTTGGTATATCATTCTTGGCATAGCAGTGCTTTCGGTCATTGCATATTTTGTACAGGAAAAGCTCATCTTTAAGCCCGAAAAACTCAAACAGGATTTTCAGTTCAAATATGATGCGCCGTTCAGGGAGTATTTCTTTGATGTGGAACCCGGTGTACGCATTAACGGCCTTCACTTTTACCGTGAAAATCCAAAAGGGCTGATTCTCTACTTTCATGGCAACACCCGCAGTATTAAAGGATGGGCTAGATATGCCAGGGATTTTTACAGGTACGATTATGATGTGGTGCTGGTTGACTACCGTGGTTTTGGTAAAAGTACTGGCAAGCGAAGCGAAAGTGAAATGCTGGACGACATGCAGTTTGTGTACGACCGGCTGAAAGAACAATACTCAGAAGACCATTTGATAGTGTATGGTCGCAGTATGGGTAGTGGATTTGCAACAAAACTGGCTTCGGATAACGACCCCCGCTACCTGATATTAGATGCTCCTTATTACAGTTTCAGAAAAGTGGCTGAGCGGTTTTTGCCCATTTTGCCGGTTAAATATGTACTCCGCTTTCATTTAAGAACCGATAAGTGGATTGAAAAAGTGAAATGCCACACCTACATCATTCACGGAACTAAAGACTGGCTCATCCCCATCCGGCACAGCGAAGCTTTACAAAAAATCAATTCCCGGATGATAACACTTATACGCATACATGGCGGCGGGCACAATAACCTCCCTTCCTTTGATGAATACCACAACTTTATAAGGGATATTTTAAAGTACTGACCACTCCCGGCCCGACCGATTGTTAAGGATTACTTAATTAGAGCAGTTCCTTTCATCTGTGGACTAACATTTGGATATACTACAGAAAAAGGAGGTGTTTATGAAACTTAAACTCTACACACTCACAATCGCCGGTTTGTCATTATTTTTTGTAAGCTGTAAAACAGCCAGTAAAATGTACGAAAAGGGAAATTATGATGAAGCTGTTGAATTAGCTGCAAAAAAACTCCAAAAGAAACCAAATGACCCTAAACTCCTTAATATTATTCAGGAAGCATATCGCTATGCAGTTAACGACCACGAAGGCCGGATACATACCTATTCAATAAGCAATAACGAACTGAAGTGGGAATGGATGTACAACGAATACACTTCGCTGCAAAAAATGTATGATGCCATTTACAGGGTGCCTGAAGTTTATGAAATTGTAAAACCTGCCGCTTATTCATCCTACCTGGTAACTTATGCCGAGAAAGCTGCCGAAGTACGCTTCGACAGGGGTATTGCCTTCATGAACAGCTACAACAAAGAAAGTTACCGCAATGCTTACCGGGAATTCCAGGCTTCACTACGGTTCAGACCTGGCTACAGAGAGACTATCCAAAGAATGAACGAAGCCTATGACTATGCCGTAACAAATGTGGTTATTCTGCCTATGCAACAAGATGGAGGTTTTGTGTATAGCTCTTACTCAGTCGGCGGCAACAACCTTGATGACCAGGTAATCCGTAACCTGCAATACAACAGCGGCGACGAATTTGTAAAATTCTATTCTGCATGGGATGCCCGCAGCAAAAACATCAGAACAGATATGGAAGTGGATATGAGACTTTCAACTTTAGATATTGGCCGCTATCATGACTCAAGAAATACAAGAAAACTGTCGAAAGAAGTGGTCATAAAAGAGATTGTTTACAGACCGGACTCCGTAGTTAAACAATATGGAAAAGTATTTGCCGAAGTAACCACTACAAGGCGTACAATGAATTCATCTGCAATTTTGCAGATAAGTGTAAGAGATGCTAGCGGCCGCTGGGTGTGGGAAGATAATTTCGGCAGCGACCACAACTGGTACACAGAGTTCTCCACTTACACCGGTGACAGCCGGGCACTTAGCGAAAGTGATAAACAGTTAGTTGACCGCAGAAGGGAATTCGCACCTTCCGACAACGAAATAATGAGATGCCTGATTGATGAATTAAGTAATACAGCACAATACAGGATCAGAAATCATTTCAGCAGGTATTAATCCAATACGGACGGTTATAAAAAATGGGCATGGCAACATGTCCATTTTTCTTTTCATCTTTGTTTTCCGGAAATGAAAAAGAAAAAACTATTGAGATGGTTGAAATGGATTGCCATTATTTATATAACAGGCGGTGTTGCCCTGTATTTTTTGCAGGACGCCATTCTGTTTCATCCTGTGACACTCAAACGTAATCACAATTACAACTTTCCGCAGCCACACAAAGACATCAGCATACCACTCAACTCCAAAGACACTTTAAACCTGGTTGATTTTACCAGTACCAGTTCTGCAACCAGGGGAATCGTACTTTACTTTCATGGCAACAAGAAGAATATTTCCTGGTATGCAAAGTATATCCCTTATTTCACCCGTCATGGCTATGAAGTGTTGATGATAGATTATCCAGGCTATGGGAAAAGCACTGGAAAACTGACGGAACAGAAGTTATATGAATGGGCAAGCCTTGCTTACAACATCGCACAAAAAAGATTTGCAGCCGACAGCATTATTATTTACGGAAAAAGTATGGGAACAGGCATTGCTGCCCAACTGGCATCAACGAAACTTTGCAGAAGATTGATACTTGAAACACCATACTATGATTTTCCGTCGGTGATAAAACATTACCTGCCTATATACCCGGTACGATGGATGCTGCATTACCAGATACCAACGTACAAATACCTGCAAACTGTTAAAGCTCCTGTTACCATTTTTCATGGCACCAACGACTGGATAGTGCAATACAAGAATTCAAAAAAACTTTTACCCTTTTTGAAGAAAACGGATGAACTGGTAACGATAAAAGGGGGAAAGCATAATAATCTTTTTACTTATCCGCAATCTGTAAATAAACTTGATTCCCTTCTGTCCAGATAAAATATTTATTCCCCGTACTTTTATACTAAGTTTGAACGAAGACAATCAATGCATATTAAGGAACTCAACATATTACCAACCGGGCTTTTAGATGAGTATGTCCGCTCTTTTGATGCTGACAACGCCAAAAAATTCGGTTCATTGACAGACAGCGAACTTACTGCTGGTAATTTCAGTTTCTACGTTTCCGTATCTGCTGTTTTCTCTTCAAAAATTGAAGGGGAAAGTATTGAACTTGACTCTTTCATCAAACACAAAAGATTTGAAGTAAAATACAAACCTGACTATACCCGTAAGATTGATGACCTCTACGATGCTTATCTTTTTGCACAGAACAACATCCTTTCTCCTCAAAATATTGCTGCTGCACACTCCATCATTACAAAAAATATACTGCACCAAACAACAAGAGGAGTTTTCAGAAAAAACAATATGTATGTATTGTCCGGCGATGGAAAGATTGAATATGTTGCTGCACTGCCCGGGATCGTTGCTGCTGAAATGAATAAGCTTTATGCTGATATTGAACTGTTGCTGAAAACAGAACTGAGCTTTGAAGAGACTTTCTTCTTTGCCTCCTTACTTCACCTTGTTTTTGTAAAAATCCATCCTTATGAAGATGGCAATGGCAGGACGGCAAGATTGCTCGAAAAATGGTTTCTGTCGCAGAAACTTGGGC
>CALLZY010000146.1 GCA_937858715.1 uncultured Chitinophagaceae bacterium | reverse complement strand
AAGATTGTTATTTCTTGAAGAACCATCGGGATAATTCATAGTGGAAAAACTTCCTCCTCCAATACCTGTAACTTCAACCACAATCACTTTATCATCTTGTGCATTTCTGTTTTTCAGTGCCATTTGCTGTTTGACCTTTTCTTTATCCTGAAAACCACTTATCGCAGCAGGATCAGATTCAAATTTCTGTGCAAACGAACTGATTGAGAGCATAACTAACGGAATAAGAAGACCTTTTCTTTTCATTTCTTTTAATTTAAACCAAAAATAATGACTAGAAATCGATTTTGAAAACTTATCATTAACACCATTTTTTGTATATTCGGTTTCAACTAAAAAATGCCGAATGAATACAACTGTTGCTGCCGTTCTGAAAAGAAAGAATCAGTTTCCCGTAACAATCGCACCGGATGCCCCGGTTTTTGATGCATTAAAGCTGATGGATGAAAAAAACGTTGGTTCCCTTGTTGTTGTAGATGGCGATAAATATTTGGGAATCATTACCGAAAGAGACTATACTCGGAAGGTTTTTCTGAAAGGGAAAAATTCAAACGAGACAAAAGTGTCTGAAATTATGTCTGTAAATCTGCCGGCGCTGAGCCCGTCTGATAAAATTGACTATTGCATGGAATTGCTATCTGATAAGAATATCCGGTACATGCCCGTTTTTGAAAATGATAAACTCACTGGAATAATATCGATGAGCGACGTAGTGAAGGAAACTATCCTTGACCAAAAAAATACCATCGATCATTTGCAGAACTACATCAGGAACAGCTAAATCAGGCCATTTACCAATAAACGGGGGCTGTCTCAATTAGTTTGAGGCAGCCTTTTGTGTATCTGGCTTTTCCTCCACGACCACAAGATCTTTGGATTCAACCTGCATGGGCAGCATGCCAATTTTCACCACAGCCCTTTTACCCCGCAGTTCAAGCACTTCGCCAACCTGGTGGTTACGTTTCATCTTAACCTTATCGCCAACTTTAATTTCGCCGCCAACTTCTTTATATTTTGAATCAATTTTTTTCAGCATTTTACTCACAACCTTCTTCTCATCTTTTTTAAACAGCAATGCATCAATCTGCTTAATTACTTTGCTTTTATTTTCTTCTTTCTTCCACTCCAGCACCACCTGTCTCAGTTTGCGTTCCATATCTTTCAGATAAGCTATCCTTTCTTCTGAAACCCGGTTTTGCTCTTTCAGCAACTCAACCTGTTGTTTATGCTTTTCTTTGTCCAGTACCTGTTGCATTTCCTTTTTCTTCTTTTCATTCTCTTTCAGTAAATGGTTTAGCTCCTTTTCTCTTTTTTCCAGTTGCTGCAAATCCTGCTCTGTTCTGTTCAGTAGTTTGTCAAGCCGGAAATGCTCTTCATCAACCAGTTTCCTGGCCCGGTTGATAAGCTGCTTATCAAGACCGATACGTTCCGCAATAGAAAAAGTATAGGAACTGCCGGGCTTACCTATAATAAGTTTGTATTGTGGCAAAAGATGCTTCTCATCAAAGGCCATCGCACCGTTTAAGATACCGGGAGTTTTTCCTGCCATTACTTTCAGATTGAGGTAATGGGTGGTTACAATGCCCACAGCATGCTTTTTAACTAATTCCAGCAAAATAACCTCGGCAAATGCACCGCCAAGATTGGGATCGCTGCCACTTCCCAGTTCGTCAATAAAAAATAAGGTGCGGCCATTGGCATTTTCAATAAAGTGCTTCATGTGCAGCAGGTGGCTGCTGTAAGTGCTGAGTTCAAATTCGATGCTTTGCGTATCGCCTATGTGGATCATCAGCTGTTTGAATATCCCAAACTGCGAAGAAGGGTGGACAGGAACAAGTAAACCACTCTGTACCATCATTTGCAATAACCCCACCGTTTTAAGAGTAACGGTTTTTCCGCCGGCGTTTGGGCCGCTTATCACCAGTATCCGTTTATCATCACCCAGTGTTACAGAAACCGGGATAGTTGGCTTTTGCTGCCGCAGATTATACAAGAAAAGCAATGGATGATACGCATCAACAAGATGGACCGCTGCCTTATCATGTATCACAGGGTATTCGCCCCTTATTTCTATAGCCAGTTTTGCCTTTGCCCTGATGAAATCGTATTCACCAACGATATTATAATAAGAAAAAAGTAATGATGAATAAAAAGAGAGTTTTGAAGTTAGTTCTCGGAGAATCCGGTACACTTCCTTTTTTTCAGCATTCTCCAGTTCATGTACCTGATTGTTCAATTCAATGGTTTCCTCCGGTTCAATAAAAGAAGTTTTACGGCTGTCACTTTCACCGTGCAGAATTCCTTTAACTGTTCTTTTCTGCTCGGCAAAAATGGCCACCACCCTTCTGCCATTCATAAAGCTCTCTTCAATATCAGCCAAATATCCTGCCTTGTTGAGCTTTGAAATTATCTTTTCGAAAACCTTCCTCAGTTCATTACGCTTCCGGTATAAACTCATTCGGATGTTGCGGAGTTCATCAGAGGCGGAATCTTTAACCTGCCCGTATTCATCAAGCACATCATCTATCAGCTCAATAATTACCTTTTCATAATAAGTTCCGTCAATTATCTTCAACAACCCGCCATAAACCTGCCTCCTTTCTGCATCAAACCACCGGAAAATTTTTTCTATACTTTCAGCAAGTTTTCTTACCTGCATCAGCTCATCTCCGTTCAGAACAGCACCGGGAATTGAAAGTAATTTCAGTTCTCTTGACAGGTTCAGCACATAATCATTAGGGAAGTAAATACTGTTTGCAATAAGTTGCCTGTATTCGTGGCTTTGCCTGAGCTCATTCTCCACAAAATCTTTCCGGGTGTGAATACGGAGCTGTTTTGCCTTTTCCCGGGCATACTCTGCCTGGCAATAGTTTACAAGCAATTCTTTTACCTTGTCAAACTCAAGTTGTGCAATAGCTGTTTCCGGAAAAAGTTTCATGTTAAAAAAGTAAGCGAAAGTAAGGCAACCGTTTTATTTCTCTCCCGTCACCTTGGGATTAACCTGCAGTTCTTCCCAGGGTGTGGTTCCGTCTTTTTCTCTCTTAAATTCATATTTTCCGGATGCCATCAAAACGATTTCTGCTGTAGTATATATTTTATTGCCACTAACAAGGTGGCCACCAATGGTTTTTCCCGTACTGTCGCTGATGCTGATATGGATATGCGAGCCATTCACACTGACGGTTCCGCTGAGAGATACAATTTCAAAATGGCCGGAACCGCCACTGGCTTCAGGTTGATTGGCAAAACGGATATTGTAATCAGTAAGACTGCCAGCACAACTTGCAATCCATCCGGCGGCAATTTTATTTTCTTTTGCGGCTTTTTCAATCCCTTCTTTCAAATCTTCGCCTGGCTTCAGGCGGAAAGCAAAAACATCAGTATTATTCATTTTCGTATTTTGACAGGCAGAAAAAACCGCCAGCAGTAAAAAAAAGCAAATCCATTTCATGCTGCAAATATCATTTTTAACGAACAAAAAACAGCCTTTCCCTGTTATCTGAATACATAAATTCTAAATTGCGTTAAAATCCCGGAAGAATGAAGAAACTACTTACATTATTATCATTTGCAGTATCTGCATTGTTTTCCTGCGCACAAAAAACTCCGGTATTACAACAACAAAAAAGTACTGACATGACTAATGACTCGCTGAAAAAGGAAAATGTATCCTCTATAGAAATAGCCACTTTTGCAAACGGATGCTTCTGGTGTACAGAAGCAATTTTTGAACAACTCGACGGTGTGATAAGTGCCGTTTCCGGTTATACAGGAGGACAAACACCAAATCCGACATACAAAGAAGTTTGCACTGGTGAAACCGGTCATGCAGAATGCCTGCAAATAACTTACAACCCTTCAAAAATAAGTTTTGATGAATTGCTCGAGATATTCTGGCAAACACACGACCCAACCACACTTAACAGACAGGGTGCCGATATAGGAACACAATACAGAAGTGCCATCTTTTATCACAATAATGAACAAAAAGAAAAAGCTGAAGAGTATAAAGCCGAACTGAATGCAAGCGGGGCCTTCGACAATCCAATTGTTACAGAAATAACTGCCTTCGGCAAATTCTATCCTGCCGAAGATTATCACCAACAGTATTTTGAGACTAATGAAAACAACAACTCGTATTGCAGGATAGTTATCAGACCAAAACTGGACAAGTTTAAAAAAGTATTTAAGGATAAACTAAAAAAGTAATTTTATGTAGTAATTGACAAAACACAATTAATGAAGATGTCTTCCAAATATCTAATACTGCCCCTTTTTTTGGCTTTTCTTCCGTATTACGGTTATTCACAACTTCTTAATAAGAAAGAAGAATACACTAAACAAGATACACTTCGTGGTTCCATTAATACAGAAAGGGATTGGTGGAATGTTGTCAACTATAACATTGACATCACTCCTGATTATCTGTCAAAAACAATTGCCGGCAGTTGTGCTATAGAGTTTGACATAACCAGGAGCGGCTCTGATAAAAAAATGCAAATTGATCTGCAGCAACCATTGATTATTGACAGCATCCTTTTCCTGAACAACAAAATCTCATCCTATAAACAGGAGGAAAATATCTGTTTAATTAACTTCAATGATTTCAATTTCACTCCCGCACAGGATGCCCTGCAAAGAAAACATCCTGTCAAACTGTATAAATTAAAAATATATTATCACGGCAAACCTGTCGAAGCTGTACGTCCGCCTTGGGACGGTGGCTGGATTTGGGAAAAGGATGAACTTGGGCGCCCCTGGATGACAGTTGCCTGCCAGGGACTTGGCGCCAGCGTCTGGTATCCGTGTAAAGACCACCAAAGTGATGAACCGGATAAAGGAGCCACCATTAGCATAACTGTCCCCGATACATTTTCGGCAGTCGCCAATGGCAGGCTGGATGACAAGAAGACAAACCCCAACGGCACAACAACATGGACATGGAAAATTGTAAACCCCATCAACAACTATAATATCGTTCCATATATCGGGAAATATGCCCAGTGGACAGAAAATTATATCGGCGAAACCGAAAAAAATCTTGCATTAGATTTCTGGGTTCTTGACTACAACATTGATAAAGCAAAAAAACAATTTGGCCGGGATGTGAAACAGATGCTGAAAGCATTTGAAAACTGGTTCGGCCCTTACCCTTTTTATGAAGATGGATATAAACTGGTAGAATCTCCGCACTTAGGCATGGAACACCAAAGCGCAGTAGCCTATGGCAACCACTACCTTGACGGGTATCTTGGAAGAGACCTCTCAGGCAGCGGATGGGGACTAAAATGGGATTTCATAATAATTCACGAAAGCGGACATGAGTGGTTTGGCAATAATATAACCACAAAAGATATTGCTGATATGTGGGTCCATGAAGGGTTTACCCAGTACTCCGAAGTGCTGTTTACCGAGTCACTTTACGGCAAAAAAGCTGCTGATGAATATGCACAAGGACTTCGCCTTGGAATAAGAAATGACATCCCGATAATTGGTTCCTATGGTGTCAATAAAGAAGGCAGCGGTGATATGTATAATAAAGGCGCCAACATTGTACACATGATACGGCAGATAATAAACAATGATACCCGCTTCCGGGAAATTTTGAGAGGTCTGAACCGGGATTATTATCACAGAACAGTAACCACAAAAGAAGTGGAAGATTACATCATAACAAAATCGGGCATTAACCTTTCAAAATTATTCGACCAATATCTGCGCACAATACAAGTTCCCATACTAGAATACAAAATTTCCGGTAAAACCCTTTCTTACAGGTGGGCCAACTGCATCAATGGTTTCAATATGCCTGTATTCTTCAGCTGCGGAAATACAAGAGTAAAGATTTCCCCAACCGAAAACTGGAAAAAGACAACCTATGCAAGTTGGTTCAACGAGAAAAAGTTCCAGGTAGATAAAAACTTTTACATCAAAACAAAAAAGAAATAAACAGCCTGTTTTATTTCTCTGGCTAACTTTACCGCATGAGCACTATCAGAAGACAAAGCATCATCTCATCCATTGTTATTTACATTGGATTTGCGATCGGTCTTCTCAATATCTACCTTTTCACAAAAAAGGGGGTTTTTCTCGATTCGCAATACGGCTTGTATAATGCTTTTATCGCAATAGCCACCTTGATGATGGCTTTTGCAAGCATGGGCATGCCCACCTACTTCTATAAGTTTTTCCCTTATTACAAAGCGCATACCGAACCAAAGAAAAACGATCAGGCAACCATTGCTTTAACTATGGGCATTGTCGGATTTATGTTTATTATCATTGCCGGGGTCATCTTTAAAAACATCGTTGTAAAAAAATATGACACTAATGCCCCGGAATTAGTTACTTATTACGAATGGATTTTCCCGCTGGGCTTTGGTCTGCTCATTTTTACACTACTGGAGGCTTATGCCTGGCAAATCCACCGCTCAGTCTTTACCAACTTCTTAAAGGAAGTTGGATGGAGACTTTTTACCACTATAATTATAGTACTCTTCCTTTTCGGTATAATTGACTTCAGCCTTTTTATTAAACTCTTTTCTTTCAGCTATCCTTTTATTGCCATTATACTCCTTGCTTACTTAGTTTATACCAGGCAAATAAATTTTACTTTTAAACGAAGTAAGGTAACACAAAGATTCTCGAAGAGTATCCTTAAACTATGCGGCTATGTATATGCCGGTCTTGTAATTTTTAATATCTCCATCGTTTTTGATTCGCTGGTCATCAGTTCAGTTCTTGATGATGCTCTTACGCAACTGGCCATCTATTCCGTCGCCCAGAATATCGCTTCCATGATCCAGGCACCACAACGGGGCATTATCGCAGCCTCCATCGCCCATCTTTCCCAAGCCTGGAAAGACAAAAACTTGGGATTAATACAACGCATTTATCAACGGTCGTCTATTAACCAGTTGCTTTTTGCCGCCGGCTTTTTGTCACTTATAATTTTAAGTTTTCTGGATGCGGTTCATACTTTCAACCTCAAAGACACTTACATCAAAGCATTTTATGTTATCATACTGCTGGGCCTGACCAAAATGGTTGATATGGGAACGGGTGTCAACTCGCAGATAATCGCTACATCAATCTACTGGAGATTTGAAATGATTAGCGGCATTGTATTACTTTCTGTTATGCTTCCGCTGAGTTACTTTCTTACAAAGGAATTTGGCATTGTGGGTACAGGGGTTGCCCAGCTTATCTCTATAAGCATTTACAATATTATCCGCATAGTATTTCTTTACAGGAAATTTAAACTGTTTCCATTCTCCATGCAAAGCCTGTACACAGTATTACTGGCAGGAGTATGTTTCGCAGTCTGCTATTTCAGTTTTCAGAATATTCACAGCTGGGCCGGAATGTTTGTACGCAGTATCGCTTTCATCATCCTTTATGGAGCAGGAGCCATATACATGAACCTTTCGCCGGACATAAAACCGGTGCTGGAAACCATCAGGAAAAGACTGGGATTACAAAAAAGTTAGTTGGAGGAAACCGCTAATTGCTTATCATCAATGCGACCGGCGCCAACAAAGCGCTGCAGGTAATATGTTTCAAATAAATCACTTACTACCACACCTTGCGATACCGAGGCATGGACAAATTTATTATTGCCAAGATAAACGCCTACATGTGATACGCCGCGGCCACGGGTATTAAAGAAAACCAGATCGCCTTCTTTTAATTCTGTAGTGGATATTTTTCTGCTTACCCTGTATTGTTCCCTTGACACCCTTGGAAGAACATATCCATAAGCGGCCAGGTAAACTGCTGATGAAAAACCAGAGCAATCCACACCTCTTTTTGTAGTGCCACCCATCCTGTAACGTACTCCATACCAATCATCCACTGATGCTAACAACGTGGTGCTGGGCAGAGCTTCCACTTCAGTATTCATCAAAACAGCATATTTGAACTGCACAGCCGATGCAGATTCCACTTCCGGCACCCGAACCTTTTCAACTGCTGAAGGATTAGTCTTTATTTCAGTTTTAACAGAAGGCTTATCTATTGCAGCAACATCCCTGCTGGCAACAAAAGCAGTAGGCCCGGGTTTTACCTCAGGCTTTTCAGTTGTAACAACAGGTGTTACAGTTATTTCATCTATGAATTTTGCAGGCTGGTTAGTTGTTTTGGGAACACTGGTTGCAGTAATCACCTGCCTGTTATTTGTAAAATTCAGCGACTTGATAGCAGTGCAACTGCTTATCAAAATCACTAAACCTGATGCCGCTAAAATTTGCCTTACCATTACGTCTTTCTTTTTAGGATGATTTCATGGGTTAAAAAATATCAACTGCAAGCGGCGATACGACTACCTGCAACTGGCCGCAAAAGTAAATCCTAACCGCCAAAAAAAACCTGTTTTTAAACGCATTTGCCAAAATAAAATTGCTTGATTGCTAAGTCGTTGTAATAAAGAGATTTAGACCTCCGTAAATTGTGCATATTCACGGGGTTTTTCGGCTTGCCGGATGGTATTATTTCTTTATTATTGGCCTCTAATCACCAGTTATGCAATCATTATTATCCCTTATCACATTTTTCATTTTAGCCACTGGATGCAAAAATGCAAGCAGTTCACCTGCCCTGGCAACTGATACACTTGCCGTAAAAGATACCATCATCAAAGACACAGTGCCTGCTACCCCATTACCCAAACCTTACACCGGGTTAGTATTCCAGAAACAGGAAACGCTGTCTGCGGCAAAGGGGACCAAGTCAGTTATCTTTAATTCGGCAGGTTCAAAATTATATGCCATGAACCTTGAAGGCATGAGTGTATATGAATTTGACCAGGCCACACGGAAAATTTCCCGTGAGTTCAAATTCACTCCTACCAAAGGCACTGGTTGGGACTATGCCAGTAATAAGCCTATTGCCTCATTCCAGGAAAAACCTGTAGAAGCCTGCTTCAGTCATAATGACGAAGTGCTATGGGTGTCTTTACACAATGCCGGAGGAATCGTTCCGATCTGGGTCAATAATCTTTCAAAAAATACTACAGGGAATGGCACCCAAAAGATAAAACCTGTTACCGTAATTTATCCGGGAAGTGGACAAAAAGAATCCTTTCATGTTCCTTTGATCGCAACCGGGAAAACACCAAAAGTCATTTCCAAAACCACCGACAGCAAATATGTGCTGGTGAGTAACTGGCATTCATACAACACCAGCATACTGGAAACCGACACTGCTGCTTTTCCTTATGCAAAAGTCATCAGCACCATTCCGGTTTCTGATATTCCAAGGGGCATCGCCGTTGATGACAAAAACCAGAAATCGTATATCGCCATTATGGGCGGCTCTTCCCTGAATGTGGTGGATAATAATACCTGGAAATCAGAAAGCACCATGAAAGTAGCCAGCAGCCCACGTCATGTGGTGATGGACACCAGCGGCCATTTATTTGTTTCGTACAACAGCCTGGCGACGATTGCCTGCATTGATGCGGCAAGTGGAAAAACGCTTTTCAAAACAGGCACTCATGCCCAGCCGAGAACGATTGTATTGTCGAAAAACTACAAATTCATCTTTGTAACCTGTTACAGCAGCGATTTTGTTGATGTGTACAAAATCAACGACGACAACTTTGAGAAAGTGGCATCTTTGCCCTGTAAGGGCCACCCTGTAGGTGTGGATGTTTTTGAGAACGATGAAAAGCTGGAAGCATGGGTGTGTAGTTACAGCACGGGTTCGATTAGTATTTATAGTTTTAAGAAAAAGTGAGTTGGCACACGGATTAGATAGATTGTATGGATGAACACAGATTTTTTCTGCTTCGCAGAAATCCAGAAATGAAACGCATCCTTATGTTATGAAATATACAGAAATTACAGAACGGATTATTGAGGCTTTTTACAAAGTTTATAACACCCTTGGTTATGGTTTTTTAGAACGGGTTTACCTAAATGCACTTTATGTTGAGCTTGTGTCAATGGGTTTTAAAGTTGAAAAAGAAACTAAGATTTCTGTTTTTTATTTCGGCCAAAACGTTGGGGATTATTATGCAGATTTAATTATTGATAATGTTGTAGCCATTGAACTCAAAGCTATTGAGGTCTTAACTGAACCAAATGAGATTCAATTGGTAAATTATCTTAAAGCCACTAATATCGAAGTTGGCTTACTTTTAAATTTTGGCAAGAAACCGCAGATAAAAAGAAAAATATTTGATAACGATAAAAAGAAAATGCTGAGGTAAAAAGGAGAATACTAATCGGAAATTCGCCGAAGGCGAATAATCTGTGTTCATCCTTTCAACCCGTGTCATCCGTGTTCAAAAAAAATGAAATTCTCTCACCTTCACGTACATACACAGTTTTCTCTTTTGGATGGGGCTGCCTCTATTCAGAACCTGTATAAAAAAGCCATTAAAGATGGCATGCCTGCCCTCGCCATCAGCGACCATGGCAATATGTTTGGCGCTTTTGAATTTGTGGCCGAAGCGTACAAACATAAAGGCGAAGATGGCAAGCCACTGGTAAAACCTGTTGTGGGCTGCGAATTCTATATCACAGAAACCCGTCACCAAAAAACATTTACCAAAGACCAGAAGGATAAACGCCAACACCAGATACTGCTCGCCAAAAATGAAACAGGCTACAAAAATCTGATAAAACTCACTTCACTTGGTTTTACAGAAGGTATGTATGGCAAGTATCCCCGTATTGACAAAGAACTAATTCTAAAGTACCATGAAGGCCTTATCGCCACCACCTGCTGCCTTGGTGCATCGGTGCCACAGGCCATTTTGCGCAAAGGTGAAGATGAAGGCGAAAACGAATTCAAATGGTGGCTCAATGTTTTCCAGGACGACTATTATGTGGAACTGCAACGCCACGGTATGGCCGAGCAGGATAAAGTAAATGAGGTGTTGGTTAAGTTGGCCCGCAAATACAATGTAAAAGTTATTGCAAGCAACGACTCGCATTATGTGGAGCAGGATGATTTTAATGCACACGACATCCTGCTTTGCATCAACACCGGTGAAAAAATAACGACTCCTGCCCTGCGGGATTTTGTGGATGACGATGTGCATGTAAAAGACAAACGCTTCGCCTTCCCCAACGACCAGTTCTATTTTAAGACCACCCAGGAAATGACCAAGGTCTTTGGCGATTTGCCCGAGGCCATAGATAACACCAACGAAATCGTTGACAAAGTAGAACTCTTAAACCTAACAAGGGATATCCTGCTGCCCAATTTCCCGATTGAAAAACGGTTCCAGATACATACCAAAGATGAGACCATTGGAAAATTCACGGTAACTGCCGAATCGCAAAACCAGTGGGAATACCTGAAGCATATAACATACGAAGGAGCCGCACAACGGTATCATGAACTGACGGACGAAATAAAGGAACGGATAGAATTTGAACTCTTCACCATCAAAACGATGGGCTTTGCCGGTTACTTCTTAATCGTCAGCGACTTCATAAAAGCTGGCCGTGACAAAGGTGTATTCATCGGCCCGGGCCGTGGTTCAGCTGCCGGTTCAGTAGTGGCTTATTGCATCGGCATCACCAATATTGACCCGATAAAGTACAACCTGCTGTTTGAGCGTTTCCTCAACCCCGATCGTAAATCAATGCCTGATATTGATACCGACTTCGATGATGAAGGCAGGCAGAAGGTGATTGATTATGTGGTGGAGAAATACGGCAAGAACCAGGTGGCACAAATTATTACTTACGGCACCATGGCCGCCAAAATGAGCATTAAAGATGTGGCACGGGTAATGGACTTGCCATTGCCAGAATCTAATGCACTGGCTAAGCTGGTTCCTGATCGTCCGGGTATTGAACTGAAAAGGGTATTGCATGCCCCGCTGAAACAGAGAGACGGTGAAAAATCACTGGAGGAAAAAGACGGACTTGGCAGCGATGACCTGGAGAATGTAAAAAAACTCCGGGAGATATATAACCAGTTACAAACACCTGCTGCCAAGGTTTTACATGAAGCAGAAAGGCTGGAAGGCTCTGTTCGTAATACCGGCATCCATGCTGCGGGCATCATCATCGCCCCGAAAGATCTGATGGAATTAATTCCAGTGGCCGTAGCTAAAGATTCACCGCTCTGGGTTACACAGATTGAAGGAAATGATATTGAAAGTGCCGGCGTTATCAAGATGGACTTCCTGGGATTAAAAACCCTCACCATCATTAAAAATGCGCTGGCTCTTATTAAACTCAATCACGGAGTAGAAATAAATATTGACGAAATACCGCTGGACGATAAAAAAACGTTTGAGTTGTACCAGCATGGCTCCACTATTGGCACATTCCAGTTTGAAAGTGCCGGTATGCAAAAATACTTGCGGGAATTAAAGCCCGACAAGTTTGGCGACCTTATCGCCATGAATGCCCTGTACCGGCCGGGTCCTATCGCATATATCCCCAATTACATCGACCGCAAGCATGGCCGTGAAGCCATCACTTACGACCTGCCTGAAATGGCAGAATACCTCGAAGAAACGTATGGTATCACAGTTTACCAGGAGCAGGTAATGCTGCTGGCGCAAAAACTGGCCGGCTTCAGTAAGGGTGATGCCGACGTACTTCGTAAAGCAATGGGTAAAAAGCAGAAAACGGTGCTGGATAAGATGAAAGGACAATTTATTGCTGGTGCCAAAGAAAAACTGCTGCCCGAGGAAAAACTGGAAAAAATATGGACCGACTGGGAAGCATTTGCCCAATACGCTTTCAACAAATCCCACTCCACCTGTTACGCCTATGTGGCTTATCAAACAGCTTACCTGAAAGCACATTACCCGTCTGAATACATGGCGGCTGTGCTGAACAACGCCGGCAGTATTGAAAAAATCACCTTCTTTATGGAAGAGTGTAAGCGGATGGGGTTGAAAGTACTCGGCCCTGATATTAACGAATCGCTGAAAGGATTTGCCGTAAACAAAAAAGGTGAGATTCGCTTTGGCCTGGGCGGGCTGAAAGGTGTGGGCGAAGCTGCTGTGGAAAGCATCATCGAGGAAAGAAACAAAAAAGGTTCTTTTACTAATGCCTTCGATTTTATAAAACGCATTAATCAGCGCACCGTTAACAAAAAAACATTGGAAAGCCTGGCCTATGCCGGCGGCTTCGACTGCTTTGCTGATTTGCACCGGGCTCAATACTTCTTTATTCCCGAAGGGGAAAGCATCAACGGGCTGGAAAAAATTATCAAATACGGGCAAATCATTTCCTCGCAAAACACCAACATGAGCAATACGCTGTTTGGCGATTTGCCGGTTACGATGGAAATACCGCCGCCACGTCTTCCGGAGTGCCCGGCCTGGCCATTGATAGTGCAGCTCGACCATGAAAAAGAGGTAACGGGCATGTTCCTGAGCGGCCACCCGCTGGATAACTACCGTTTTGAAATAAAACACTACGGCGTAACCACCATTGCCGATTTTAACGAGTTTAAAGAATCCATTACCATGCAGCCCAATCCCGGCAGGCAGTTCAGGCTGGTGGGACTGGTGGCCGATGCACAGCACCGCATTGCCAAAAGCGGTAACAAGTACGGCAACTTTGTATTGGAAGACTACAGCGGCAAAACAGAGTTTCCGCTTTTCAGCGAAGATTACCTGCGGCTTTCGCCGATACTGCAACAGGGAAGCACTGTATTGATAACAGGTTTTCTGAAACAGCGCTACAACCGGGATGATTTTGATTTTAAAGTTACATCTGTTACGCTGGCCGAAACCATGAAGCGGAACATGACAAGACAGGTAAGTATTGAAACCCATCCGCAGTCTGTATCAAAAGAACTGGTTACCTTCTTTGAAAAAAACATCAGGAATTACCCCGGCAAGGCCACGTTGAAAATTACGCTGACCGAACCCAGGAATAAACTGAAGATTAGCTTAGTAAGCATGAACAGCGGCTTTGAAATGAACGATGAAATGATTCAGTTTCTTGAAAAAAGACCGGAGTTGGATGTGCAGGTGACAACAAGCTAAAAAAACTATTTATGTTTAATGAGATTAAGAATATAATAGAATCAGACAATTTTAAAATTGGCCTTTCAGAAATTAACAAGGACTTTTTTAACCTCAAGCAAGAAATACATATCAGAGACCTGATAGTAAAAATCTTTAATAACAATAACACAAACACCAGAAAAAGGGCTTTCGCAGAATACAAAGCACAAAGAAAAAGAATTGATTTAGCTATCAAGGAAGAGAATAAAGCAGAGCCTTGCTATTTATGTGAGCTTAAATTTCAGTTCACTGGAGATTTTAGAAATGAAGACGATTGGAAGAAAATTCTTGACAATGATTTTGTAAATCCAAAAGGCCAACATCAAGTAGATTTATTCATTTTGATTGTTTTAGAGTGGAATGACCTTAATAAGCGAATTGAAGTAGAAAAGAAATGGCATTTACCACCTATGCATAACTATGCCAGCAATACGTTAGAATGGGAAAAAGACATCATATCGTTACCCGAAAAGAATAAACTGGGGAATTTCTTCCATAGAAATTCAATATCGTTAAGCGAAGACAATGCCACTTATCATTTCTATTTTTTAAAAAGGGAAAATGACGATAAACCCTGAGTTTACATTTCTCGTAACACAACCCAGCGGAGCAGGCTTGACAGAAAAAATAAGGTGATAAACTGAGCATCTGGTGTTGATGCCTGCCAGAACAAAATGCTTAAATCACTGTATTCCAGTAAAGAACTCAATTTTTATAATCTGTTATGTACAGATTGACACCCCAGACTGACAAGTTTTTCACAAAAAAGCGACATTGCTGCATAGTATGGTGTACGGTCTTAATTTTGCTATCCTCCTGAGTAAAACCGAAGGAATAACTATAAAACAAATCAAATAAAATGGCAAAAGAATTTACAGATGCTAATTTCCAGTCAGATGTGCTGGGTTCTGATAAACTGACAGTGGTTGATTTCTGGGCAGAATGGTGTGGTCCCTGCCGGGCTATCGGTCCTGTAATTGAAGCGCTGAGTACTGAATATGAAGGCAAGGTGAACGTTGGTAAACTGAATGTTGACAATAACTCAAATGTTCCTTCCCAATACGGCATTACTTCTATCCCTGCTGTTCTTTTCTTTAAAAACGGACAGGTGGTTGATAAACTAGTAGGCGCACAGCCCAAAGGAAATTTTGTGAAGAAAATTGAATCACACATTTAAGTACTGAACTTTATTAAAAGAAAACCTCCGTCAACAACGGAGGTTTTCTTTTATCATGATGTTAATACAACCCGGATATGAGAAATACCCTAATGGAATTTGTAAAGGTTTATGCAACACAGGTACAAAGATGACTCAGAAATCCCCGATTTTGATTTATCAAAATAATCCGTGTTTATCTATCCAACCCGTTATATCCGTGTGCAAAATGTCGTTTTCAAATCTGATTTGTCAACACCTGCTCCACCGTATCAGCATTTGTATCAATCCATTTTATCGCCTCATCTTTTTTAAACCAGGTCATCTGCCGCTTGGCATACTGCCGGGTATGGATCTTAATCAGTTCAGCAGCTTCTGTTAAAGTTGTTTTACCGTCGAGATAATCAAACATCTCTGCATACCCTACCGTTTGAAGGGCATTCAGATGCTTATAAGCAATAAGGCCTTTCACTTCATCAGGCAAACCGGCCTCCATCATTTTGTCCACCCGTTCGCTGATGCGTTGGTGCAATTGCTCTTTGGGTAACCGGATACCCAGTTTGATAATCTCAAAATCTCTTTGTTCCTTCTTCCCCGTTCTGAAAGAAAGTACCGACTTTCCCGTGCCCTCCACCACTTCCAATGCCCGCATCAGGCGGCTGGGATTTTGTATTTCGCCTTCGGCAAAAAAGGCAGCATCCTTTTCTTTTACCTGCTGCTGCAGCCATTCCAGTCCATATTTTTCATAAGATGCAGTAATATTTTCCCTGATTGATTTGTCAATAGCAGGAATAACATCAAGCCCTTCACAAAATGCTTTTATATAAAGGCCCGTTCCCCCTACCATTATCACAACTTTGTTTTTAAGAAAAAGCTCTTTTACTTTCTGTAAAGCATAATCTGCAAATGTGGCGGCTGTTACTTCGTCGGTAATACTGTGTGATGCAATGAAGTGGTGCGGAACTTCATTCAACTCTTCCGGTGTAGGCCTAGCTACCCCGATATTCAGTTCTTTATAGCATTGGCGGCTGTCAGCAGAAATAATTTCAGCACCAAGCTGCTTTGCCAGCCTGATAGCAAATGCCGTTTTTCCGGAAGCGGTAGGTCCGGCAACTATGATTACTGTGTTGTGGGAAAACTGTTTCAAGAAATAAAGTAGTTCAACTATTCTTCGCCTTCATCACTGGCAGCCTCTTCTCCAAAACCCACATCTTCTCCATCCTCATCTTTTTCGCCAAAACCTTCACCAGCCTGAGTGAGGTCATATTTCTCTTCTATATCGGCAAACTTATCACCCAGTAACCCCTTTGTTCCATACTGGCTGGGACCAATGCCTTCGGTTCTGGATACAGACGGATATGTAATCTTGGGATTCTCTTCTTTTGAAACATTTATCAGTTCTACAAGGAACGACCAGTTCTTGTTAAAATCATACAGGTAGATAAACCGCTGGTTTGGATCTCTGATCTCCGAACCAATCACTGTATCGGCCATAATCAGCGGGGGTGCTTTGTATTCCCTGTCGTCATACTTCTCCAGGGAAATTTCCCTGCCCCGTTGCCAGTGGTCATTGCTGCGGAAAAAAGTGGCCTTATGTTTATTATCAAATTCGTAAGACTTCAAAATTGTGTTGTGCAAATCCTGGAAAGATTGCGTATGCTTTATAACCACATCCCGGTAGATGCTTTCGTCTTCTTCAAAATATATCCTGAATTTTAATATCGCCATACAACAAATTTAATAATTAAGATTGAAGATTCACAGGTGTCAGCCCCATGCTCCTGCCCTTTTCAAGCATGAAATCATAAGCGGCTTCATATGTGTTCGGAATGAGTCCGTCGAGCATGGCATCTTTCAAAGCATCTTTAATAATTCCAACTGGTTTGGATGGTGCCAATCCGAACGTTTCCATTATTAACTCTCCGGTAACAGGCGGCTGCCAGGTGCGGATGTGGTCACTTTCTTCCACTTCTTTGCAGCGCTGCCGTACCAACTTAAAATTTTCTAAGTAACGTTTTACTTTCTGCCTGTTTTTTGAAGTTATATCCGCTTCACACAACAGCATCAGCGGCTCCAGGTCTTCACCGGCATCAAACAATAATCGGCGGATGGCCGAATCAGTAATATTTTCTTTGGTAAGACTGATAGGACGAAGGTGCAGTTCAACCAGTTTTCTTACAAACCGCATCTTCTCATTCTGCGGCAGTTTCAGTTTGGTAAAAATCTTTGGCACCATCCTTCCGCCCACCACTTCATGGCCATGAAATGTCCAGCCATGCCCCTCTTCAAATTTCTTTGTTGGCGGTTTACCAATATCATGCAGGATAGCTGCCCAGCGCAGCCACAGGTCTTCTGTGTTTACAGATATGTTGTCAAGCACCTGCAATGTGTGCCAGAAATTATCTTTATGGCCGATACCATCTTTATTCTCAGCCCCGGCAAGTTCCACCATCTGCGGAAAGATGAGTTTCAGCAAACCACTTTCATATAACAGGCCAAAACCAACAGATGGCCTTGGTGAAGCAATGATCTTATTCAGTTCGTCTGTAATCCGTTCCTGGGAAATGATTGAGATTCTTTCAGCACTGTCAATAATGCCCTGCCATGTTTTTTGTTCGATGCGAAAACCTAATTGCGAAGCAAAGCGAATGCCCCTCATCATACGCAGCGGGTCATCACTGAATGTCTGTGCCGGCTCAAGCGGGGTGCGGATGATTCTGTTTTCCAAATCAGCCAGCCCGTTAAACGGGTCAATCAGTTTGCCATAACCTGCCTTGCCGGCAGGCAGGTCTGCTTCGTTTAAGCTGATGGCCATTGCATTAATGGTAAAGTCACGGCGGTCCTGGTCATCTTTAACCGTTCCCGGTTCTACCTCCGGCTTTCTTGAATTGCGCTGGTAACTTTCTTTCCGGGCTCCCACAAACTCAATATCAAATCCATCAGTAAGCCGTATATGTGCCGTGCCAAAATTCTTAAAGAAATCAACCTGCGGCGTGGGATGAAACTGTTTTGCTGTTTCATTGGCCAGTTCTATCGCATCGCCCACACAAACAAAATCGGCATCCTTTGTTTCCCTGCCGAGTAACTTATCCCTTACGAATCCGCCAATCAAATAGGTCTCCAGGCCAAGGTTTTTTGCAGCCCTCGCCACTTTCTTTATAAATAATAATTCCCTGTCTGTGCAATTAATGTCCATCCGGACAAAGATAACTTATGTGACTTTACTAAAAAGGTACAGTACTAAACGCTAATTTCTGTTTTAACTCATTGAAAGCCTGAAAGGCTTCAATTTGAATAACTCCGGGTGTAACCCGGAAAGAAACAGGGAGATCAAACTGAACCCCAAAGGGGTTGAATGTGGGATTACAAAAGAAATTTATTACGGAGGATTAATCATGTTCAACCACTTTGTGGTTGTTTGGAGATTTTTCTCCTTTTCCACAGGCTCACTCCTTTGGAGTATCACCTGCGGCTATTCAAATTTAAGTCCTTCGGACTATAGTACAGCCACCTGAAGATCATTTTGAATTAAGTCTAACATAGACAATTTTATGTTTCCGGGGATTAAAATCACCATCCCCCAGCAGTTTTTTAATCAGGTAACCGATGCCGATAAATGCACCGGAAACAGCATACTTACCCAGGTTGTCATTACTGAACAAAGGTTCTTTATCCCTTACAGAATTAAAACCACTCAGCAGTATGGTGCCCGCCCCGCCAATCATAAACGCATTGCTGATAAGTACCGGCAGCCTGCTTCTGCGGATATTTAAACTGATGCGTTTAATATCTGTGTACTTCACTTTCGTAAGATAAGTGGCAATAGTGTCAGCAATCCTGCTGCCCCACTGCGTGGGCATAACCCTTATATCATGCCATAAAATGAAAAGGGTGTCATCGGCGATATTTCTGATAGTGCCGCTGACGAATAAACCGTTATTTGTTTCTAATGAAATAAATGAACCTGAATAGAAAGATTTAACTGCTACACCATTTTTCTTTTTTACGCTGATAAAATCTGCATTCTGTGAAAATGAAGTAAAAGACAGCAACAAGAGAATAATGAATGGAAGCAGGCGGTTCATGTCTCAAAAGTATTGCGCCTGCTCTATAAGTTATGTTAAAGTGGTGCCAGCCAGATTCTAAACGGAATAATAATTAAACCATTAAGGAGTTAAGGAAAATTAAGAGTGGCAACTACGACCCTGTGTGTTCATCTTTGTTTTCTATATCCTATGTGGTATTCTTTGAACCACATAGAACACAGATACATAGAATTAAACACAGGCATGTGCAAACATTACGGCCTTATCACCTGTAACCCGCCATTATCCCATTTGATTATTGAAGAAGGTGCCGCAGCCACAGTATCATCCTGCCGGTAACTGACAACATAATCAACACCTCTTTTTATTTCATCATTTATCTCTGCAAATATTTTTGCCGGGGGCAAACCCGATATATTCGCCGAAGTGGACACAAGCGGCTTTCTGAAACGCTTTAACAGCTGCCTGCAAAATGGTTCGCCGCAGATGCGTATCGCAATGCTTCCGTCCTCTGCCACTAAGTTATCAGCAAAGCCAATCGCCCCTTCATAAATAACGGTGGTAGGTTTGGGATGTTCCTGCAGGTAATCGAACAGGGCAAGGTCAACTGAGGCCACATATTTCAGTACATCGTTTTCTTCGGCCACCAGCACAATCATAGCTTTTTCATCAGGCCGCTGCTTCAGGGCATATACTTTAGCCACCGCTTCAGCATTGGTGGCATCACATCCTATTCCCCACACGGTATCAGTGGGATAAAGAATCAGTCCGCCGTTGCGCAGCACCTGCAGGCAGGCTTCAATATCTTTCTCAAAATCTATCATAGTGATTGATATACCTCCATTACTTTATCAGCACATCGCTGCGGACTAAACAACGCTGCATGTTCATATCCCTTCTGCCGCATTAGCTCCGCCCCTACTTTGTTGTTGTATATCTCTTTCATCCCTGCAGCTATTTCTTCTGCCACCAGCGGATTTACATAGTAAGCTGCATCGCCGCCGGCTTCGGGCAGGCAGGATATGTTTGAGGTGATAACGGGCAAGCCGCTGTTCAGTGCTTCCAGCACCGGAATACCAAAGCCTTCAAAAGTGGAAGGATAAATCATTGCTACTGCCTGCTGGTAGATTGCCGGAAAATCAGCCGCTGATTTAAAGGATGCCAGCGACCGGGCATTCTCATTATCCGATAAAAAGATAATTCGCTCCTGCAGCCCATACTGCAACACAAAGTCTTTCACTTGTTGCTTGTATTTGCTACCGTCGCCAATCACCACCAGCGGAATATTCATTTCTTGCCGCAGCAGGAACATGGCTTTGCACACATTCAGCAGGTTCTTTCTTTCGATGATGGAGCCTACATACAAAAAGTATTCATCCGGCAGGTTGTATCGTTTCTTCACCGTGTTCTTTTCATCCTCACTCACTTTTATGGCAAATGCAGGGTTGCAGCTTTGGTAGCACACTTCAATCTTTTCTTCAGGAGTGTGGTAGAAGTCGATGATGTCCCGCTTGGTTTGTTCGCTGATGGCAATCACCTTGTCCGCATGGGCACAGGCATAGCGGAATTTTTTATTGTAAATCTTTACATCAATCGCATTGTATTGCTCCGGGTGGCGTTCATGTATCAGGTCGTGGATGGTAACGACTGACTTTATGCCGGTCTTCTCAATCCCCACCGGAATCTCATGGCTCAGGCCGTGGTAGAGGTCAATGCCCAGCCGTTGCAGGTCTTTGGTCACCCAGCTGCTGCGCCAGGCCGATGAGAAAAATTTGTTCAGAAACCCGGAGGGCAGCACTTCGTGCAGGTTATCGCCTTTCAGCGAGAAAACGGCAGACGGCTTCGGGTTAAACAAATAATACTGGTGCTGCGGATGATACTCCGACAACGAACGGATAAGGGTGCGGCTGTAATGGCCCAGCCCCGTTCCATTATGAAAAGCCCTCTTGGCATCAAACCCGATATTCATAGAACGCAAAGGTAACAGAGGAATTGGAACACGGATGACGCAGATTTAAAAGATTAAAACGGATTCTTAATTTAATAACCGCTGTTAATAGCTTACAGAATTTAAAAATCCACAATAATCCGCCATATCCGTATCATCAGTGTTCTATTACCAAAATAAACCCGCATTTTCGCAAAAAATTAGAAGAATGAAAGATCTGATACTCGAAGCATGGGGCAACCGTGAGTTACTCAAGGATAACAAATACAGCGATGCCGTAAGGGCGGTGATTGAAGAACTGGACAAAGGCCGCCTCCGTGTAGCCTCACCGGGAGAAGATGGCTGGACGGTGAACGAATGGGTAAAGCAGGCCATCCTAATGTATTTCGGCATACAGCAGATGCAGACATGGGAAATGGCTCCCTTTGAGTTTTACGATAAAATGCTGCTCAAGAAAAACTATAAAGAGCTTGGCGTAAGGGCCGTGCCGCATGCAGTGGCTAGATATGGCGCTTATCTCGCCAAAAACGTGGTGCTGATGCCTTCGTATGTAAACATCGGTGCTTATGTGGATGAGGGAACAATGGTGGACACCTGGGCCACCGTGGGCAGTTGCGCACAGATAGGCAAAGGCGTACACCTGAGCGGTGGTGTGGGTATCGGCGGGGTACTGGAACCGCTGCAGGCCTCTCCCGTTATTATTGAAGATGGTTGTTTTCTCGGCAGCCGCAGTATTGTGGTGGAAGGTGTGGTGGTAGAGAAAGAAGCCGTACTCGGGGCCAACGTGGTGCTCACCCAGTCAACCAAGATAATAGATGTGAGCGGCGCTGAACCTGTTGAAATGAAAGGCCGTGTGCCTGCCCGCAGTGTGGTGATACCGGGTTCTTATACTAAAAAATTTCCGGCGGGTGAGTTTGGTGTGGGCTGTGCCCTGATTATTGGCCAGCGCAAACCCAGCACCGATTTAAAGACCAGTCTAAACGATGCGCTGAGGGATTTTAATGTGAGTGTGTAAATGAACAGCACCAAGATTAACGTACTGTCACCCCGGGCATCCTGAGCTTGTCGATAGACCCGGGGTCTTTTTTTTATGGGCTCCGCCTTGCTGCGTTTCCCCACGCAGCTTATCCTAAAACTCATCCCATAAATCCTTTAAGAAAGAAAAATGCTTTTATTGACCAGCGCAAACCCAGCACCGATTTAAAGACCAGCCTTAACGATGCGCTGAGGGATTTTAATGTGAGTGTGTAAACATACTTGTCACCTGTTTATTTAACGACTGTCATGCCGGGCTTTTACTTGTCATTCCGGACTTGATCCGGAATCTCCCTCTGTCATCCTGAGCTTGTCGAAGGGTGAGCTTGTCGCTGGATCCGGCATCTTTTTTTCCGCCTTGCTGCAAGGGGACAGCATCATAGCAGCAGATGAAATTCTTGATTCGCAAATTGCGAATTGGGAATTAAGATGCTACCTATGAACCCGAAGATTGAGAGTTTATCCCTTTTAATCAAGGCTTATCCAGTACCGGACAAGCTTTACTGATTCAGTACAATCCGGGGTTCTCCCACTGCTGTCCCACTACTACCTCACTGCTGCCTCACTGCTAAAGGGAGTGGGAAAATACTGGCATTGAACTGGTTTTAATCCTGGTGGCAAACAAAGTCGTACCGGTTGGAAGAAAATGAGGAGTTAGGTGAGAAAAAGGGGATTTTGGTGGTTATTTGGCAAGAAATGTGACCACAGAGGCCAGCATAAATGAATAACCACAGATTGATACACAAATGTCTAACCACAAAAGACTAACCCTTGTGAGCTTCCCCAAAAGTTGACCACTTGAAGTTAGAGATTATCTCTTAACTTAA
>CALLZY010000145.1 GCA_937858715.1 uncultured Chitinophagaceae bacterium | reverse complement strand
TAACCGCTATCAATAAAACCATTTTTGCCACCAGCAACGACGATCTTCGTCCGGCGATGACGGGTGTGTTCTTTGAACTGGACAAAAAGGGATTGCAGTGTGTGGCAACCGATGCACACAGGTTGGTTCGCTACAAAAGAACAGATGTAAAGTGTCCCAAAACAGATTCTTTCATTGCTCCCCGCAAACCGCTTACGCTGCTGAAAGCGGCTATTCCTTCGACCGATGAGGAAATAACCGTAAGCTACAACAGCAACCATTTATTTGTAAAACACGGCACCACTCAAATGAGCTGCCGCCTTATAGATGCCCGTTTCCCGGATTACAAAGTTGTAATTCCGGCCGACAACCCTTACAAACTAACCGTTAATAAAAGCGATTTTCAAAGTGCCCTGCGCCGGGTGAGTGTATTCAGTAATAAAAGCACCAACCAGGTGGCGCTTAACATCAGCGGCAGCGAACTGCAACTGGCCGCCCAGGATATTGATTTCAGTTTTGAAGGAAACGAAAGAATGAAGTGCCAGTACACAGGCGAAGACCTGACTATTGCCTTTAATGCCCGCTTCCTTATTGAAATGCTGAATGCAACCGAAAGCGATGAGGTTGTTGTAGAACTGTCAACACCTACGAAAGCCGGCATTCTGAAACCATCAGAAAAAGATGAGAACGAAGAGCTGCTGATGCTGGTAATGCCGCTGATGCTGAACCAGTAAGTCAGAACCACGATTTCTTTAATTAATCAGGATTAGGAGGATATTTGGAAGCTCACAGAAATGTGGGCTTCTTTATTTCTGTTTGGTTATTCGTACTTTGTATAAAATATCTTTTAATGGACTTTGTACCGGTTAACTATTATCAAAACTATGTAGATGCACATATCGCAAAAGGCGTTTTGGAAGAAAATGAAATTGAATGCTGGTTGAAAGACGAGAACACGGTTACTATTGACCCGATTCTCACTAATGCGGTTGGCGGCATAAAGCTAATGGTGCAAAAGGAAATGGCGGCACAGGCAAAACAAATTCTTGAATCATTAAGAACAGAACAAAAAAACAACCTGTCTTGCCCAAAATGCGGCTCACACAATATTGAATTAGTAAGTACACCTAAAAAGGCATCAAATTGGTTTGGCGCCCTTTTAGGGTTTTTTACAATGAACTATGCCCTGCCGGTAGATAAAGTGAATCACTGTTTTGATTGCGGACATGAATTCGCTTTGGAAAACCAATCCGATGCATAGTTTTTCTTCTTATTTTGCTTAATAACATTGCTATCATGTGGGAAAACGTCATCACTCATTTTCAAACCCTTGAACAACGGCCGCTGGAGCGGATGGCCATACTTGTGGGCGGGCTGCTTTTTTTCTGGATTATTGAAGGCGCTGTGCCGCTGCTTCCATTACGCTACAAAAAGAACAAGCTGCAACATGCAGGAGTTAATTTTTTCTTCACCGTTATTCACCTCATCATTCATACATTGCTGGCGATACTGATAATTAAACTGAGCGACTGGTGCGCCTCTCATCAATTTGGCATGGTGTACTGGTTTAACGCCACTGTGCTGGCTGCAGTTATTATTGGTGTACTGGCCCTCGATTTCAGCAGCTGGTTGGTGCATTGGGTAATGCACAACACGGCTTTGTTCTGGCGGTTTCACATCATCCACCACAGCGACACCAACGTGGATGTAACCACCGGCCTTCGCCATCATCCCGGAGACAGTTTGCTGCGTGGTGTCTTTTTTTTGTTGCTGATATTTGTTTCCGGCGCACCCATGTATGCTGTGATGATTTACCAGACATTAGTGGTGCTGGCCACGGCTTTTACACATGCCAATATCAATTTGCCAAAGGCGGTTGACAAAGCGCTGAGCTATTTTCTTATTTCACCCAACATGCACAAAGTGCACCATCACTGGAAGCGGCCCTATACCGACAGCAACTACGGTGCTGTTTTTTCCATCTGGGACCGACTGCTGGGCACTTATTCCTTTTTGGACACAAAAGAGCTGCGGTATGGAATTGATAAAAATTTTCCTGAAGAAAAAGATGAAAACATACTGAAGCTTCTCGTAAAGCCATTTCAAAAACTGGAAGAATAATTTTATAACCATTAAACCATTTTTATGCGAACAATATTTCTCTCGCTGCTGCTTGCCGTCTTTTTTTCAGTTGCTGCACAGGAGCCATTATATGTGGCGGCCAAATCCGGCTTAAGCATTCGTGAAAAACCCGAAATTGGTGCGAAGGTGCTGGACAAAATTCCTTATGGCACAAAAATTACTTTGCTGAACGATGAAGAAGAAAAGAAAAGTATCGTTACGGAAGGCATGACCGGTTACTGGAGCAAAGTGAAATACAAGAACAGCACAGGATATATCGTTGATTCTTATTTATTGCCCTGGGCGCCGCCTAAACTTACTACTGTTAAAACGATGAAGCAATACATCACACAAATTACACAGCCTTTCGGCAGCAGGCTGGTTGTAAAATCGGGAAACATGACAACTATTGAGGGAGCCGGGGCCCAAATAGGAAAACAACTTTATAAAAACGGGGCTGAGT
>CALLZY010000144.1 GCA_937858715.1 uncultured Chitinophagaceae bacterium | reverse complement strand
CTCCACTTCACTACGCCTGGGTTCATTACGCTAAAGCTTCATGAACCCAGGCTTCGTGAAGCAGGCTTTACTGCGGCAGACTTCGTAAAGCAGGCTTGTTATCTATTAAACCTTAACCGTTTACTTTATTATGTGGTATGTATATGTAATTAAGAGTAAGGAAAGAGAATTCATGTATATTGGCTCTACTAATGATCTTAACAGGAGGATTACAGAACATGACATTGGCTTATCACTTTCTACTAAAGCATACAGGCCTTTTGAAATGCTGTGTTATGTTGCCGTTCGCACTGAAGAACAGGCCAGAAGCCTTGAACGGTATTTTAAGACAGGATCAGGTAAAGCCATACTCTACAAACGCATTGTTCAGCGGGAAAATATCTGACAATATTTTATTCCTGACCCGTACCTGACCCGCATTATCCCCGCTTCAGACCCGCCTTTGATCCGGCTATACCCGGACTATTCCTTCTGACAAAACAGATCAGCGCTGTAATTGATGCTCTGGGCCTGATATATAACGTTAATGCTTACCTGTATTTGTGCATTGCGGAAACCGGCAAAAACGGCTGTGTTCAGCAATGATGGCCTAAACGGCCGTTTGATTTGTGCCAGCCTTCTGCGGTTGGTAATCTTGCCCTGCAATTGCAATACTGCTGTTGTCATGCCGGCAGCGGCACAGCAGTGAGGGCTTAAACGGCAGGTGCCCTGAACATGCCGCATTATCAGAATTTTAAAAACAATTACAATGGCGAAACAATCCGGAATTATTCCCCTGAAAGGTACGATCGGGAATATTACATTTTACAAGTCGGGCGATGGTTATATGGCCCGGGAAAAAGGCGGTGTGGATGCGAAGCGCATTGCCAGTGACCCTGCCTTTCAGCGCACCCGTGAGAACGGGGCTGAGTTTGGCAGAGCCGGCAGGGGCAGCAAGCTGCTCCGTGTGGCTTTCCGTCAGTTAGTGCAAAATGCGTCCGACAGGCTGATGACGAGCCGTCTGACCCGTACGATGATGGAGGTAATTAAAGCAGATGCCGTTAACGGACGTGGTCTCCGCAATGTTATTGACGGGGAAGCAGAACTGGTTACCGGTTTTGAGTTTAACAACAATGGCAAGCTGAGCACCACGTTGTATGCACCGTTTACGGGAAGCATTAACCGTGTGACCGGTGAGCTGAGTGTGAACATTCCTTCATTTGTGCCAGCGAACATGGTCCAGGCACCTGCGGGAACGACGCATTTCAAAATTGTTTCTGCGGGAGCAGAGATTGATTTTGAGAACAAGACCTATGTATCACAGCAGCAGGTAACAGCTGCACTTCCCTGGGATAATACTGCCACTGCGGTTATTGACCTGCTGAGTACGGTGACAGCGAACAGCACCCATCCGCTTTTCTTAGTGCTGGGCATTGAGTTTTTGCAGGAAGTAAACGGTAACATGTACCCGCTAAAGAACGGCGCCTTTAATGCCTTATCGGTGGTGAAGGTGAGCGGTGTATAATGTTATGCACTTTTTGCGGGAACCTGCGAAGCTTTTTCTTTCTTTTCTTACTGATTGCCGACTGCCCCATGACACTAAAACGGATACGGGTGATTTTACAGTGTATGCCACTATGGCGAGGCAATGAACTGCAGCAGTAATAAGGAGAGGAGCTGGCAGGGATACTCCGCACAAAGAGTTATCATCATTTTATGAACCTGAAAATGACCAGCGATGGAACTAGTATTAAAAAGAACCTACCATGCGGGAGGAACAAACGGCGGGCTGTTTTATAACGGTACGAAGGTGTGCCCAACGATTGAACTGCCCTGGAAGGAAAACCAGCGCCGTATTTCGTGTATCCCTGAGGGGAAGTATGTGTTGCAGAAGCGTACCAGCCTCCGGTTTGGCCGGCACCTGCTGGTGAAGGATGTGCCCGGACGCAGTTATATACTGATACATGCTTTCAATCATGCGCTGCGGGAGTCGAAGGGATGTATTGCCCCGGTAACTGTGTGCACCGGTGAGGGGCAGGGAAATTTCTCGAGAGCTGCCCTGCAGCGGCTGCTGGATATTGTATATCCGGCGCTTGACCGGGGTGAAACAGTTTTGTTAACCATTCAAAAGGAGAAACATGAATAAGGTTGTAAAGCGGATGAAGAAGCCGACACCCCGTTTTTTCCGGCAGTTGCGGAATATAGGGTTAACGGCGGCGGCGGTGGGTGCTGCTGTGTTATCAGCCCCGGTTGCGGTGCCTGCCTTTGTTGTGAAGCTGGCAGGATACCTGGCGGTGGCGGGTACGGTAGCCGGAACGGTGAGCCAGACGGCCGTGGAGAACGAAGAAGATGTGAATGAATAAATCTTCCATGATCATGACTGATCAGTCGTTCACCAAAACGGGGACAGCAGGAGGGACACTGACGATTATCCTGGCAGCAATCATAGACAGTGCTGATGTGATCAAGACGATTACCCTTGCGGCGCTTGGCGCTGTGGTAAGTTATGTGGTGTCGCTGTTGCTGAAGCGGATAACAAAGAAATAATGCATCTTACCATTTTCTTCTGCTGACATAGTAAGATTGAGTAACTGAGGCTGCTTCCGGAAGGGGGCGGCCTCTTTATGTGGTCCATCGCCAGGCTCAGGATGAGGAGAGTTTAATGGTTGTTTAATGTGGTTTAATGGTTTAATGGTTGTTGAAGATGGTCTTTCGCCATGCTCAGGATGACAAGGGTTGAATAGGGTCCTTCGGCGGGCTCAGGATTACGGATTAATCGAGGAGGTAGTCGTGGACGAGGTCTTCATCTATGCCGGTGTAGGTGCAGAATTCTTTTATGGTAATGAACTGGTGTTTTTGTTTGCCGAATGCCTTGCGGATATTCTGTATGAGGGTGCGGGCTGTACGGTCTTTACGGCCGGTGATGTTTTCGACGTCTTTGGGATAAACGACGAGCCTCCTGGGTATGCGCCGGGGAACAGACATAGGCAACTATCAAAGCAGGAGGAAATCAGATTTGGTAACTGGAGTGTTGTAAACCGTTTTGTAATGTGCAGAAGCGGGCAGAAATACTGTGAAGCGGTGCATGTAAAGTGAGGGAAATGAAGTTTCTCATAGTGGTTCGGTTTCTGTTAAAGGTGACAAATGTAGGGTGCTGCTTTTTCATTTGTATCCGTAGAACTACGGAAAGGGAAGGGAACGTAAGTTATTTGTAAATTTACGCTTATGGCAGCAGGTCAGCATATGCTGACCTGCTGCCATAAGGCCTCTTCCTAAAGTGAAACTTTATCTTTGGATAATTGCCGATATCTTTTATGGTGATGCCACCTTTTTCATACTCTTTTTGACTTTTGGAATTATTTAAAAAAGAGATTTTGAATTTGAAATATTTTCAGTTTTTAAGTATTGCATTCATTTAATTGATCTAAGTTGCCTTTTTTAAGTGGAAACCTTTTTCTGTCAGTAAACAGTTTTGAAACGAAAAATTCTAGCTTTCCTGGTACCCGGGGCTATAAACGGAAACCAACAGTAATGCTTAATACCCTGTGTTTATTTTTGTCATCTTCATTGCTGTCTGATCCGGACTGCAGTTTTGCAAGTCCCAGCCCATAATTAACGGAGAACATCATTGCCTCCCCTTCAAAGCCCGCCGTGGCATTTATTCCATAATCGAATCTCCTGATGATTCCGAACCCAGCACCTTCTTCCTGAGAAGTGGTGGGGTCATCATTAGAAAACTTAATGTTCTCGTTGCTGCTGAATGCGACACCCAGTATTTTTCCATCAACCTTATTTTTACCGGCAATTCCTATTGCGCCGTAAGGACCGGCACCTGCGAAAAACTGAGCGGTTTTATCTGCCAGGGGAAATTTCACTACCATGTTGACAGGCACTTCGATATACCAGGGATTAGAAGTGGCCCTGTAATAGCTGGCATCTGTTGTATTTCCGGTCTGTGTTTTAGTTCCTTTACCTGTAAAAAAAAGCCCGGGTTGTATGTAAAGCAATTTTTTTACAACAGCGATATCGCCCTGCAATCCAACATGAAAACCCACCAGCATTTTTGCATCGTCAACCGATCCATTATCTGATATGGAAACGTTGGCAAGGTTTAATCCTGCTTTAAGAAAGAGGGATGAGTTTTGGGCATCTGCATTTGCTGCCACTGCAATGAAAAATACCAAAGAAAGGAATTTCAATTTCATATTTTTTTTTGCTAAGTTTCAAACACTGTGCCAAATGGCGAGTCTCCTAGGTACAAAAGGTACCGGCATTTCCAATAGTAACGGGCAGGCTTTCAGCTTATGCAGTTTAAAAAGCGGCAAAGAAGTTATTTTAATGACCAGTTATTTTTTTAAAAAAGAATCTCAGGGAGAGAGTTTGAAGGAATGAAAAGCTGGCAGTGACAGTGATGCGGCTGAACCTTACTTTGCCAGCGACAATACTCCTGAATATTTTTTGGAGAAAGTGCATGGGATGAATATACAAAACAGTTTTATTCGAGGTAAACGCTGAAGTCTGACTGTATGCGGTGTTAGTCATCCCCCATGCTGCAGCAGTAACCGCCTGACCGGGCGGAGCGGGAACAGCGGGTTCCTTTTTTTGTGATGGCCTTGCAGCGACCTGATGTTGCTGGAGCCGACCTGTATGGGGCCGGTTTTTTCTTTGCGGCGGTGGCGCAAACCCCGCAAGTGCCCCCGGAGGTACACCACTTACATGCGGAACAATTGCTGCAGGCTGTGCAGGGGGTGCGGCCGGTACGGCGGGCTGCCGGGCCGGGTCTGTGTCCTGGCGTGTAAACAGACATTGATTCGTGAACGGGGAGCATGGCCATGCTAATGGCGGCTGCGAGGATTACTGTTATGAATACCTGTTTCATGTGCTGACCTGTTTAGCTGATGACCGGAGGGCTGTAACACTGATGTGCAGTGGCAGTTCCGGGTGAAATGCCTGTTAAAAATATTTATTCCCATTTTGGCGGGCAACCGTGTAAATACGGTTGTCTGCCATTTTTTTATTCATCACCTTAGTGCGGTTCATTTTTTTCCACTTATTAAAAGCCGCCATTATGACTTACAAAGTAGTTCCTTTTACCGCACAGCTGAAGAGCGGGGATACGTCTTCTGTTGTAGCCGAGCAGATGCAAACCATTATTGATATACATGTTACGGGAGGATGGGAATACCAGGGAATGGATACTGTGCAGACCCTTGTGGCCGGTAACAGCGGGTGCTTTGGTATAGGTGCCCAGCCACCGGTGAGCACTACCTATACTGTACTGGTGTTCAGGAAGTGAGCATGAAATATGTTCTGCTATTGCTGATACGGCTATACTGGATTGTGCCGAGGGGAATGCGGAGGCCGTGCCTGTTCAGGAACAGTTGCTCCCGGTTTGTTTACCGGGTGGCCCGGGCGAAGGGGTTTGCGGCGGGTGTTACTGCGCTGCAAAGAAGGCGGCGGCGTTGCCGTGGCGGATACTGTATTCATGATACGCCTGATGGCAGGAGGTGGGTAATACTTGCTGACCGGAGTGTGGTGCCAATTGGTGTGACGAAGATTGAGGAGGTGTGATGAGGTGCTGACCGGGAAAAAGATATTTGGCATAATCTAATGAGTACACCGGTTGAGAAAAGCGATGAGCTAAGGAGATTATTGCAACCAAGTTCGTGATGCTGAAATGAACAATATGCTGACTGAAGCAAGAATAAGCCTATTTGCTTATTTATGTTTATTTGAACGACTATAAAAGCTTATTAAAACAGTATAATAGCAGTACATAAATACGGAAGAATTGGATGCTTAGGAGCAATTTTTTTCTAAAACTGTTTTATTTCTTAAATCTTTTTGAAATTAGATTCTTGACATAAACAAAATAATATGAGATCCTCAAAGCAACGATTGACTCTATTGAAAGGAAAAGTAATTGAGGTAATTCCTGAAAGTGATAATGTTTTTGGATTCGAAGGAATTTCCAAAAAAATGATTCTAGATGTTATTGATGATACTTACTCTATTGTGACCCTGCTTGATGATTTCAATGGTAGCTTTGAAGCAATCTTAGTTGAAAGAAAAATATCTGAATACTTTGAAAAAGCTTCCAAATACTTGAAAGAAAGCTTTCAGGAAAATAAAGAGGATTTTAATCAATTTCTGAATATTTTGGCTAAACTACATTACCGAACAAAGGAAGCTTACATTTCTGTAGCCAAAGAGCCGATAAGGACCGAGAGTGAAATTAAAAGGGCAAAAGAAGAGCTTGTTGCACTAGAAACTGGGCTTGAAAGTATTAAACCAGTTTTTCAAGAAATTAAGCAAATTGAGGTTGGAAGCAAATCTTTTATTGCAGAATTGGAAGAAAAGCATTCAGCTGCCATAAAAAATGAGGAAGAAATCCTTAAAAGCCTTGAGGAAATTAATGAACAAAAAGATGAGACAGAGAAGACTGCACAGCAGGTACTTATTTGGGAGGAAAATATAAAGAATCTGAAAGAAGAATTAGCAAACAAAAGCGTCTTGTATGAAGAACTAAAGACGAAAGCTGAAAGTCTGAAAGCTGAATATGAAACAAGCGCAGAGAAAGGAAAGAAACTAGTTGAAAAATTTGAAAGACAAATAAAAGAGAATGAGGCTTTTCAATCTGAGATACAAAAAACAATTGAGGATGCTAACCGGCATGGGATGGCCGGTTCGTTTAAAAAAAGGAAAGATGAGCTTCGTTGGGCTTTACTCATATGGGGAGTGTTAACTATTGCTTCGATAGTAGTACTTATAATTCTATCATACAATATTCTAATTGCTATTGCTAAAGATGATCTCACTGCTGCCAGAATAATAGCAAGAGTGCCAATTTTTGCAGCCTGCGTATGGCTTGGTTGGTTTTGCGCCAAACAGTATGGATTCACTTCCCGAGTTATGGAAGATTATTCATACAAGTATGCTGTTTCAATGGCATTTGAGGGATACAGAAAAGCAACTGCAGAAGTCGACGAAGAACTGGAGCGCAAGCTGTTAGATATGACTATTTATAACATTTCAAACAGCCCACTAAATATTTATGATACTAAGACAAACGATGGAACACCCTACCCTGAGCTCTTTAAGAGTATATGGAAAGGAATTTTGCGCAACAAGGAAGGAGGAGAGCAAGCTGGTAAAACACATGAATGAAGTTGTGGCGAGTAAATAAGATTTTCTTTTGATGAAATTGGTTTGAGATTGTGCTAGATACGCCATGTAAAGAGCAATTATGAATATATTATTCCACTTTGTCTCTATATCTGCATACATATAAGAATATTCTGCTGCTTCGATCATAAGTGCTATTGCTGGAGAAAAATGGTAAAGGCCATCATCATAAGATAATAGCCTTTTACTAACCTTAAATACTAAACAGCATTTTTAGAAAATGCTTAGTCTATCTTGGAAAGATAGTATGCTGCTGCAGCAAAGAGAACAACTACAACCGCCAAAACAATGAACCTTGCATTTTCGCCTCTGGCTTCAATGCAGTCATTATTTGTGTTGCAGAGTCTTACTTGGTCTGCTGGCATATATGGTATTAAATTCTTTCTCATTTGATATGAATTTAACAGGTTAATACTACTCCACATCAAGCCCGGAGTTTTGAGCTGGCAGTAGATTAATTTAACGTATACCTTTTCCATGGAATTCTTGAAGGAGATACATGTGTAAGAAATCTGACTATGTCAGGTCTTCCTTGATATGTAGCCCTTCCACTTGAATCTTGTGCCATTAAAATAATGGGCACTCCAGGAAAAATACCACTAAAACTTGACCTTGCACTTTGTGCCTGGCTTGAATTGTTTAAAACATGAGGCTTTACTATTACTATAGCAAAGGTTACTCCCTGTTCTTTAATAACTGCTCCTTCAAATTGCATAACTTTCTCCTTTTAGCCTTCCGGCGGATAAGTGTCATTGCCATAACTGTTACGTTCACGTATCTGGCCTTGACGGTTGTGAATAAATAGCTCAGTTTTTTGATTCTGAGCGATGTCTTTTGCTAAATCAATAGCTTCGGATTGTGTACCGGTGATGTAGGTAGCCTTACTGTTACCTGCACCTTTTACTGCCCAATCTTTTCCATGCGGGACCACATGTTGATTTTTTCCCATTGTTGTATAATTTAATGGGTAGGTAAATGTTGTCCCAACCTTATCACGGAGTAGGGGCATAGTCGCCGGAAAGTGTAGAGAAAGGAGATTATGGTAGGTGTCCTGCATTAGCAGGTGTTGTTTATGAATTAAACAGCACCTACCTTTGCGGCCAGTATTAAAACACCGGAAACGAGACGCTTTCAAACTCATTTCCTGAAAGCCTTAGGAGGTACGAACTCTTGGGGCTTTCTCCTTTCTGTAAAGAACTTATTGATTCAATCTTATTCTTACTTCTTCTTTTATCTTAACGTTACTGTGTATGAAACTAAAATTGTTCAGTAACTGTGTTACCTCGTTGTAAATATTTCCCTTCTTTTTTGTGTCTTTAATTGTTAGCATCAGGCAAAATTCCTGGCTTGGTACTATTTTCTGCATTTCACATTTTGCCTCTGTAAAATGCCTGAATAATCCTTCAAGTTTTAAATACCAGTTCTTAGGAGCTTTGAGATACTTCTCTTTGTTATTGTCAGTAAATTCATCAAAGTTTACACTCCATTTTTTTACAGGCTGATATTTGTCGCCGTATGACACAAGCATTCTTTCAGTCGCAAATGGAGTATCCATGTTTTTTGTAGCCACTTTGCTGTACACTGCTGTAGAAAGTACGTTTTGCCTTCCACCAGCGCCAATTGGATTTTTAATGATTGGTTTGGTGGTATCCCTTTCTACCTTTTCATCATAGCTGCCAAACATTACGCTGATATTAGACTGACAATATTCAGCACCTTGTGAAACATCTAATATTGGTGCGGTTACCAATGTAACAGTTACTTCTCCATAGTAGTACCCGTCTTCATCAATCATGCTTTGTGGAAAAGGAAAATCAAGAATATCAATAAAATTTCCTTTTTCTAATGTGTCTTGCAGTACCAGGGTAATCTCATTTGGCTCATTAAAAAGTATATCCTTAATATTTGACGGTAAGCCAAACCCGGCAGCGTTGATTTTATCTGCCATGCCGATTTTCATTTCCTCTGGATATTTAGCCGAATGAATGATAAGAGCCTTCAGAAGAATAGGATTAAACTTTTCATTCAGTAAAGTATCAAGGCCAGCTGCAATAGCAGAAATACGGGGTGTAGAAAAACTTGTTCCTACTTGTTTTACAATACCGCCGTTTGGTGAAAAAGATTTCACTGGTACTATTTCAACTCCATTTCTTGCATTTAAAGATGCTGCACCACCGATGTGCACAACATCTGGCTTTATCAGATATGATGGGCCTGGCCCTAATCTTGAAAACGAAGATGGATTTTTATCATGCCCAAGTGAGCCAACTACTAACCCCCTCACTGTATCAGCAGATTTTGCTATCCGGGATTTGGGTGCATTGATTTTAAAATTATTACAATTACCTGCAGATTTGCAAATCAAAACATCATGTTGCTCTTGAATTTCATCTAATGCCTTTGCAAAATCAGAAAACTCATACAAATCAGCTTCACGGTCTGTCCCTAATGAAAGGTTCCAAATTTTAATATGGTCATTCCTGCTTATAGCATCCCTGATTTGTTCAACTAATTCACTTTCATAAATCTTTTGTCTATCCTTATCGGGCATAACAATTGCTTCAAAAAGTTTGCACCCTTCAAAGCCGGTGTATTCTTCACCTTCAAGTTCATCACCATAAATTAATACACCAGCAACAAAAGTTCCATGCTTCTTATTTACATCGTCCTCTTGATAGTAAGTAATGTTTGCTCCGTTAAGCCAGGGACTTAAATGCGGTATATCAGCAATGCCGCTATCCAAAATACCCACAACAGGGTAATTTACTCCTGCTTTTGGTTGTTTTACTGGTACAGTAACATCGGTATCTACTTCATCCATTGTAATATCGTAAGTAGGCATTTCTGTTACGAGCTGTATCCCATCAAAATCTTTAAGTTCTTCCAATGCATCTTGAGTAATGCCGTCAACCCTGTAGATATTTAATTCACCCGAGTATACAGTCCTTTCAAATTGTAAATTGTTATCGTTGCAGTATGTTTCAAACGCTTTGATCAAAATTGCATCTAAATCACCATTGCCGTAACTAAAAAGTTTCACTTTCAATACACTTTCGTTGCCTGCCTCAGCTTCAATTACAGGCTTAAATTCTTCCACATTACTTATTGCAGATATGCCTACCTTGGTAGAATAACTTGGGTATGCGTTATCCACCTTGGCAAAATTTTTTGCAATTGACTGCAAATCGGTTTCATTATCAATTTTTATTAATACTTCATCTTCTCCGCTAACACCAATAGTATTAAGCTTGCCGGCATTGAATAGATTTCCGATTTCCCGTCTGTAGGTTTTAGCCAGGGCATCTTCATTTACTTTTAATTTGAGTACTGAAGGAATGTAATTGTTTTTTTTCCTTTTTTCGGTAAGCTTAGTTGAAATTGTCCCAAGAACATCCCGTACATACATTGACCTTTCATACAATGCTTGTGGGTCAGTTAATAACCAAGGGGGCTGTATTCCACCACCACCGCCTTCAGTGTCCATTTCATCTTTCTGCCTTTTCTGAAAGAATTTTATAGGAAGGTTTTTTTCTGCCATTGTTTTAAGATTGTTTGTTTAAATAATTCCGCACCTGCCGTAGCGAAACCTTCATTCTTTCAGCTATAGCAGCTTGTGGTATTCCATTATCATTAAGAAATTCAACTAATTTATCAATAGTCAAATCACCATGATGATTAAACTCAAATAATTCTACCAGCAAATCATCGTATGCAAGTATCTCCCTGCCGTTTATTATTGCATGGGCTTTTGCATTGTTTACAATGCTCTTTATATCTGACGGTGTTTTTCCTTCCAGCAACTTCATAAGTTTGTCTGTTCGTTTCTCATCATTGCTAAAATCTGTATTAAAACCATCTGTAAAAGTTTTCACCAATTCAATAATTTCCCCGTCTTGCGGTGCCCCAATTTCAATTACAGTATTAAATCGTCTCCAGATTGCTTTGTCAAGTAACTCAGGGTGATTAGTTGCTGCAATAAGAATGTTATGCTTTGCAAATGCATCAATATTTTGGAGAAGGCTATTAATAACCCTCTTTAATTCTCCTAATTCATATTGGTCATCTCTTGCCTTTGCAATAGCATCAAATTCGTCAAGAAAGAGAATGCAAGGTTTATTATCTGCAAAATCAAAAATCTTCCTGATGTTCTTGGCGGTATTCCCCAACAAAGAAGACACAATCGCATCAAACCTTGCAATTACAAGTGGCAAGCCTGTTTTCTCAGAAATATATTTTGCTACGGTTGTTTTACCGCAACCCGGCTTACCATAAAGCAGTAAAGTGTTTGATATTTCAACACCACCTTTTATAAGCTGCTTTTGGTGTTTAACGATATTTATGAAATCCTCAATCTTGTTATCAACAAGTTTGGGTAGCACCACTTGTGTATGTTCCTTCGCAGGTACTTCCACATCAACAATGCTCAATCTGCTTTCCTGGTCAACAGGTGTAGTTAACAACTCATCCATAGTTACTGTAGTAGCGGGCCCATTATCAATAGCTCTCAAAATCATTTTAGCCATCTTATTGTCGCCATCTTTATCAAGCTTATCAGCCAGCAATCTTGAATAGTTGTACACCTTCTTTGGGTCTTTAGCTAACCCCCCTTCTATTATGCGTAATATTTCGGTATACATGGCGTATTATTTTTTCTAATTGTGGTACAAAAATGAGATATTTTGGAATAAAAAACAAATTTTATGAAATATTTTAGCAAAAATCGTATTAATATACATTTTTTCGTTTTAAGAACAGTGTTCTGTATTGTATTGCCAGACACGGTCAATTGACAATTAAAACAGCCCGACATTCTTAAACATAGGAGCCCCTTACCCTAATCAATTACTTACAGTTGTGATATGGGGTGATACCCGAAAACAATTTGAAGGTAAACCGGAAGATATGTACAACGGAAAGGAAATATGTGTAAGTGGTAAGGTAGAACTTTATAAAAACAAACCTCAAATAGTTATTTATCGATCTTTACAAATAACGGAGTAATCAATAACAAATAGTAGGTGTAGCTATACGAATAGACGGGGGAAAAGAAGATAACAGAACAGGTGTTTTGCTATTCGCCAAAATCAAATTCGAAATCGAGAAGTTTTTTGGGATGTATTTCTAAACCCTTTGCAATCGCAACAATTACAGATAAAGTAGCACTATGCTCGCCATTTATCACACGATATACCTGTTTGGTTTCTATGCGACCAATAGCGGCAACATCTTCCGGGGTTTTCTTCTTTAGGACGATTAATTTCTTAAGATTTGCACCGAAAGCATCCAAGTATGCCTGATTCCTAATTTTCACAATGTGAAAGTGAACAAAGAAAGCGAGATAATCAACTTTTTTTGAGCCTCTTTGGTGGAATAACTGTTTTTTTAACTATTACTTTAATGGAATCCACTTATTGCTAAAAAAAATGTCTATCAGAATTCTAATAGTTCTTTCAATGAAGTTCCTAACGCTTGGGATAT
>CALLZY010000143.1 GCA_937858715.1 uncultured Chitinophagaceae bacterium | reverse complement strand
AACTTAGAGAGAAGTTATATTTCATTCAGAAAAGTTGCGGTGCTGTGCCCGGTCCCATGGATTGTTTTCTGGTGCTGCGAGGTATAAAAACACTTGGATTGCGGATGAAAGCCCATTGCGAAAACGGCAGCAAAATTGCACACTGGCTGCGCAATCATCCAAAAGTAGGAAAAGTTTACTGGCCGGGATTTGAAGACAGCAAAGGTTATGCGGTAGCCAAACAACAAATGAAAGGCTTTGGAGGTATGATTTCTTTTGAACTGAAAAACGATAGTGTGGACGAAGCAAAACGGGTATTGTCCTCAACACATCTTTTCTCTCTGGCCGAAAGTCTGGGCGGCGTGGAATCCCTTATTAATCATCCGGCCAGCATGACCCATGCCAGCATACCCAGGGAAGAAAGGATAAAGAACGGCTTAAGCGATTCTTTAATCCGGCTGAGTGTGGGAATAGAAGACGCTGATGACTTGATCGAAGACCTGAAGAAGGCAATAGGATGATAGAAGGCAAAGAGATAAAAAGATTTTTGGATAAAAAGGCTGATGAATACAATCAGCCTTCTTTCATTCATAATGACCCGGTTTCAATCCCGCATCTGTTTACAAAAAAGCAAGACATTGAAATCGCCGGTTTCTTTGCTGCCATCTTTGCCTGGGGCAACAGGAGGACTATCATTAATAAGAGCAAAGAACTGATGCAGCTGATGGATAATGCTCCATATAAATTTTGCATTAATGCCGGCATAAACAGTTTGAAAAGGCTCAAATCATTTAAGCACAGGACTTTTAATACTGACGATCTGTATTATTTTATTGATTTTTTCCGGCTGCACTATTCAAAACACGATTCACTGGAAACGGCATTCTTTCCCCGTAAAGGAATGACAGTGGAAGAAGGATTGAATCATTTTAAAAACTATATCTTTTCCTTTGAGCATTTGAAAAGAACAGAGAAGCACATTTCTTCACCAATACAAAAATCAACCTGCAAAAGACTCAATATGTATTTACGGTGGATGGTGCGGAAAGATACCATGGGTGTTGATTTTGGAATCTGGAATAAAATAACACCGGCACAGCTTATCTGCCCGCTGGATGTGCATGTAGCAAGGGTTGCCAGAAAAATGAGGCTATTGCATCGTAAGCAAAACGACTGGCAGGCGGCAACAGAGTTAACCGAATACTTGCGAACTTTGGACCAGAAAGATCCTGTTAAATACGATTTTGCCCTATTCAGTCTTGGTATTGATGAAAAATATTAACCGATGAACCCGGAACTTATTCCTGCCGTCAATCAAACACTTGGTATTTCTCTGCCGGAAAATATTCCTTTTGACAAGTTGCGGGAAGCAGTGGCTGCACAAATAAGTCCTCTTATCAGTGGGGATTTCAACAAATTACTGTCAATACTTTACAGGATAGATGTAAATGAAAACAAACTCAAGTTCCTTCTTAATCAAAATCCGGATACAGATGCTGCATTGCTGATTGCTGACCTGATAATTGAACGGCAACTGCAGAAACTTGAAAGCCGCAGGATGTTTAACCGGAGAGAGGATATGGAAGAAGACGAGAAATGGTAGCTTCAATTTAAATAATTACTAATGTCATTCATTTGCTAATTTTTCATAAAATCTACACTAATTAAATAGGTTTTCTGACCGTTCCGTTCCCTTTATATTAGATTTGCCTTATGAAAATTGTGCCGGTTACCGACATTTCAACTGCTAAAGAATTCCTGAATTTGCCGAGGTTTATCTATAAAGATGACCCTAACTGGATATCACCGCTGGATAATGACATTAACGATGTATTTGATCCGTCCAGAAATAATTTTTTCTCAAATGGTGTTTGCACCCGCTGGCTTTTAATGGATGAAGAAGCCGGTTGCGTTGGCCGAATTGCAGCATTCATCAATAATCATAAAGCATATATTCAACCACAGCCAACCGGCGGCATAGGTTTTTTTGAGTGTATCAATAACAAAGATGCGGCCTTTCTCCTTTTCGATACTGCAAAAAACTGGCTGAAGGAAAAGGGGATGCAGGCGATGGATGGGCCGATTAATTTCGGTGAGAATGATAAATACTGGGGGTTACTGATTGAAGGCTTTAAACCGCCCAGCATGGGCATGAATTATAATCCGCCTTATTACAAAGATTTTTTTGAAGCGTATGGATTTAAGAAGCAATATGATCAGCTCACAAATTATCTGGACCTGACAATACCTTTTCCTGACCGGTTTGCAAAAATTGCCGATTGGGTAATGAAAAAACCGGGATACACATTCCGGCATTTCAATAAAAAGGATTTTCACAAGTTCGCTGCCGATTTCAGGGAGATATACAATGATGCCTGGAGTGACTTTGATTCTTTCTCACCGATCGAAATGGAAACAATTACAGAAACATTCAGGCAAATGAAGCCGGTGATGGATGAAAAGATAATCTGGTTTGCCTACTATAATGATGAACCGATTGGTTTTGTACTTTGCATGCCCGATGTAAACCAGATATTAAAACACCTGCATGGAAAAATGAACTGGCTGGGCAAATTCAAATTCCTTTGGTATAAGCAGACTACCACAATTGACCGCATCCGTATCATTATTATGGGCTGCAAAAAGAAATTCCAAAACCATGGCATTGAATCGGCCCTGACCCGCAAACTGCAATTGGAGGTGGCGACACGCAATACGATAAAAGGTGTGGAACTGGCCTGGGTGGGTGATTTTAACCAAAAGATGATGGCCATACATGAAGCTACCGGCGCAACAAAAGACAAAGTACACAGAACCTACAGGTGTATGTTTTAAACATCACTCTAACGGCTTTCCCCCAAGCATGGTGGCATACATATCAACTTTGTGAAACTGGTAAGCCCGGTTAAAAAGCATTTCTGCAGAAACGTTGCCACCTGGAAATGATGTGTCTTTGCCAGCAAGCGGACGCAAATGTTTCAGGCTTTGCACATATTTTCTTGACTCGTCCAGAATATTTGTCTTATCTAATATTTCAGAAGCGATATTCAGCAAATTCCCGGCGTTCAGATTTTTTCCAATGTCGCCGCCCACAATATCACCAAGGTGCAGCACACTGTCAAGCCCCATTTTTGCTGAAATATTCCCAATGGCCTTCAGATCGGGAAACATCGGGGCAATATCATTATCAATGGCATAGCGTTCCGCATCTGGAAATTTTTCTTCCAGGTCCTGCACAAAAGCAGCATTGCCCGCAGCCGGAGCCCCAAAAGTTATAAGTTGTATTCTCTTCCCAGGTTGAATTTCTTTTTTTAAATAGCCTGCCAGCGGGTAAGCAAGGTTGCCACCGAGACTGTGTCCCGTTACAATAATACTGGCTTCGGCTGGTATGTTTTTTCCTATAAATTCCTTCAGCGATAGCCCGGTTGTCACATCTTTCAGTTGCTGCAGGTTTTGAAAACCGATATAAGAACCACGGCTGATACTGGCTTTCTTAACTGTATCAGTATAGTTCCAGTCTTTCATCGTAAAGATGTTGAAATCCTGCATAAAAAAATTCTGGAAGCCTTCATTGCTGAATTCTATTACCGAACCCCTGATAACAAGAGCATATTGTTCTGTGCTCTTCTTTTTCACTACAATGGCATAATTACCATCAACAGCCTGTGGGTGAAAGACAACTTCATATTCAGGTGCATATTTTAAAAAAGTCTCTTTGGTATTTTCTTTATAGATTAATTGGTTAAGCCGCACTGCATCTT
>CALLZY010000142.1 GCA_937858715.1 uncultured Chitinophagaceae bacterium | reverse complement strand
ATTTCCACGCTAAACCTGCTGGAAACTATACGGCTTTCGCATAGCAAGTTAAAATTTTACCAGGCATCAAGCAGTGAAATGTTTGGAGTGGTTGATAAGCTGCCAATTAATGAGGAAACAGTTATACATCCGCAAAGTCCTTATGCTATTTCCAAAGCAGCCGGATACTGGATGACCAGGAATTACCGGGAAGCATATAAAATTTTTGCCACCAGTGGTATATTATTTAATCATGAGTCGGCTTTGCGGCAGAATTCATTTGTAATAAAAAAAATCATCCGTACTGCATTAGATATTCAGGAAGGAAAAACAGATACATTGGTATTGGGCAATATAGATGTGCGCCGTGATTTTGGCTATGCGCCGGCATACGTAGAGGCCATGTGGCGGATTATGCAGCAGGAAATTCCGGAAGATTTTATTATCTGCTCCGGCTTCTCTTCTTCTATAAGGGAGATAGTGGAAATGGTTTTCTCTTTATTGAATTTGTCTCTTAGTTATTTACATACCGAGCAAAGTCTTTACCGGCCTGCAGAAATCAATGAGAACTACGGCAACCCGGAAAAAGCAAAAAGAGTGCTAGGCTGGAGTTATGACTTTACATTACGGCAATTAATTGAGCAGTTAATTGCTGATGAAAAAGAAGTAAGAGAATTTTTAAAACTACATAGCTAATAAGAACCCCTTTGAACAACTATCCTAAAATAACTATCGTCACTCCCTCCTACAACCAGGGTCAATATATTGAGGATACTATTCTCTCCGTGTTGAATCAAAGCTATCCAAACCTAGAGTATATTATCATTGACGGGGAGAGTACAGATAATACGGTTGAAATTATAAAGAAGTATGCGGACAGGCTTGCTTACTGGGTGAGTGAAAAAGACAGCGGGCAGAGCAATGCCATCAATAAGGGTTTTAGCAGGGCCACCGGCGACATCATTAACTGGCTGAACAGCGATGACCAGCTGATGCCGGGAGCGCTGCATACTATAGCAAAGTATTTTCAGCAGAATCCGGATGCGATAATAGTGCATGGCAGGATTGAGTACTTTGGAGAAACTAAGAAATATTATTCGCAAAACATTCCTAAGAAAGATCTTGCTACCCGGTATGTTTCGCATATCTGCATGCCGCAGCCTGCCTGCTTTTACCGGAAGCAATTGTTAGATGAGCAGGGTTTGCTGGATGAGAGCCTGCATTTTTCGATGGATACGGATTTGTTTGTAAGGGCCGGACTTCATTATAGTTTAGTGCAGGCAGAGGATGTATTTGCCCGCTTCCGGCTGCATGCAGCGAGTAAATCCGTAAGCAGTTTTAATAAACGTTTGCTGCAGGACAATGCCCTTGTCTTCAGCAAAGTGCTGAAAACACTGGGGGCTGATGCCGAAATAGAAAAAATGCAGCAGCTTGGGTTATATACAGCGCCTGCTGCTTTATATAACCAGCCTGTAAGGCCATTTAATACCCGGCTGATGCTGTTTTATTTTTTGCAGCACCGCTTGTTCACCTTGTACCATCATGGCGAAAGAAAGGCATTTAAGCAGCTGTTTTCTTTTTTGCTGAAACAGTACACGGGTAAAACACTGGTTTCTTATAAACTTGTTTTTTACCGGCTTATGCTTTTTTTACCGGCAGGTTTTATGCATAAAGCGGCGAAATTGGTGCTGAGAAGGTAAGGGGTGGTTTCAGAAGGGAGACACCTCCTTTGTCGGTGTGACAAGTTAAGGTGAGGCGGGTGGTTTCAGAAGGGGAACACCTCCTTCGTCGGCGAGACAAGTTAAGGTTAGGCGGATGGTTACAGAAGAGAGACACCTCCTTCGTCGGTGTGACAAGTTAAGGTGAGGCGGATGGTTACAGAAGAGAGACACCTCCTTTATCGGTGTGACAAGTTAAGGCGAGGCGGGTGGTTACAGAAGGGAGACAGCTCCTTCGTCGGTGTGACAAGTTAAGGTGAGGCGGATGGTTTCAGAAGAGAGACACCTCCTTCGTCGGTGTGACAAGTAGGGTGGGGCGGGTGGTTACAGAAGGGAGACACTTCCTTTATCGGTGTGACAAGTTAAGGCGAGGCGGATGGTTACAGAAGGCAGACACCTCCTTCGTCGGTGTGACAAGTTAAGGTGAGGCGGGTGGTTTCAGAAGGGAGACGCCTCCGGTAACTTGTCACTCCGAACTGCCTTATTGTATGCTGATTTTTCAATCAAGGCTTGTGGCAGGAGGAGTCTATATTAGAAGGAGCATGGTCGTAGTAAGGGACTACCTTTAGTCCCGGTTTCTGTAAGAGAGACACCTCCTTCGTCGGTGTGACAAGTAGGTTGTGGGGATGGTTACAGAAAGGAGACAGCTCCTTTGTCGGTGTGACAAGAAACAATTTTCTCAGTGTGCTTAGTGTCCGCTGCGGTTTATTCTTTTTATATCCTAAGACAAAATATCAATATGAAAATCCTGTTTGTACAGAAGATGAATGGCATATCGGGTTCCGAGCTTTATATGCTGCAGATTATGCCAGAACTGAAGCGAAGAGGTTATGAAGTGGAGATGCTGATTATTTATCCCACTCCCGGTGATAATAACGGAAGATTCATCAGCTACCTGGCAGAACATGGAATTACGACACATGAGATATATAACCACCATGCTCTTTCGCCTGCTTTATATTTCAAAATAAGACGGGTATTGAACAAAGGAAGGTATGACCTGGTGCAGGCCAACCTGATACATGCGGATATCTGGCTGTCACTGATTAAGTGTTTTGGGAAATGGAAGATGAAGCTGGTAAGCGGGAAGCATGGTTACGATACGGAATACCAGGCAAAGTATGGGTTTGACCTGCGCTACCTGAAGAGGTATCCTTATTACTGGGTGGAAAAACTGGCCTGCCTGTTTATAAACCACAACATCACCATTTCAAAAGCCCTGTACACGGTCTTTACCAGGGGAGGGATAGTAAGCTCCCCAAAAATCACCAATATATATTATGGCCTTACATTGACAGAGCCGGTAGATCAGTCAGTGCAAACTGAGGTACCGGAAGGGCCTTATGTTCTTATTACCGGCAGGTTGCTCGAAGTGAAAGGGCACCGGTACCTGGTGGAGGCCTGGAAGAAAGTACACCAGTCATGCCCGGAACTGAAACTGTATTTTGCTGGTGACGGGTTATTGCGGGAGGAACTGGTAGGATTGGTAAGAGCAGCGGGTCTGGAAGAAAGCATCATTTTCCTTGGCTTTGTTCCCAATCCCCATCCGTTGGTGAAGCAGTCGTTATTTACGGTTGTTACCTCTACATGGGAGGGATTTGGCCTGATACTGCTGGAAAGCTGGATGCACAAAAAGCCGATTGTGGCTTTTGATGCTCCAGCCATGAACGAAGTGATAGATGACGGGGTTAACGGCCTGCTTGTTCCGTTTAAGAATACGGAGTTGCTGGCAGAAAAAATTATTTGGATGTATCAGCACCCTGGAGAAACGGTGGCTATGGGGGAGAAGGGGTTTGAAAAACTGCACAGTTATTATACACTGAAAAGGATGACGGACGAGACGGAGGAGGTGTACAGGAAGGTAGCCGGAGGGGAGAAGGTTTAATGACATTGAATAGAGGTTGAATAATGTGGTTGAAAATAGTTGCAGGCTCAGCCTGACAGCGTTGTCACCTGCCTTTGAGGGAGACACCTCCTTTGTCGGTGTGACAAGAAACCGGAAGAGAATGGTTTCAGAAGGGAGACGCCTCTTTCGTCGGTGTGACAAGTAAGGTGAAGCGAATGGTTCCATAAGTCGGCTTCGGCAAGCTCAGCCTGACAGTGTTATCACCCGTCTTTTGTCATACTGAGTGTATCGAAGTATGACGTACCCGTAGCTTCATCATCAGGTTTCGGCAGGCAATAGCAGTTTAAATTCAGAAATAAAAAATTAAGGCCGGATATAAATAAGGAACCGGTAAAAAACATGGAACAGGATTTTTCATGGGATATGCTGCGCTGGCAGGATCTGTACCTGGCACCCTTGTGCCTGCTGCTGGTTTATTTTGCAGCAAGGTTCTATGTAAAGAAATACAGGAATACCCCTATCGGGAAATATGTGGTGCCGGCAGTTACACTACGGCTGGTAGGTGCTTTTACCTATACATTAGTAATCGGTTTTTATTATGGTTTTGGCGACAGCCATAATTATTACCAGGGTCTGATTGATATGTTTCATGCTGTAAAGGATGATGGCAGTATGTTGGGTAATATTGTAATGAAAGGAAAAGTGGAAGAAACTGATCCTCTGTACCGTTATTTTTATTACGATGGCACTTATGCGTTGAAGTATTATATACTGGAGCCAAGAACTTATAATGTGCCCCGGTTTGCCCTGCCATTTGGGCTGTTGTTTAACCGCAGTTTTTTATGTGTGTCATTTTGCCTTAGTTTTTTAGCCTTTATGGGCACCTGGCGCCTGTATAAGATGTTTTACGAATTATACCCCCACCTGCATAAGAAATTGGCTTATGCGGTTTTGTTTATGCCTAGTACACTTTTTTGGGGAGTATCGCTTCTGAAAGATACTTTTTGTATGGCGGCTATGGGGTTTTTTGTATATGCGGCCTATTCGGTGTTAATCAAAAAAAAGAACATTATCTCTTCGCTCCTGATATTATACATAACATCCCTGGTGCTGCTGAGCCTGAAACCCTATATTCTCGTCAGCTTATCAGCCGTATTCCTGCTCTGGTATTTTATAAGGTTCCGGCAGCGGATTGAGGATAAAACATTACGGGCTGTATCTACGTTCGGGTTTGTGGCTATTGCTGCTGCTGCCGGTTTTTTTGTGTCGCAGGGAGTGGCATCTGCAGAGTCAAAAGAGCAATTTGCCAGCGAAGAAATCCTGAAAACAGTACAGGCGCAGCAGGCAACTTTCTCCGGTAATCCGGAAGAAGGTTCTGCTTCTAATTTTTCTGTTGGAACGGCAAGTTCACCGGCACAGATGGCTGCCATGTTACCGCTTGGCATTGTGAATACTTATTTCCGGCCGTTTCCCTGGGATATACGGTCACCAGTGATGATCATTTCGTTCCTGGAGTCTTTTGCATTTTTGGTACTTACGCTGATGGTTTTCCGGCGGGTGGGATTTGGCAAAACTTTCAGTATGATATTTTCCGACCCGGTTATTGCATTTTGTTTTGTGTTTGCCATTTTGTTCGGTGCTGTAATTGGTATTACCACCACCAATTTTGGTGCCCTGGTTCGATATAAGATTCCAAGTCTCTCGTTTTATGCGGTGGCATTTATACTGGTAATGGAAAAATCGGGCAAGTTTTCTAAGGATTATATTTTTAGTAAGAAGTTGTTTTGAGGAATAGCGGGTAAAAAAGGCTTAACCACAGAAGTCACAGATTGAAAGGCAGCACAGAGATTCCGCTGAAGCGGAATGAGGGGTTGGCCACAAATTGACACAAATGAATACGAATGATTGATGTTGCTTCGCAACGGATTTTAACACAGAGGGCACAAATAGAAAGGCAGCACAGAGTTGCACGGAGGATTCCGCTGAAGCGGAATAAAAATAAAAAGCAAAAATATCTGAGTAAATCTGTGTAACCTGCCTGCCATGCCTCCGGCAGGTAAACCGACAGGCAGGTCTGTGAGAGCAATTCTCGGTGTGCTCAGCGTTAGCCGTGGTTAGTAAAAGGTTTAACCACAGAGTTCACAGAATGAAAGGCAGCACAGAGGAACACAGCGGATTCCGCTGAAGCGAAATAAAAATAAAAAGCAAAAATATCTGAGTAAATCTGTGTAACCTGCCTGCCATGCCTCCGGCAGGTAAACCGACAGGCAGGTCTATGAGAGCAATTCTCAGTGTGCTCAGTGGCCGCCGTGGTTAATAAAAGATTAACCGGTCATTGTGTTTAACTTAATATACCTTTTTTTATCTGACTTATCCTGCATATCTCAAAGCACTAAACCTACTGTGAAAGTGATTGTGAAAAAGTAAATAAAAAATATCATGTGCGGTATCGCAGGCTCCATCCACCAGGCCCTGAACATACCCCGCTTAACGAAGGATCTCCTGCACAGGGGACCGGATAAGCAGGCTACGTTTGAAGAAAATAATGTAGTGCTCCACCACCACCGGCTGTCTATTCTTGACCTTGCCGGAGGAGGGCAACCTATGCATTATGAACACCTGACCATTATTTTTAACGGTGAGATTTATAATCACCAGGAAGTGCGCAGGCAGTATAACCTGCAATGTATTACCAATTCCGATACGGAAACCATTCTGCATGCATATGCCAAACTCGGTGCCGGTTGCCTTCAGGATTTTGACGGCATGTTTGCGCTTGCTATTTATGACCGGAAAAATAATGAACTGTTCCTGGCCAGGGACCGGGCCGGAAAAAAACCTTTGTTTTATTATGCAGACGGAAAACGGTTTGTATTTGCCAGCGAACTGAATGCCCTGCGGGGCCAGCTTGACCTTGATGCTGATGAAGCGGCTATTTTCCAATACTTATACTCGGGGTATTTATTCAACAATAATTCACCCTATAAACAAGTAAAAAAGATACCGGCAGGAAGTTATGCTGTTGTGAAACTAGAATCACCTGATCCCGTTATTACCAAATGGTGGGATATCCACCCTTTTTACAGGCAGCAAAGTTCCCATAGTTTTGAAGAGGCACTGCAACATACCGATACTCTTTTGCATACGGCAATCAGGAGACGGGTTGAATCGTCAGACCTGGAGGTGGGCTCTTTCCTGAGTGGTGGTATTGACAGTGGCCTGGTGACAGCTATCGCAAGGGAGTACAACAGCTCTATCAAAACATTTACCGTTTCGTTTGAAGGAGAATATGACGAAGCGCCACTGGCAAAACTGGTGGCAGAAAAATATGGCACCGTTCATCATGAAATAAAAATCGGCTTTGATCACCTGCTGGATGACGTGGAGCAGATTATCGCCAATTACGGGTTGCCATTTTTTGACAGTTCGGCTATTCCCAGTTATTATGTGAGCCAGGCAGCTAAGAAACATCTGACTGTAATTCTTAACGGCGATGGCGGCGATGAAATCTTTGCCGGATACAGGCGGTATGTGCCTTTTGCGAAGTATGATTTCTTTAAACCGAAATCTGTTGTGCGTACACTGGCGAAAACAGTTTTTCCGCTTCTTCCTGTTTCAAATGATAAAAAGAGCAAGTACAATTATATATACCGGCTGGCTGACCTTGCCCGGAAAAAAGGATTAGACACTTACCTGTCTTCCACCCTTGATATTTTTGAAGATTTTGAAAACATGCTGAAGGGTGACAGAAATGCAGCATTAGAAAACATCAGGAAACATTTTGACCGGGTGGCTGCTTCACCACTTACTGGTATGCAGAAAATGCTGAACCTGGATTTTGATCATATACTCGAAGCCAACCTGCTGGTAAAGATGGATATTGCCACCATGGCGCATTCATTGGAAGGCCGCAGCCCGTTATTGAGTAAAGATGTGCTGGAATATGTACCCACATTACCTGACAGTTACAAAGTGAAAGGCGCACAGACAAAATACCTGCTCAGGAGACTGGCAGAAAAATATCTTCCGGCAGAATTGATTCATCAGCCCAAGCGGGGATTTGAAATACCGCTGAAAAAGTGGCTGGATGGCGAATTGAAAGACCTGGTGGCTTCTTATATATTAAGCGCAGACAGCTACTCGCATCAGTTTGTAGAGCCCGGATTTATTCAGCAACTGTGGGACAGAAAAGTAAAAACCGGCGATGAGAAAAGGGCAAAAATGCTGTGGACTTTATTTGCGCTGGATGTGTGGTATAAGAGGTGTTATTTGGGGAAGGGAAGTTGATGCTGGTTTAAGGCTGTTGTCCTTCGGCAAGCTCAGGATGACAAGGTTGAAAAAATTGTGGAAAGCAGTTTAATGGGGTTACTGCTGTACATCGCAACAGTTTGCAAACAGTACCAGGTGAGTATGGGGACAGTATGAGAAGAGCATCAGAACAGTATGCAAGGTATATGCTTTCTCCATATCCCAGGCGTAACCGGAGCCGCCAGGTTTAATAATGCAGACGCCTCCTTCGTCGGCGTGACAAGTAAGTTGGGGCGGATGGTTTCAAAAAGGGGGACTCCTGTCAGCAGACAGGGATAATCAGCGATATTGATTCGTTGATTACTTTGCCGTCTTTGTAAGGACAAAAAAATCAAAATGCCCAAATTAATTCGAATAACCACAGCCCCCATCTCATTGAATGTGCTGCTGCCCTGGCAGATGAAGTACATGCAGGAGCAGGGTATTGATGTGGTGATGGTGAGCAGCGATGGCCCGGAACTGAAAGCAGTGCTGGAAAGGGAAGGCTGCCGGCATCATATTATCCCGATGACGAGGCGTATGTCGCCTTTCACCGATTTGAAATGCCTATGGCAACTGTACCGGTTTTTCCGGAAAGAGAAGCCTGATATTGTCCACTCTCATACTCCCAAAGCCGGGCTGCTGGCGATGCTGGCGGCAAAACTGGCCGGAGTGAAACTGAGGGTGCATACAGTGGCCGGTTTACGTTATGTTACGACAAAGGGCTTCAGCCGTAAGGTGCTGGTGTTTATGGAAAAGCTGACCGGTAAGGCTGCCACCCATGTGTGGCCAAACAGTAATTCTCTGCGGACATTTATGGAGAACAATAAACTTGTATCCCCTTCAAAACTGGAAGTAATCGGCTGGGGATCGAGTAACGGAGTAAGGCTTTCCAGGTACTCTGTATCATCCTTGCTGCAGGAAAAACTGGCTGCCATCAAAGCGCATATTCAATATGATGAGAAGCTGGTTTATTTTCTTTCCGTTGGCCGCATTGTTCATGACAAAGGCATGGATGAATTGCTGGAGGCATTTGTAAAACTATATGACAGGCATCCGCAGACAAGGCTGTTGCTGGTTGGTGTCTTTGAAGATGAAGTGGACCCGGTAAGCGCAACTGCCAGAGAACTGATACAGACCCATCCGGGTGTGATTATGGCAGGATGGAGCAATGAGGTGGAATACTATATGCACCTTGCTTATGCCCTGGTACATCCTTCACACCGGGAGGGATTTCCTAATGTACTGCTGCAGGCAGGGGCGATGGGTTGCCCGGTTATATGTTCCCGTATTGAGGGTAATGTTGATATTGTGGAAGACGGAAAAACGGGGCTGATATTTGAAGTAAAGGATGCTGCGGCATTGTATGATAAGATGCAGTCTGCTTTAGATAACCAGGACATTTTACACGGTTATGCCGGCACACTCCGCAGGCATATTGAAGAGCATTTTGACCAGCCGATAGTGCACCGTTTCTTGCATGAGCGGTATTTGCAGTTGCTGGGGAAG
>CALLZY010000141.1 GCA_937858715.1 uncultured Chitinophagaceae bacterium | reverse complement strand
ATGAACCATGAACCATGAACCATGAACCATGAACCATGAACCATGAACCATGAACACAAAACTCAAAACATGAAACCTCTCGTCGGAATAATAATGGGTAGCGACAGCGACTTAAATGTAATGCAGGCCGCCTCCGAAATTCTGAAGCAGTTTAATATTCCTCATGAAGTGACGGTTGTTTCTGCCCATCGTACACCACATCGTATGATTGAATATGCCGGAAAGGCAAAAGAAAGAGGTCTTAAAGTCATCATAGCCGGAGCCGGCGGCGCTGCTCACTTGCCGGGAATGGTAGCTTCAGTTACCACTCTTCCGGTTGTTGGCGTACCAATAAAATCATCCAACTCCATTGACGGATGGGATTCAGTGCTATCTATTCTTCAAATGCCAAATGGTGTACCCGTAGCCACAGTGGCACTTAACGCCGCAAAAAATGCAGGCATTCTTGCTGCGCAAATACTGGGAATTGCTGATGAGCAAATTGCAAAAACGGTAGATGACTATAAAAAAACGCTGAACAAAGAAGTCATTACTAAAGTGGATAAACTGAAGAATGAAGGCTGGGATAACCTGTTTGACTAATCTTCTGCAAGTACAACAAACTCCTGCTCCAGCGACAATGAGTTTTCATACAACCTGCTGATTATCTCTCTTCCAAACTTTGCATAATACCAGCAGATATTATCATAACGCTCCTGCAACCCACCGCCGGGAAAGAGATTTTCTTTTATGACATGAACCTGATGTTGTTGTTCAGCAAATTTTCTTTTCTCTGCCCTTACTATCTTTTTCTGAAGTTCCTGTAGTTTATTCACCGCAGTTTTCTTCAGGGCTTCTGTATGCGGCTCCAGGGATTTGTCAATGGTTGCAGTTTGTTTCGCCAGTTTATTATAAACAGTTGCAGCCTCATTTATTGCATCACTGATATCAAGGTTGTTTGCACTGTCTCTGCTTACCAGCCTGTTGACTAACTCTTGCTCAGATACAAAAAAATCTGTTGCATTAAAACCAAGCTTTGCAATTTTCTCCTGCCACTTTTTTTCAACAAATAAAAAAGAATTGCGCAGCAGCAGCACCGGAAACGGCACTTTATATGCTTCAAACAAATCTTTCAACTGCAGCCAGTAAGCAGTTTCACCACCGCCACCAATAAAAGCAATATTGGGCAAAATAGTTTCCTGGTACAAGCCCCGCAGTATCACATTTGGACTAAAGCACTCTGGTTTCCCGTTCAACTCGTTCAGTAACTCTTCCTGTGTTAGCTTCTTTCCGCTATTCACTATTGCCCATCCGTCTTGTACCTGTTCGATCCGTTCTCTGCTGTTTTCCTCCAGGTAAAAAAGATTTATTTCCCTTGGGCTGGCCTGAATTTTATACCCTGATTTTTGCAAGTCCTCACCTGTTTTATTCACAATGGCTGAAGATTTCCGGTTTATCAGTTCATCTTCAAAAACAGGTATCATCTGTCTTTTCAGTTCAGCATTATCCGGGATCAGTACTATCAGTCCGTACTCAGCAAATAAACTGTTAACCAGCCTGAAAGTGCCCTCCTGTATTGTTCTTCCCGGTGAATAAGATGCTGCCAGCAGCCTTGTTATTTCATCTCCACAAGGCAGCACGCCAAGCTGACCTTTTATTTGTTCAATCAAACCAGAGAGATCTTTATCAACTTTCATTCGTCCCACCGCACCTGTTTGCTTCGTCTTCCATTCAAGCTTTTTGCCACCAAGTTGGATATGATTCAGCTCTGCCAGGTCCGCATCTTCGGAACCCATATAGTAAACGGGCACAAACTCATACTGCGGGAAGGAGGCTTTAAAAGTTTCCGCCAGTTTTACCGCATGTAAAATCTTGTAAACGAAATACAGCGGCCCGGTAAAGATATTGTTCTGGTGTGCCGTGGTAACAGTGAAAGTGCCTTCCTGCCTTAACAAGGCAATATTTGTTTTTACTTTCTCAGTTGTATCAATGCCGTAATACTGTTTCAGAAGTTCCTGTACCAGTACTTCCCTGTTTGTCGGGAACAGTTTTCTTGCCTCAATAGCACTTTGTATGCCATCAGCAGAAAGCTCATGTGCAGCAAACGGGGTAAGAGACCCGGACTGTTCTATGTAGTCAAGGGCAATCTTTGAGAAAGCGCCAGTCTGCCTGTAAGGTATTCGTAATGAGTTAAAGTGCATACGGTTTTGTAAAAGTAATACAGTAAGGGTTAAAAATTCCTTAACAGAATAACCAAATTTCTTATTTTTAAAATGCTGAAATAAAGAACCAACATCATTTGCTATATGGAAACCTACGGTAAGATTCTGCTGATTGCCATGCCTGCATTTTTAGTCCTGGTACTGTTTGAAAAATGGTGGGGCTGGCGCAAAGGCTTCGATACAGTCCGCAATATGGACATGATTTCATCATTGAGTTCAGGGATTACCAACGTCACCAAAAGTGTGCTGGAACTGACCATCGCCATTGCCATCTATCCGTTTATGCTGAAATACCTGGCATTGACACAGATTGAAAATACATTTCTTGTTTACTTTCTCACTTTCATCATCCTCGACTTTAACGGCTATTGGGTACACCGCTGGAGCCACGAAATAAACCTGTTCTGGAACCTCCATGTTATTCACCACAGCAGCGAAGAATATAACCTTGCCTGTGCCCTGCGGCAAAGTATCTCTGCTTTCTTTAACATGTTTACAATTCTGTTGCTGCCTGCCGCCCTGCTGGGCATTCCGGAAGAAGTAATTAACACCGTAGCCCCGCTTCACCTGTTTGCACAGTTCTGGTATCACACCCGTCATATTGGTAAGATGGGCTTTCTCGAAAAAATTATCGTCACGCCAAGTCACCACAGGGTTCACCATGCCGTTAACCCGGAGTACATGGATAAAAACCTGTCGCAGATACTGATAATCTGGGATAAAATCTTTGGCACTTTCCAGGAAGAACGGAAAGATGTGCCGCCTGTATATGGCATCACCAGGCCTGCCCGTACCTGGAACCCGATAAAAATAAACTTTCAGCACCTGTGGCTGATGATGAAAGATGCCTGGCATACACACAACTGGTTCGACAAATTCACCCTTTGGTTTCGCCATACCGGTTACCGACCTGCAGATGTGGCGGAGAAATACCCGGTAAGCAAGATTGATGATGTCTATCATTTTGACAAATACGACACCAAAACCTCACCGGCCTTTTCAGCATGGACATGGCTGCAATTGCTGATGCTCCTGCTTTTCATCAGCTACCTGTTTGGAAAAATTGCCTATATAAACAGTATTGACGCCAGTTATATTTACTGGTATGGCGGCTTTGTCTTTCTGAGTGTGTATGCACTTACCGAACTGATGGACCGTAACCGCTATGCTGCTGTGTGGGAACTGCTGCGTTGCGGACTGGGGATTTACTTATTGTTCAGCCAGGAAGATTGGTTTGGTGCAGGCCAATGGCTGTCTTCAGTTCAATATATACTTGCCGGATATTTTATTGTATCAGCACTTGTCAGCGCATGGTTTGCGGTAAAACATCACAAGGAAGATGAAAAAAAAGATTCTTCGTCAGTTTACGCTTAAGAAACTGTCAAATAACAAAACAATGTGTTTAGATATTATTAACCCAGCAGCAGTACTACTATCATCATGCCTTGCAAGTTTATCCCGATAAATATCGGGACACTCTTCATCTTTCGGTAATCTTTTCAGCAATTGATACAATGAAAAATTAGTTAATAGAAAATCATCCAATACTCAATTATTTTTTAGGGAATGGTTATGGAGTATAAGAAAAATACAATAATCATAGTCAGATATTTCTATGATTATTGTATTTACTTAGCTTAAAGTGAACTTAACTCCATCCATTATCAATTTATTGATAATAGCAGTCTTAATAATTATTATGCATTTTTCAATTATTCCAAACAATCCCCATTAATACAATTGAAAGAATCTTTATAAACGTCAATTCGGTAGGCCTTTTCTTTTCTGAACAAGTTGACATCCCATGAGAAACTTGCACTATAAGGATTCATGTGATAGAATTGCTTTACATAAGCAAATATCATTGAGCCGTTTGAATACTTAATTTGAATGTACGATGCAAGGAATATCCATGTTCTATTACTGGGGGTTGAAAACACTTTTAATTCAACAGGTGTACCGGGTATTGAAGCTAATAAGGAATCTATAGGTTTATCCTTGAAATATTCTATATCAACTTGTTCTAAATAGCTTAACAATGTGTCCGTAGGCCTGCAACTTAAGTTAAGTTCGTTCCCTTTTGAATTTGTTGCAAAAAGTATTGCAAGTAAGAAAAAAAGCAGACGATTCATGTTGTTTTTTTAGAAATGTTTCAGGCTGAATTATCAGCCTGAAACATTGTGAATCTTGTCTTTTCAATTGTCTTGCCTATAGGTTTTCATATTAATAATAATCCTCGCAACCTCCGGAGGAAATCTTCAAATTATTATTCCAAATTTCAACGCAAGTAATATTTTCTAATTTAAAGAGATTAATATCCCATTGACAGGCCTCACTTCGAGGATTCATATGAACAAAGTTTTTTACAAAAATTAGCACACGAATATTTCCCGAATATCTAACAGACAATACTCTTGCATATTTTAGATTCCCCATCCCGTGAATTATACGGTTTGTATAATTTAAAGGCAAAACTGTCAATAAACTGTCAACAGGTTTGTTTTTAAAGAATTCTAAATCCAATGTCGAAAGATATGCAAGAGTTGTATCCTGCTGCATAACATTAGTACATGATGTCAACTCTTTAAATTCATTACTTTGTTTATTTGCTGTTTCGGCCTTTACATTATTGCACAACAATACAAAAGCCAGAAGAAGTAATTTTTCCATGATGTAATTTTCCATACTTGTAGAATATGTTCTTTTTAAGGAAAGTCCCGGATTAATCTTTTCTCCGGGACTAAATAGAGGCGTTTCCTAAATATTAAGAATAAAAATCTACTATAGTTGGAAATCTAATAATCGTAATTGGGATTTCCACACCCATAGACGCAAACGTTATTTTTCACGACTTTAATAAAAGAAATTGTTTCCTGCTTTGCTAAATTCATATTCCAGTTTATAGTAGAAGTTCTATTCGGAATTGGTAAGTACTGAAAGAAATCAATATAGATCTCGACATAGAAATTATTAAACTCCCCACCAAAGTATGACTGATATATCCCTTTTGTATAACCTACCCCAACAGGCATAAATCCTCTTTTTGTATATACACTAGGTAGAACCAGCAATAAACTATCAACAGGCTTACCCACATAACTTGCCAGAGGTAAAGCCAGCACCTGAGGCAACTGCGTTGTGTCTCCCCAGCATTTGTTTGAATTAATACTATGAAAGTCTTTTGCATTGATACCATTTTTAAAAAATAGTATAGCTGTCATAAGAATTATTACCTTCTTCATAAATTCATTATTTATTGTGTTAGTATTGTAAAGTTAATATTTGACCTGGGCGAAATGAATACTTTTACTCCAGATAGCTCAGAATTGCCATTACCCGTAATATTCAGAAAACCAATTTCTGTCATTTTCTGCCACGTACAAGACCCTGTACAACTATTCATTCCGTCAATATGCAAATTATAAAGTGTTTCAGCAATTATTCTTATATCTATGCTGTTACATAATGTCCTAATAAAACTCCTGAATTTATTGACGTCAACAATTACAAAGGCATAAAAGAAATCTCTAGTTGATATTATTGATGTTTCAATCGGGAATTTATCAATTGCAAAGTTTTTGTACACCTTATAAAGGTCAGGTCCGTCAAAACATTGATTTCTGTCTGTACCTCCTGTGGGATCATCTTCGTAATGTGTGTGAAAGATTGCGCAGGCATTCTGGGCTAAGGTTGGTGATGATGTATGTGATGTTCCCTCTCTTATCCACATAACAGATGTATCAGTTGGAGTTTTTATATACGTAAAGGTGCGTTCCTTATTATCTTCCTGAGACTTTGTATGAAGAGAATCAATTGTTACTTGAGCTTTGGTTATTAACCTTTTTAATCTCATTGCGATTGTAGTATCATTCAAGGGTACATCCGGTTCATCCGGGAGTATCGGTCCCCAGCCCGGAGTACAAGGGGCGTTAGTTTCAATAAGATTAGAGGTTGGTGTTATCGCCCCTCCACAAGGTGGCGGTGTGCCACCACCTCCAGTGCCGCCACCTCCTGAGCCGCCGCCAGTTCCCCCTGTTCCGCCAGAACCACTGCCAGAACCGCCCCCGCTTCCACCACCGCTTCCAGCACCTTGCTCACAATATACCCAGCTAATCGAACTGGTGCATTCTGCACAGTTGTCACAAGCACCATTTTCCCCATAGCAATAACCATTTTTCTCAATATAAGGACAATCTTGCCATGAAATCGTGGCCTCATAACAGCCCGGTGTGGTATTTGTTTCCACCAACCTGCCACCGTTATCGTTTAAGGTAACAAACAATGCATCATTACCATTTTGCTTAAACAGTGTTTTATCCGTAATAGCAAACTTTGTATGGCCAAATACATTTTTGTCCATCACCATAAGCAATACCGCAAAATGTTCCGCTGTATCACTAATTGATATTTCGCTATTTTGTTTTTGTGCGTATTGCCAGTCACACAAATAATTCATGCTGGTATCGCCGGAGTTAATCAGTACGGCCAAAGCAGCATTTACATAGTTCTGCGAGTCCCTTACAAATGGAATATATGTCACCTGTTGATTTCCTCCTTCATCCTCTAACAATTGATTAACGGGCTTTTCGATAACCATCGCTTTATCCC
>CALLZY010000140.1 GCA_937858715.1 uncultured Chitinophagaceae bacterium | reverse complement strand
TATGAACCACATCAACAAACAACCGGTAAACAGTCTTGGCTACGACTACATAACCAAAGAATATATTCCCAAAGGGAAAGATGAATACTACCTGCGCAACAGGCAGCACCGCACCAAAAACAAATACCGCAATCTTACCCATTCCGAAATCAGCATTCTTGAAAAGAATGACAACAGCAGCGACGACTGGAGCAAGTTCCTCGTTACCGATTCGTTTGACCCGGCACTCATAAAACGCTGCTCCTTCTTTGGCCTCATCCGCATTGGCAAACTGGAGCCCTGGTTTCATGAGTTCAACAACCTGCGTATGCCCGTTGGCCTTTACAACAGCACCATCATCAGTTGCGACTTTGGCGATAATGTGGTTATTGATAATGTCAACTTCATGAGTCATTACATCATTGGCAACGATGCCATGCTGGTCAACATCAACGAACTGGCCACCTCCAATCACTCCAAGTTTGGAAACGGCGTGGTTAAAGACGGCGAAAAAGAATCGGTGCGCATCTGGCTCGAAGTATGCAATGAAAATGCCGGACGAAGTGTGCTGCCCTTCAACGGCATGTTGCCCGGCGACGCCTGGCTCTGGAGCAAATACCGTGACGATGAAAAGCTGCTGCAGAAGTTCAAACAGTTTACCGATGATAAGTTCGACACCCGCAGGGGCTACTACGGAAAGATTGGCGACCGTACCGTTATCAAAAACTGCCGCATCATTAAAGATGCATGGATTGGCAGCGATGCTTACCTGAAAGGGGCCAACAAAATAAAGAACGTCACCATCAACTCATCACCCGAAGCAAAATCGCAGATTGGCGAAGGCTGCGAACTGGTAAACGGTATTGTGGGGTATGGCTGCCGCATTTTCTACGGTGTAAAGGCCGTTCGTTTTGTAATGGGCTCCAACTCGCAGTTGAAATACGGCGCAAGGCTCATCAACTCCTACCTTGGCGACAATTCCACTATCTCCTGCTGCGAGGTGCTCAACTCACTTATCTTTCCGGCGCATGAGCAGCACCACAACAACTCTTTCCTTTGTGCAGCTACGGTGCACGGACAAAGCAATATGGCTGCCGGTGCCACCATCGGCTCCAATCATAATTCAAGAGGTGCCGATGGCGAAATCATTGCAGGCCGCGGCTTCTGGCCGGGCTTATGTGTAAGCCTTAAGCACAATTCAAAGTTTGCCACCTTCACACTCATTGCCAAAGGCGATTTTCCTGCTGAGCTGAACATACCCATCCCCTTCTCGCTGGTGAGTAACGATGTGGCCAACGACAAATTAGTGGTGATGCCCGGCTACTGGTTTATGTACAATATGTATGCACTGGCCCGCAATGCCGGAAAATACAACAGCCGGGATAAACGCTTCGATAAAACACTCACCTTAGAATACGACTACCTGGCACCCGACAGTATTAATGAAATGCTGTCTGCACTTACGATTATAAAAAAAGCCGTGGCAACTGCCTGGGCCAAAAAACACAAAAAGAACCTGCCGGAAAAAGACCTGGAGAAAACCGGCGAGCAACTGCTCGATACCAAACCTGCGCAAGTAGCCGCACTCGAAGTACTCGTTACCGGTTTTGAAAACAGCAAACGCAAAGTGCAGCTCATCAAAGTGGCCGAAGCATACAGCTTTTTCAAACAGCTTATTATTTATTACGGCACCACACAGCTAATTGCTTTTATCAGCAGAAAAAAAATAAATAACTGGCAGCAGCTTACTGAAAAACTGCCCGCTGCCCCTGCACTTACCGAATGGAAAAACATTGGCGGGCAACTGATACCTGCCACGGCCGTAAAAACGCTGGTCACTAATATACAGTCTGGCAGGATAAACAGCTGGGACGAAGTGCATAACTGGTATCAAAAGAAAAGCGATGGCTACATTGCCGATAAGTTCAGCCATTCCTTTGCGGCCCTGCTTCACATTCTCAATATCAGCCGCAGCCGGTTTACAAAGAAACTCTTTACCGGTTTGCTGCAACAGGCCATACAAACCAATAACCTGTTAACCGATGCCATCCACCACTCAAGGGCAAGAGATTACCAGAATCCTTTCCGGCAGATGGTGTATGATACGGAAGCCGAGATGAACAAAGTAACCGGCAGCCTGAAGGACAACAGTTTTATTAAACAGCAGCAGGAAGAAAACGAAGCATTCTGCAAAGCGACAGAAGTTTTAATGCAGAAGTTCAGGTAGTTTTGAATTGTCGGTGTCACTGCCCCTCTTCCCAGCCGAGTCTCACTGACCAGCTTTGTGTGTAGCGGACTCGGCGTCCTTCTCTATCGGCTTTGTAAAATCGATATCTGATAACTCACAAATCCTAAGCCGAGACTACACATGGAAGATTGTATTGTACGAACACTCTGCAAAGAAGAGCCCTTACCAACCTAGAAGATCTGTTAAAAGCCCGGCTTAATAAATTAACTTTACCCCTTTCTCTTTTAAACTTATGAAGCCCCTTTATCATTTTCTTTTTATCATCTTCGTTTCTTTATTGCTCTCTTGCACTGCTAAACAAGTACAGACAGATTGCAAAAGTTTCAAACAAGGACATTTTAAACTGCACTCAGAACTGGACAATTCAGTCTCCATTATTGACAGGAACGACACCTTGCAAACTGAAACAAATCCAATCACCGGGCAAATGGTAAAAGCAGCAATAAAATGGACAAATGACTGTGAATATGAGTTAACATACCTTCAGCAGAATAGGAATAGCTTTGATATTATTTCACCAATCCTGCAAATACGGCCACTGAAAACTAAGATTATAAAAGCGACAAAAGATTATTACGTTTTTACAGCGACTATGGCAGATACCGGCGTAATATTAACTGATACATTATTTATTATCAGATAAATCTCCCGTACCGGCATCCATGCTGCTTGTTATGCGGAAGAACGGGAAACGATGGCGAAAATGACAAAGCCATTTTCTTAATAAACAGAGTCATTTACTTAACAGACAGAGTCGTTTGCTCGACAGACAAAATTGTCTGCTTGACTGACAAAGTCCTTTGCTTGACAGGCAAAGTAGTATGCTTTACAGACAAAGTCGCTTGCTTTACAGACAAAATCGTTTGCTTGACAGACAAAGTCATTTGCCTGACAGACAAAGTCGTTTGCTTAACAGGCAAAGTCGTTTGCTTGACAGGCAAAGTCGTTTGCTTGACAGACAAAGTCGTTTGCTCGACAGGCAAAGTCGTTTGCTTAGATGTAAATGGCTAATGACAGGCTGGAAATGAGGGCTTTGGGAGAAAAAGAAGCATTTTTGGCGGCTTTTGGGTCTTTTTGGTCTGAGCGGGAATCCCTGGCGGTGGAGATGTTGCCTACAGAGACCGGTTTTAAAGCAGGAATTGCCCGTTTGAGGCGGAAAGTTGGGAAAATGAGCAGAGGCCGAGCTGGTTTGCGGCTTGCGAAATGAAAATACCGTAGTACTACGGCAGGCACATATTAAGATATGCAATAAATTGCATTGGCGCTATTGACAACCTGTCTGCCGGCAGGCAGGTACAAAATGTATATTACTATTTTGTTGATTTTGAGGGGATGAAATTGGGAAAATAGCGTACAATAGCACAAATACATACGTTAGCTGCAATTGCTCTCACGACATCAAACCCGTTTTAATTTTTAAAGTTTCAGATGGACAGGACTCAACAAATATTTGACATAATAAGATTTACGGCAGACAAGACACTTTATTACGGAGCTTCAATAGAGATGCCTCAAATCTTGCTTGACACTGGAAATTACACAAAACATACAGATGTAAATTTTCCGTTAGGACACTCAAGATATGGTGGACCTATCGTTGACTTTCCACCAGGAATTGAATATCCAAAAGATTTATTGTTTGCCGCTCAACTTGACTTGTCGAAATTTTCTCCCTTTGACAAATCAGGACTTTTGCCGAAATCAGGACAACTACTATTCTTTGCAAATATTAGAAACGACACAGGGAAAGTAATATATGTTGACGTTCCTAATGAGAATTTGGTTAGACACATCAAGGAACACGATGATGATTTTTTTTCGGGCAGACTTGTCGACAAAATTTTCGCTGACACAGAAAAACTTTCAGAACGGATTAGAGAGCCAGAAGAATATGAAATGGATTATGTAAATAAAGACGGAAAGATTTGGGACGACACTGCTGGTAGTGAGAAATCGAAAATATTTGGAATGTTCACTCATTGCCAATACGGACAAGAAGAAATAGAAAATATAATTTTTTCAGACAAAATTCTACTTCTTCAAGTTGGTGAAAACGATTTTAATGACGAGGGAGTTTTTAGCGTATTGATTGACAAAAGCGATTTGCAGAATAAGATATTTGACAACTGCGAATTTGCATGGGGACAATCTTAGCGAAAAATGCAACTAAGCTTAGATGCAGTTTTGCGTCAGCAGGAGGCGACGAATAAATCCTCATCGGCAGTACTACTATCAGCTACATATCGGGCTGACCGAATCCTATTTGGCATTTAGTTGTTAACTTCATCATTAGTAATGTTTCGTCCTGAAATAGGTTGACTAAAAATGAACCAATTATGGACTTAAAATACCAGCCTTGCGGCAAGCCTCGATCGTTAAGCACAATTATATCGACACCCTTCAAGTATGGACATTCCATTTAAGACAAGACATTTTTATCCTGACGAACTACGACTCTTAAAGACTCTGAAAACTCAAAGAGAAAAAGAAAGCGGCGGTAAAATTAAATTTTATCACTTTGTCATTGCGGGACTTTTAGGAGCAGGGCTAACTTACATAACGATACTAATCCCAGACAGCTTCTGGACATTTCTTTTCGGGACACTTGCAGTTTTTTCATTTGCCTTTATTGTTTTCATGCCTTATGAAATTTATAAACTGAGAAAAAAGCAGAAGGACTTTTTACGACGCCTAAGTGCAACTATTGAAAAAGGGACAGTTGGCACTTGTGTAATCAATGCAAAAAGAATTGCGGTTGCGAAAGAATATGAAGATGAAGGAGATTTATTCATAATTGAATATGACACTGACAAAGTTCTTTACCTGTGGGACTATGACTATAACCTGCGAAAGAAATTTCCTTGTCTTGATTTCGAAATATATGATGACAATTTCTTTAAACTCTTTGGCAGACAAGTTTATCCACTAAGTGACCGAATCAAACCACTGACCATTGACAAAAAAGCCAAATGGAATTATATGAGCAAAGTTGGTGTTGCTGGACATTTACAGACAGAGAATGTTAGCTTCGACAAACTAATTGAAGATTATAACAACTGTGCCTAACATGAAATCCGTGCAAGAAATAGCATTCATCTTCTCAGTGTCTTTGTCGGGATATGTTCTGCTGCTGAAGGGCTGCCGGATGGAAGCGGCACCGCAGCGAAGCGAAGGTATAGTGAACAGCCGGGACAGAAGCCGGCCAGAGTTACTACTGCTGACAGCCCCAAACACAATGCACTCCCCTACTTCTTCCTGAAGAACAGCCTTACCGGCACACCGGAGAGGTTGAAGTTTTCCCGCAGCTTGTTTTCGAGGTAGTTCTTGTACGGCTGCTTGATATCATCGGGCAGGTTGCAAAAGAATGCAAACGACGGCACCGCTGTAGGCAATTGTGTTACAAATTTTATTTTGATGGCAATGCCCCTCGCCACCGGCGGGTGATACGACTGTATGGCTTTAAGCATTACATCGTTGAGGTGTGAGGTGGGTATTTTGCGCTGGCGGCTTTCATATACATCGAGTGCCGTTTCGATAGCCTTAAAAATCCTTGTCTTTTCTTTGGCCGAGATAAACAGCACCGGCACATCAGAAAAGGGGGCAAACCGCTTCTTGAGTTCGGCCTCGTATTCTTTGGCGGTATTGGTTTCTTTAGCCACAAGGTCCCATTTGTTTACCAGCACCACAATGCCCTTTCCCTTCTTTACTGCCAGGCTGAAGATGTTGAGGTCCTGCGCCGAAATGCCTTTCTCTGCATCAATCAGCAATAAGCAAACGTCTGCTTCGTCCATCGCCTTTATCGCACGGATAACGGAATAAAACTCCAGGTCTTCATGCACTTTGGCTTTTCTTCTGATACCTGCAGTATCAATAAGCACAAACTCTTTTTGAAACAGGTTGTAGTGTGTGTGTATGGTATCACGGGTTGTGCCGGCAATATCGCTTACAATAGTTCTTTCTTCCCCAATCAGTGCATTGAGCAGGGATGACTTGCCCGTGTTTGGCTGGCCAATGATGGCGAACTTGGGCAGGGCATCTATTTCTTTTGTTTCTTCAGAGGCATCTTCGGTTATCAGTTCCGCCACAGCATCGAGCAGGTCGCCGGTGCCGCTGCCGCTTGCCGAAGCAATGAAGAAAATATGTTCGAAGCCAAGGCTGTAAAACTCTGATGCTTCCAGCAGCCTTTCATTATTATCCACTTTGTTAACGGTAAGAAATACCGGCTTGGTGCTGCGGCGCAATACATTTGCCATTGCATCATCGAGGCTTGTCATTCCGGTGGTGGCATCAACGAGAAACAGGATTACGTTGGCTTCTTCCACCGCCACCAGTACCTGCTTGGCGATTTCTTTTTCAAACACATCCTCGCTGCCATGCACAAAGCCGCCTGTATCAATTACGTTGAATGTTTTACCGTTCCAGTCGGTAACGCCGTACTGCCTGTCGCGGGTAACACCGCTTACATCGTCAACAATAGCTTTGCGTTGCTCCAGCAAGCGGTTGAACAAAGTACTTTTACCAACATTGGGTCTTCCGACGATTGCGACTGTAAATGACATAACTATTAGTTGATAGTTTATAGTTGACAGTTCATGGCCACGACTGAACAGGCTATGAACCATGAACTATGAACTGTTTTAATATCCGTATTCCTTTAACTGCATCTCATTCTCCCGCCACTTCGGCTTCACTTTCACAAACAGTTCCAGAAATACTTTCTGCTGAATAAATGCTTCAATATCTTTCCTGGCTTCCATGCCAATTTTCTTAATCATGCTGCCTTTCTCACCAATAAGGATTGCTTTTTGTGTTTCCCGGTGTACGATTATGTCGGCCACAATCTTCACCAGTGTTGTCTTTTCCTGGTACTCACGGATGAGCACTGCGGTATGATAAGGGATTTCGTCTTCGGCCAGTTTATAAATCTTCTCCCGTATCAGTTCACTCACAAAAAATCTTGTGTTCAGGTCGCTGATGTCATCCCCATCGAAGAAAGGTTCTCCTTCGGGTAAATAGGCCAGAAGGGTATTAATCAGTTTCTTCTTGTTGATACCTGTCAACGCCGAAATGGTAATGAAGCCCTTGCAATATTTCTTTGACGTGAAGAACTCTTCAGCTTCTTTAGTTTTTTCTTTGCCGGCCAGGTCAATTTTGTTCAGCACCACTATCGCCGGCACTTTCAACTTCAAAGCGGAGAAAATAGCATCACATTCTTCCCAGTTTTCTTTTACATCAACAATAAGCATGGCCACATCGGCATCTTCGAGGGCACTTTTAACCGCCTGCATCATTTTCTCATGCAGTTTGTATTTTGGTTCGATAATGCCAGGCGTATCGGAAAAGATAATCTGGTAGTCTTTTTCTGTCAGGATGCCTTTAATGCGGTGCCTTGTGGTTTGTACCTTGGGAGATACAATAGCCAGCTTTTCACCCATCAGTGCATTCAGAAGGGTGCTTTTACCGGCATTAGGTCTGCCAAATATGTTTACAAAACCAGCTTTCATAAAAAACCTGAAAATGCACAGTTCAGGCACAAGAAGTGAGGAGGTAATCAATCCTTGTCAGTTGAACTGTACAACTGTTTCGGAAAATCTGAAAAGCCACCCTTTTTTGGATGGCTTTCCTTTGTTGCGAAGGGGAGGTTCGAACTCCCGACCTACGGGTTATGAGCCCGTCGAGCTACCGCTGCTCTACTTCGCGGTGTTGAGGTGCAAAGGTAAGGTTATACGGCATACTATCCAAAGAAAAACCGGAACGATTTGTTCCGGTCCGACTGCTTTAGGTTTATGGTTTATGATTGCTACGCTTTTGATACACTGGCTGCACCACTTGTTTTCTTTGTCTTCACCTCTCCGTCACCTTTAAACTTTACATCACTGGCCCCGCTTGCTTTTGCATTCAGTTCTTTGTTTACCGTAACCTTTACATCGCTGGCTCCGCTGGCATCAACATCACAAACATCTGTTTTAAAATCAAACCCCTTAAAATCACTTGCTCCGCTAAGTTCCATTTTTATACGGGATGCCTTACCTGATACATTCATATCTGAGGCACCACTCAAAACAATATCTAATTTCTCAACGTCTAAAGTCCCTTTCATATCACAGGCTCCTGACTGATTAACACTTAATCTTTCAGATTTCAGCACTCCGGTAATATTTACATCACAAGCACCACTAACAGTAATTTTATCTATTTGCTTAAATGAAATATAGGCTTTCAGTTTTTTATTTCCGGTATTCCATTTTACAGATTTATCAAGTCCAATCACTAAAATGCCATCTTTTACTTCCACGTTAATTTTAGC
>CALLZY010000139.1 GCA_937858715.1 uncultured Chitinophagaceae bacterium | reverse complement strand
GGCTTTTCCATGTGTCAAACTAAATAAATGTTGCCCATTGGCATAACCGCCAACGTTCGAGTATTTGCGAAGGCAGGGATTCATTTATTGTCCTGCCCGGTACAAATGCCCAATTGAAAATATATTGTTGAAGTTAAGAACTAAAGCTGAACATTGAACGTCGAGCCGGAACCACTGCTGATGCTTGCACATAGCTCATATTACATTGTCAAGCCCTGCTTTTGCAAATACTTTTGTTGTAGGTAGCCCTGCTCACTGTCAAAATAAAACAGGGCAACAATTTGTTACCCTGCTCCTATATTTTGACATTATATTTTTTTAGTGTTGCACTACGATTTTGTGTGAATGCCATTTCTGTCCATCAAAAATGCGTAAGGTATAAATATTGTTTGGCAATTGTCTTACCGATACATTAACTGTGGTCAGTCCCGTGCCAAATTTTTGTCTGAATTTGATAGCTCCCATTTTATCTATTACCTCAACCGCTTGAACTTCTAATGGTTTTACATTTGCCTTTGAAGTTGTGTTGGTATTGGGCGCAATCTTAATATCGCCAGAACTTGGATTGGGTGAAACGGAATAATACCCCCACTGGTTCTGAACAGTAATACGACGGGTAAAATAACGGCTATGATAGGCGCAACTGTTATTAATAATGTCCAAAGCAATGTCATATTCTCCCGCCTGGTCAAAATAGAAATCCGGATTATATCCGTATCCGTAGGTTCCCAGGTTGTAGATGGTGCTACCGCCATAAGCATCGTATTTGATAATTCGCCAAACATAAGAGGCCGTTCCTGCAAATTGATAAGGTGTTTCAGTATAGTAAGGATAGTAAGGATACGGCTCTGTTGCTCTGGCACCAAAAGAATAGCTGGTTTGCGAATAAAATTCATTTACAGGCATGGGGCTCTGATATTCCAGCACATCAAGTAAATGGTCTGGTACTCCAATAATAATTTGCTTTTGAATTTGTACGCTACCGCCACAGACATTAGATAGTGCTGCTGTGAGCGTTACTTGTCCAGCAGCCCAGTTAGGTGTAACTGTTACCTGGTTGCCAGTTGCATTTAGGTTCGCAGAACTGGATGGTGAAATACTCCATGTAATACTTCCTCCTCGTGGAAGCCCCGGGACCGAGTAAATACCATTGCCACAAAAATTAATTGGCCCTGATAAATAATAGGGGTTTGAACATTCTTGGGAACAACTCTGAAGGTTAGGCAAGTTCTCCATTTCATTAAATAACCATCTCGAATTACGGGCAGTAAACCGGATATGCACATTGTTAGAAACCGATGGATTATTCTGTACGGTTTCCTGCGCGATGAAAGTTTCACCACTCGAAGGATAATACTGATTAATGCCATTCACATATTTCTGACTAAAGGCGGATGCGTTGTATGGGCTTACATCCAACGCACTGCCCACCGGCACAAATGTAAAATTGTAAGAAACCCCTTGATTATATGCATATGCACCAAAGTAGCCACCTAAAAATGGCCCAATGGGAAAAGAAACGTAAAGACTTGCAGCACCTACTGGCAAATTAGTAAGTTGATTTAACGCCTCTGCATCCAATAAAGGATAGTTAGAGCCCGGCACACCATCAATTGCCAAATGATTTCCGGGGGCATAGGCGGTATTGTTGTATAACTGTTTAAAAATATCTATGAACCCAAATAGTTTGAGATTATTGATAGTGTAAACCCTCGCAATTTTATTTGTTGAGCCTGTGTTGGGCAGGGCATAAGCTTCTACTTCTGCAGCCAATTTGTAGGACACAATTGGTACTCTGAAAAATAACAGCCGGGCATAAATACCAGCACTAATACCTGCTCCTAAATTGATAAAAGTTTTGCCGGGGTTGAATAATGGATTTGCGCATTCATTACCGTTTGCGGTGGCAACAAAGCGATAAGTGGGCTGCTGGTCTGTGGGTGCAAAGGTTATCATTGGCCGGTAGGTAGCATCCAAAAAAGTGTTATTGGCAAAAGCATTGGCAGTAGTTGCCCTATACAATAATAATTGCTGGGTAGCAGGTGCATTTAATAGTCCGATAGCATCATCATAATCGGGATAAATATCATACACTTTATAGCCAAACAATTGTACACCGCCCATCATCCTTATCATGTATTGCAAACCTAATGGCACATTGGCTCCACGGTGTGGGCTGTCGTGGGTAATCAGTAGCCTTGTTTCTGTGGGTGTACCGGGAAAATTCTTCGTCATGTTGGCCAAAGCATATCTTGCGCAAAGCCCGCCCATGCTAAGACCCATTACTACGTTTTGCTGGCGGATATTACCAAAGCGGTTATCATTTACTTTATTGGCATTTACCCGATTAATAATTTCCTGGACAATAGCAGCATTGCGAACAATATCATCTGCGCCATCATCAAAATCTACAAATACAAGATCGTAACCGGCAATGTCGTCAAGTTGATTATTAAAATCATATCCTGCGTCAAACGGTTCATTTATAGCCGCAATGAAGTCTCTTATCCAATAATTGAATTGCAAACTTGGAGCAATCGTACTGACATCGTAGCCTTCAACAACTATCAAAGGTTTACGTAGGGTGTTCGTTCTATTTCTGTTACTGTAATTCACCCAAATGGTAGCCCCGCTATGCACGCCGGCAACCGCATTTACAAAACCCCACGCAGGTACTGTGCTTTGTGGAGTTTGAAACCTTGCCGCTACAGATGCCGCTTTTAATACACGGTAATCTGAATAACATTGCATAACTGAGTTGTCGCTCAAAGTTGCTTTAATCGTCCAGCGTTTATACCCCGTATCTGCATAGCTGACTGTTACCGGAGTGCCAATCGTTATTATTTGAAACCCCTGTCCATTGGAAAAATCAATCTGCAACTGATTGATGGTTTTCCCGGTATTATTCCATATTAGGTTTGACTGAAAGACGAATGTTTCATTTCCGGTAACGGTCTCTTTCCTGTTGGGACAGGCGGCAAACAGATTTTTCAAATCATAAGGGCTTTGGGTTCTGCCTGCCACATCGTACACTTTTCGTGTGCTGCTATTATAGGAAAGCAGGTTACTGCTAAAGGCATTACTTTTTACGGTGTTGTATTGCCCGATAAGCAAAGGAATAGGAACAGGCAGAGTGCCGCCAGTGTTTTGTTTAATGGTTGTATTAACAGAAGTGATAACGGGTAATGGGTTTGCTGTTGTTCTTGTCCACCCGGTTTGTAGTTGAAAATACAATGTTCTCCATAGGTGCATGTCCATGCGGTTACTGTCGCTAAGAGTTCCGTTGAAAGTTGCCATCGGCAGCATAGGGCAGCCATACTCTTCTAAAAAACCAGTTGGTATTTGGTTTTTATCTAATGGCTGCATGATGTATTGTAATAATTTTTGAGTAGTGCTGGTATCAACCTGTGCATCTGCTTTATTACCGAGTATGATGATAGCAGAAAACAATGCTACCATTGCTTTTAGTAGTTGGTTCATGGTTATTTTTTTTGGTATTGTGTATTTAGAATTTCATATCAAAGCGGCCATCAGTTATTTGTATAGTAGAACATCCGGCTTTTGATAAGGTGGCGTTGAAAGTCCCCGAAATTATGCGGTTGGTTCTGTCAAGTTTTGTAATGGTAAGCTGTCCGTTTGCTTGAGTATCCGAATCTGAAGAAAACAAACTGCAATTATTATTTTCAAATCGAAGCTTGTATAGGCTTTGGTTTGACAAGTTAATAGTGAATGGTGGTGTTAAGAAGTTTAAGCTGTCCTTAATTCCCAAACCAAAATATTCTCTATTATTACTGGTTGTTATCCTATAGGCTGCAATTCCCACCACACCGTTATTAAAGCCCGGGTCAAAATCAATACTTAGGTTAGCTGTTCCGTTAAAGCCTTGAGGTGTCCAAGGCTGGCTATTTAGCATAAAGCCTAAAGTGTTTTTTCCTTGTTGTGTTGCCGCTGGCAAGCCATTAAAATCGGGCTTGTCCTTTTCGCATTTGGCAAAGCAAAAGGCGGTTAGAATTAAAAAAGCTGTCAGTAATTTTTTCATGATACAAATTTTATAGTTATTAAGTGCTTGACAAAATAAATCATCATTCTGTTGCATTGGCGGGCTGTGTCCACCAGTTATTATTTTTATTATGTCTGCTCGAATTTGCATGGTGTCCGCTATATGGTTACCTACAACG
>CALLZY010000138.1 GCA_937858715.1 uncultured Chitinophagaceae bacterium | reverse complement strand
AGAAACTCAGTAATGAGGGAATACCTTTTCTTGTATTATCAGACAATTGTCTTGCTTTACCCAATACAGCAAAAGTTGATGAGCTGCTGGAATTAGACAGGGAGGCCGTTGTTCAGGATTTTAGCTCACAACAAACTGGCTTGTTTCTGCAATCTAATATACAACCTCAAAAATCCAAGATATCGGTTTGGGATTGCTGTGCTGCAAGCGGTGGTAAATCAATCATGGTAAAAGATATGCTAGGCGATATTGAGCTAACAGTAAGCGATGTCCGTGATAGTATCCTCGCCAACCTGAAGAAACGCTTTGCCAGCGCAGGAATAAAAAACTATAAATCATTCGTTGCAGACCTTACAACTTCCAGTTCTGACCTTTCGCCTTTCAACCTTATCATTTGCGATGCACCTTGTTCAGGCAGTGGTACGTGGGGCAGAACCCCGGAGCAATTATACTATTTCGATATTGAAGAAGTAAATAAGTATGCTGCATTGCAAAAGAAGATTGCTGGTAATGCGCTGAAAAATCTTAAGAAAGGCGGTTACTTCTTATACATAACCTGTTCTGTGTTCAGAAAAGAAAATGAAGAAGTGGTTGATTACCTGTTGCAAAACTTTTCCCTGAACCTGATTTCGATGAGAACTATTGCCGGCTATGCTGATAAGGCCGACACTATGTTTGTGGCATTAATGCAGTACAACTGATGCTACAGTTTTATAGCTTCACCAGTTCCAATAATTTTGCCGGCATCATCGAGTATCCGGATGTAGTATTTGCCAGCAAGAAGTCTCTCTGCGGGGATGGTAATATTTTTCTTGCCTGCCGCTTTTGAGTCTTTCATACTGAATACCTGGCTTCCCCTAGAATCAAACAGAGCTACAGAAAAGTTATTGATTGCATTAGGAGTTTCTATTGCCACGTTTATACTGCTTCCTAAAACAGGATTTGGTTGAACTGTAACACCTGTTTTGCCGGTAACCGAACACAAGTCAGGAACCGTTAATTGTATTGAATCAATATAGATAGCATAATAACCAGTAGTTGTCGTATCAATTACCTGCTTTATGCGATAGTATATTGCGCCTTGCGATATTCCTGAAACAGATGCTGTGTATTGGTAATTTCTGTTTGAAAGAACAAGGCCTTGTTGAGCGTAGACAGTGCCAATTTTTCTATATCCTGTATCGCCATTTACTTTTTGTTCAATTTCATATTTCATTGTCTGCACATCTTTACTTGTCCAGTTAATGACTGCGTTGCAATTTGCGATATTTCCGGATGCTGCAGAATAATCTGCCAGCAGTTTTGCAAAAGCCAGTTTCAAGTTGGGAATACCATAACCTGTCCTGTTATCGGGGTTATTATATTTATCGGCTGACTTTTTCAGTGCATCCAGAATTTTCATGTTGTTATATTCTGGAAATCCCTGCCATAGAATAGTTCCAAGCCCCGCAAGATTAGGACAAGCGTACGATGTTCCGTTCCCGGTAACGATAGTATTGCCGGTTGACTGAACCATAGCTGCTACACCCACAGAAGCCAGGTCGGGTTTTATCTGTCCATCTCCGGAAGGGCCGTAGCTGGAGAAACTTCCAATAACACCTGTATTTGTAACGGCTCCGACCGCTATAACACTATCTCCATCAGCTGGGGTTATGATATTTCGCCAGGCTAAATTTCCGGCGTTGCCGGCTGCTACAAAAACCATGATACCTTTTTTTGCAGCTAAATCGGCCGCTTTTGCTGCCATAGTTGTGTTTCCGTCTAAAGTACTGTACGGATAATCAGGCAGGCCTCCGTCAAATCCATAACCATAACCCAGCGAAGATGAAATTACGTCTGTGCCAGCACTGTCAGCTTTTTCAGCACCACAGGCCCAGTTAAATTCTTCAATCGGATATTCGCTGGCATTATCTTCTGTTTGGTACAGCCAGAAGGATGCTTTAGGGGCTTTGCCAATAAACTGCCCCGGAATGTTAGCCGCAATAGTGGAAAGGCAACTCATACCATGACTGCCATCGTTTGCAACATTTTGTTCCCGGGCAACAAAATCCCAGGTTCCCAATACCTGGCCATTTGCATTCATACTGTCAAACGATTTTAATGTAGTGTAGTTATTAAAACCATTATCAAGCATAGCTATTTGCATACCCTGGCCTCTTAGTCCGATATTATGAAGGAACTCTCCATTGTGCAAATGAATCTCATTTAACGAACCTGTTCCATAGTTGTAGTAATCGCCGTTTAGCTGTTCTGTCTTTCCCGCAATGAACAGTTGCCCATGGTTAATCTCACCATCAAATTTGCCAGAAAGTTTCCCTGCGTTGTTCTCTTTTGCCGCCACAGTATTGGTAGATGAAACGAAAGGCAGATTGTTGATTGCTGTAATGGCATTTGCATCAGAAGTCTGGATGGTGACAGCATTCAGCCATTTAGATACGTTTAGCAGTGTAACATTCGAAACCGCACTTACCTGACTTATATATGATGGAGTAACTGGTAAATCGGTACTGTCAATCGCAATATTGTATTTCACCCGTCTGTCTATTGCTCTTTGAGACAAATATGTAGAAGGGGTAGCAATCGTATGTGGTGTGCCGCCTTTGTTCTTAAACCTTACTACATATCTTGTAAACTGTGCCATTGCGGCATTCAGCAAAAAGAAACTGAGAACGAAAAAGAAGATTTTTTTCATCGTTTATATTGGAACAGAAAGATGTAGCCGGGTTTAATTATGATCGATCATCCACATGGTGATACCAAAGCCGGTTTTGCTGCCGTTTGCGCCGGGTTTTTGATAGTCCCACAATTCGTACTCCCTGTAAACAAGTCCTATGTTCTTAGCATATTTTTCTACAGACCTTGATTTGTAAGCATAGGTTGTTGATGGGCCTATCGGCAAGCCAATTTCTTCATCAGCTTCTTCTACGGTTTGCACATTGGTATAATTCTGGCCCTTATAACTGAATGAAGCGGGAGAGCCATCATAAAAGAAATCCCATTTTGTCAGGTTCTCATTATCGTCATTGGAAAAAGAGAACAGGGAATTGTATGCATTTGCAGGCAGGTAATTGTTTCCTTTCCAGGTAAACCCATCTTTAATTGGTAAGTGTAGCTTGATGAAGCGAAGGTTGTCTTCAATTACTTCCACCTGGTCAGTTAGTGGTGTGATGAAATAAGTACCTGAGTTAATCCAGGGTTGTGCCGGCGTCCATGAGGTGGCATCAACAGAATCACGGATAAAGCGGTAAACCCGGTAGGAGGGCCTGCCCAGGTTATCAGTAATCCTTGAGTCAATTATATGTTTCACCTGGTATTTAGTGGTGTTGGTAATTGTACCAAATGATGAAAAAGTGAGTGAGTCAATCCGGTAGGTAATGTACTTCCCGGGAGCCAAAGGCATATAATCTTCCAGTTTATCAGTTATAAACTCTTCCTTTTCATCTGTACAGGATGGCAGGAAAGATGTGACGGAAATGAATAGTAATGCAAAAAGTAATGACTTGATTCTCATAAGTTTTCTTTCTGAATTGGCGGATAAGTTTTTCATTCTGTTAAACAGTTTGGATTTTATTGCAGTTTTTTGTCTCGTAAAACTACAAACAAAAAACGGGGATTCATAACCCCCGTTTCAAAACGCATATCTTTTTGTTTTATTGCCTGATTTTAAACCAGTTCGCCTCTTTGAATAATTCCCCCACCAATCACATCGTCACCCTCATAAAAAACGGCACTTTGGCCCGGTGCTATTCCTTTCACATGTTCGTAAAAATGAACTTTTAAGGCCCCGGTTTCTGGGTACAGGTTTGACAGGCAGCCTTTATCCTTATACCTGATTTTTGTTATGGCTTCCATCCCCGTTGTCAGGGTATCGTATTTAATTAGGTTCAGTTTACCTACGAGCATTTCGTTCTGTTCCAGTTCTGTTTCGTCTCCAAGAGTAACAGTGTTTTTATCCGGGTCAATTTTTGTTACAAAGGCGGGTTTGCCAAGAGCAATCTCAAGCCCTTTGCGCTGCCCGATTGTATAGAAAGGGTAACCTTTATGTTTGCCAAGAATCTTTCCGGTCTTATCAATAAAATGACCGCCTTCTACTTTTTGCTCCAGTCCATCAACTCTTCTTTTCAAAAAACCTCGGTAGTCGTTATCAGGCACAAAACATATTTCGTAGCTCTCATGTTTTTTTGCCAGTTCAGGATAACCATAGTTCAAAGCCATCTGCCTGATTTCTGTCTTGCGGTAGGGGCCAAGTGGCAGTAATGTCCGGCTGAGAAGGTCTTGTTCCAGTCCCCAAAGCACATAGCTCTGGTCTTTTGTTTCATCAACAGCTTTGCTGATGACATAGCGGCCATTATCATGTTGCCTTATTTTGGCATAATGGCCGGTAGCAATAAACTCGCAATCCAGCGCATTGGCCCTTTTCAATAATGCCCTCCACTTGATATGCGTATTGCACAACACACAGGGATTGGGGGTGCGTCCCGCCAGGTATTCCTCCACAAAATTTTCAATCACAAACCCTCCAAACTCCTCACGGATGTCAAGAATATAATGCGGAAAACCATGCTCAACCGCCGCCTGGCGGGCATCGTTAAATGAATCGAGATTGCAGCAGCCGGTTTCTTTCTTGCTGCCGCCGCTTTCGGCATAGTCCCATGTTTTCATGGTGATGCCCACTACTTCATATCCTTCATCATGAAGCATTAATGCGGTAACCGTACTGTCGATACCACCGCTCATCGCCACTAAAACTTTTCCTTTTTTGCTCATAATAATCTCCCAAATGAACTGCAAAGATAAGTTTGAAACGAAGGAATTTTTTGCGAATGTGGTAATAACATCATTCTGGCAGGAACAACATTTGGCGGCTTTGGTAAAACAGCTTATTTTGCCTTGTTAATAATTTTTTACGTACGAAACTAAAATTTGAGCACTATGATTAAAATGCAGGTAATTGGCCGACTTGGAAAAGATTGTGTGGTAAACACAGTTAACGGCAAGAATGTGATGAACTTCACCGTAGCACATTCTGAAAGGTACAAAGACAGCCAGGGAAATTTACAGGACAAAACTATTTGGGTTGATTGTGCTTATTGGAGTGACAGAACGGCTGTTGCACAGTATTTACAAAAAGGCACACAGGTATTTGTGGAAGGCCAGCCCGAAGCAAGGTCATTTCAGCGTAATGACGGCACACCAGGGGCTTCTCTATCTCTAAGGGTGAGAGAAGTTCAACTTTTGGGCAGCAAGAACGAAGGCGGCGGAAACAGTTCTTCTTATCAGCAACCTTCATCATCAGCAGCGGCAAGTACTTCACCGGTTAGTGATATGCCAGAGCCAGCCGATGACTTACCATTCTAAGTTTGTAACAAAGACTTCTTCTGGCCCTTCCTTTTTGGAAGGGCTTTTTTATTGTTTTCATTGTTTGATGTAACTTGACAGCATGAAAGTCTGTCTGTTATTTATACTTCTTTTTCTTTCAGTATTGGCCGTATCCCAGAAATATTCTGCTATAAAAGCAGATGTAGTGGTAATAGGTGGTGGTACTGGCGGAACAGCCGCAGCAATACAAAGTGCAAGGCTTGGGGCCAAAACAATTTTGACAGAACATGGATATATGCTTGGTGGGATGCTTACTGCCGCCGGTGTTAGCTGTACAGATGGAAACGATCAGCTGCCGAGCGGAATGTGGGAAGAGTTAAGGCAGGAATTATATACGCATTATGGCAAAAAGAACCTGAATACAGGTTGGGTAAGTAACACCTGTTTTGAACCTCATATTGGCGACAGCATTTTTAAATCATGGGCTGGTAAAGAGAAAAAACTGACAGTTTTGTTTGGCCATACGTTTATGAATGTGCACAAAGCAGGGAATAAAGTTACCGGCGTAAGTATAGCAAATAAAGAAGGTAAAAAAATTAGGATAGATGCGAAGGTTGTGATTGATGCAACTGAAACAGGTGATGTCTTCGCAGCATCAGGAGCGGCCTACGACCTTGGAATGGATGACCCGGCAATAACCAATGAAAGAGAAGCAAGAGAAAAAAGCAATATAATTCAAGACCTGACATGGGCCGCAATTTTAAAAGATTACGGGCCTGGGAGTGATAAAACGATTGCCCGTCCACCTGATTACGATTCTTCAAAATATTTCTGCAGTACAGCCGATGCGCCCTGCGCCAATAAGCCTTACATCTACAATACAAAGAAGGTACTTGATTATGGAAAACTGCCCCGTTCACCCGGAGCAGTACTTGACAAGTACATGCTTAATTGGCCTGCTCATGGGAATGATTATTACCTGAACGTAGTAGAACAATCTGTGGCAGACAGAAATAAGTCTTATAAGTTAGCACAGCAGCACACTTTGGGCTTTATTTATTTTATTCAGACTGAACTTGGGTTGAAGAATATTGGTCTTGCTGATGATGAATTGAATGGAGGTATGGCCATAATACCTTATAACCGTGAAGGGCGGCGGGTGAAGGGTGCAGTGAGAGTGAACATTCATCATATTAAAAACCCTTATGACTATACATTTTATCGCACCGGGATTTCGGTAGGAGATTATCCGGTTGACCATCACCATGCACAATACCCGGGGAAAGTTCCTGAAATTGAGTTTCCTCCGGTGCCGGCATATAATATTCCTATGGGAGCAATGATTCCGGAAACTATTGACGGACTTATTGTTTGTGAAAAAGGAATCTCTGTTTCTAATATTGTAAACGGAACGACAAGGCTGCAGCCGGTTGTATTGCTCACGGGTCAGGCAGCCGGTGTCCTTGCAGCAAAATCAGCAAAACTGCCTGAACATAAGAAAATGGAACTGAGAAAAATTCCGGTCCGGCTGGTACAGGAGGAATTGCTTAATGCAAAAGCATACCTGATGCCATTTACAGATGTGAAGCCTGAACATCAGCAATGGGAGGCTATTCAAAAAATTGGAGCAACAGGAATATTAAGAGGAACTGGCAAAGCTGAAGGCTGGGGAAATAAAATGTTCTTTTATCCTGACAGCCTTGTAAGAACGGCAGAAACTGAAGAAAACATTACTGACTATCTGCCAGAATATTCGAATTGGAGAACAAGCCATTCTCTCGAAGATTCTCTATTGACAATTGCCGGAGCTTTCCGCTTGTTGGATGGCTTTTATAATGCTGCCCAGGCTGCTTACCATTCTTATCCTTCAATAATTGGCGATGTTTTCAGGTCAGGCAATTTTGAAAAAATTTGGAATAATATTGGGCTGAAAAATTATCAGCCGGCAAGGCATATAAAGCGATTTGAGCTGGCTGCTTTGTTT
>CALLZY010000137.1 GCA_937858715.1 uncultured Chitinophagaceae bacterium | reverse complement strand
ATTATCTGAAGCCTGTTGTTAAACTCTGTGAGGAACTCTTTAAGTTGCTGGCTGGCCGGGGAGCCTTTGACCTCATAACTTTCAACAAATTGTTTGTTTTCTTTTCCAAAAAAGGCATTGACAGTAACGGAAGGTTCGTCATTGATAATTGCAGCAAGTGGCATTCCGTCAATCATGATATTATACAAACGGGATTCTGCGCTGCCGGTTTTCAATTTAAAGGATCCATCCTTTTCAATCAAAGCAGAATCAACTACCATTCGTTGCATGGTTGTCATAGGCATTTCTTCCAGGTACACCATGCGGGCAGTACTGTTGGAAATAGTTCCTGTTACCTCAAACTTCTTCACTCCTGATTTTTTCCCGCAAGAGAGCAAGACTGCTGAAGCAAACAGCACTATCACGGTTTTTCTGTTGAACATATTCTATGATTTAAGTTTTTTTGCAAGCAACTCATTCACCACTTTGGGGTCAGCTTTGCCCTTCGATTGTTTCATTACTTCGCCCACAAAGAGAGCCAGCAAGCCTTTTTTTCCTTTCTTATATTCATTTACTTTATCGGCAAGTTTTTCTAATGCTGCATCCACAATTGGCTCAATTGCTGATGAATCTGACTCCTGCATTAAATTCATTTGTTGCACCAATACTTCCGGGTTTGCAGCAGTATCTGCCAGTAGTTTCTCAAAAAGCCTTGTTGAAGCAACTGAAAAACTCAATTTCCCTTCCTGAACAAGGTTTATTAATGAAGACAGTTGCGCTGGCGAAACCGGAAATTCAGCTATTGTTTTTGCTTGTTCGTTCAGCCATGTTTTAACCGGACCAATCATCCAGTTAGCAACCGGCTTATAGCCATCTTTAATAAAATCCGTTACCTGTTCATAATAATCGGCAGTATTTTTTTCTTCTGTAAGCAATGTCGCATCATACTCAGACAGGCCAAACCGGCTGATATATTTTTTCTTTCTTGCCTCGGGTAGTTCCGGCAAGGATAACCTGATGTTTTCAATAAAATCCTCCTGCAAACTAAACGGCGTAAGGTCTGGTTCAGCAAAATAGCGGTAATCGTCAGCATCCTCTTTATCCCGAATAGAAAAAGTGGTTCCGTTGTTTGCATCAAAACTTCTTGTTTGCTGCTTTACTTCTCCCCCCGATTCTATAATATCAATAAGCCTTGCTGATTCAATTTCTATTGCTCTCTTCACATTACGGATAGAGTTAAGGTTCTTCACTTCAACTTTTGTACCCAGCTTCTCCTCGCCTTTCAGCCTTACTGATACGTTTGCATCGCATCGCAGGCTGCCCTCCTCCATATTACCATCACATATTTCCAGGTAACGTACAAGTTTTCTGACCTCAGTAAGATATGCAAAAGCCTCATCACCACTTCTGATATCAGGCTCTGTTACTATTTCAATAAGCGGAGTGCCTGCCCGGTTATAATCAACGCTGGTAAAATTCTCATCAATATCATGAATACTCTTTCCTGCGTCTTCCTCCATGTGAATCCTGTTCAGCCTGATATTTCTCTCCTTGCCTTCGGAAGCTATTTTAATAAACCCGCCCTTACAGATAGGTGTTGTATGCTGCGAAACCTGGTAGCCTTTTGGCAGATCGGGATAAAAGTAATTTTTCCGGGCAAAATAATTCTGTTGCTCTATCTCACAATTGCAGGCCAATCCCATTTTGATAGCATATTCAACGGCCTTTTCGTTCATCTTTGGCAAAGTACCGGGATGCCCTAAAGTAACAGGGCTTACATGTGTATTCGGTTCGGCACCGAATGCTATACTGTCGCCACAGAAAAGTTTACTGGCTGTTTGCAACTGGGCATGCACTTCGAGACCAACAACAATTTCATATTTATTAAAATCTGTCATTTTTTTCAGGAACGGCAAAAATACACTTCACAGCCTAACTGCTGTCCCTAATTTGCCATAAAAAAACCCCGGTGGATAGCCGGGGTTTAAAATAGTTACTAAAACTGCTATAAATCAGCTGTTTTTATTTTTCTTGGAATTTTAACTTCTATGGTTTGTGACTTGTTTCCACGAAGGACTTGCAATTTTACCGACAGGTTTTCTTTCTTCTCTTTCAGCATTTTTGCAATTTCATCCACACTGTTTACCGGTTTATCGTCCACCTGTGTAATAATATCATTTTCCTTAACTCCGGCTTTGGCAGCATTGCTTTCATTATCCACTTCAATTACTTTAACGCCTTTGCCATCTTCTGTATCCTGAACTGACATTCCTAATTTAGGACCACCTCCTGACCAATTCCAATTTTGACCACCGGGAACACCCGGAATTGTAAATGCCTTTGGCAGATTCTTAAGATTGTCAAAATTGAAGTCGAAGTCAAAATTCTGACCCGGAGCACCAAAACCAAAAGAAGTTACGCCTTTCCATTGTGTCAGTTCCGCCTCCGCTTTCTGCTCTTTTCCATCTCTTTTATAAAAAATGTTTACTTTATCGCCTGGTTTGTGAGCCTGAACAGCTTTTGAAAGATCATCCGGCGTTTCAATTTTTTTATCATCAATTTTTGTGATGATATCCCCCGGCTTTAAGCCAATTTTTTCAGCAGCACTTTCTTTCGTAACCTCTTTTACTTCTACTCCCTTTTCAGTTTTCTCAGTTGTAACACCAAGCATGGGTTTGTTTTTCATTCCCTCAGACATCATATTCTTACCTGAAAAACCATTCTCTCCATTCCTGAAAAGCATTATCCGGTTTCCGGGAGCATCAGGGCTTAATGCTTCCACATCTTTTACCCGGCGTTCTTTAATTATCACTTTGCCGTTTTCAGAATTGTAATCAGCGATTGGCTTGCCATTTACAGTTACTTTTTCCCCGTCTATTTCAATTATTGTTTTCTTTTCACTGCTTCCATCAATTGTTACAATAACCTGCTTTACTTCTTTTCTTTTCTCCTCAATAACCTTTTTTTCATCTGGCTGCGCCATAAGCACAGCAGGCATCAGCATAGTAACAACTGATACAAAAACCGATTTTTTAATCCACGTTATTTTCATGTCTGTTAGTTTTAGAGATTATCTACGTTAAGTTTCGTAGTCAAATATAGTAACTAATATGAAATACGAAAAGCTTCGGAAATGTTAAATAGTGCTAAAATGATAAAAGGCCTTTTTAGCTGATGCAGGGTCAGAAAAAACTGCAATAACGGTATGTTTGATGCCTGCTTTTCTACAAGCAAATAATACTTTGTGACTAAATTTATGGCTTACAGTAAACTAATTCGAAAACACGGTGTGAGTCCAAAAGATGGCTTTGCTAAATAATGTTTTGCTGAGACTGCTTTTATATTATAATTTTTCCGAATTTTGAGAATTATCCTAACCTTATCACTCTGCGATATGACAACGATACTGATAGTAACAATAATAATAATCTTCTTATGTGCAGTTGGCTTTACTGTGTACTTCTATTACGACTGCAATAAAAACCTGCCAAAGGGCTGGAGAAAAATGAAGTTTGACGATGACGATATCCCCTTTACTTCCTGATTACAACATATTTTTTACGGCAGTAATTACTTCTTCAAGTTTTCCTGCGTCCTGACCGCCAGCCGTAGCCAAAGTTTTCTGCCCGCCACCACCACCTTTAATTAATGGGGCTACTTTCTCTTTGATAATCTTTCCGGCATCAAGCGATTTTGCAGTTACTACTGTATCCGATATACCGACAGCGACAAATGGCTTTCCGCCAATATTGGCACATAAGACAGCTACATAATCTTGCAGGTGATTTTTAAAGTCAAAACAAAGTTTCTTAAGTGCATCGGCATTGCTTACTTCTACAATGTCGCCGATGAAGGTTACGCCATTTATTATTTCGTCTTTTGTCAGCAGTTCGTTACGGATGCCAACCAGTTGCCTTGCTTCCAGTGATTCAAGATGCTTCTTAAGTTCAGCATTTTCATTTTGCAGGTTCTCAACAGCCTTCAAAATATCTTTTGGATTCTTCAGAGTTTCTTTCAGACTGCTGATAAGTTGTAGTTGGCTGTTTACATATTCTTCTGCCTGCGTACCGCAAATGGCTTCCACACGGCGGACACCGGCTGCTACGGCTGATTCGCTGGTAAGTTTAAACAAACCTAATTCACCTGTGGCGCCAACATGTGTGCCGCCGCAGAGTTCAACCGAATAATCTGGATCCATTATCACCACACGAACAACATCGCCATACTTTTCACCAAACAATGCCATGGCACCCAGCTTCATCGCTTCATCTTTAGGCATTGATTTTATAACAACCGGGATATTCTCCCTGATTTTTTCATTTACAATCGCTTCCACTTTTGCGATTTCCTCATCTGTTACTTTGGCAAAATG
>CALLZY010000136.1 GCA_937858715.1 uncultured Chitinophagaceae bacterium | reverse complement strand
TCTCCTGGGCTCTTAACAAGGTATCGTTCAGGCTTAAAATACCTAATGTGTCTTTGCGTACTTTGACACCTGAAATGAATGAAAATATCAGCAGGGGCATTCCTTTCTCGGTTTGCTTTTGGTAAAGGTAGGTGCCTGTGTAATTACCAGCGACATCAAAATCACTCCACTTGTAGTCAAAGGTTTCATCTTGTCTGAGGGTAAATTCTGTATGCCCCCGCGGACCACCATCTATAATCACACCGCCTTTTCCGGATGTGCTGTCAAGTATCCATCGTCCATAAAGTTGTGGAGGATTTTTCTGTTGTTTACAGGAAAAGATGAAAAGCAAAATTAGTGATGCGAAAGACTTAAGAGACATTCAAAACATTTGTAGTAAGATGCGCTTATTGGAAACTTCCACAAATTGTGTCTAACGGGCAGGTGTTGCCGATGGTGATTCGGCTGAAGTAATACTTGGCTTGTAGCTTGAGGTACCTGCAGCCCTGCTCCAGGTACTCTTGGACAATCTGTTCTTTTAAGTCCATAAAATGGTTGATTTTTAGTCAACCTATTTCAGGATGAGACACTCTTATTTCACAAAAACAGAAGTGGCATCAGAAAAATTGGAACTGATTTCAAGTGGTATTTCAACCCCGTTTTTCCAGTACTTGGCCTTATCATAATAACCATCGCTCTCCGAACCCACAACATACACATCATTCCCGAGTACATAAATGGAATGAGCACTGTTATATAGGTTAGTTCCAGGTAATGTAAAAGCGACTCCGTTTTTCCAGTATCTCGCAAACGACCCACCGGTTGCATTATTTTCCTCGTAACCTGCTGCATACACGTCGCTTCCGTTAATATAAATAGAAAAAACACAGGCCCATGCAGGGCCATTAGTTAAAGAAACAGCCTGCACGTTCTTCCAATAAGTTGCGATTTGCACACCACCAAGCCCAAGTCCGGGGCGTACTTGGCCAGCCACATATACATCATTACCTGCTACAAAAATAGATCGGGCCTCAGCAATAGATGATGTGCTGTCACTAAGAGTTACTTGTTGACCATTTTTCCAATAGCAAGCTGTAAAACTGCCTAATGACTGATTAGCTGAGTAGCCTGCTACATATACATCACTTCCCGACACATGAATTGAATTTCCTAAACCGTAATTATAAGGAGTGCCCGCAGTAAGACTTACCTCAGTGCCGTTTTTCCAATATTTTACTATTGGGTAAGGAAATCCATTCGTGTTGTAATCGTATCCGGCAACATACACATCGTTTCCGGAAACCTGGATTGATTTGGCAATTCCATATCTAACTCCATTGGTCAGGTAGACAACATTTCCATTCTTCCAATAAACTGCCCTTCCAGATCCGCCGCTAAGGTTTTCGCCTGCTGCATATACATCATTTCCCACTACATAAATAGAATTAGCTTTTATCCCATTCGGAAGAGAAACCAGTTGGCCATTTTTCCAATAGGCTGCTGAACTGCCATGATAACCTGCTATATATACGGTTGGTTGCGGTGGCAGTGTAGTGAATTTTACGGCTGCACCATAAGTTACTCCTGAAACATAGATAGCATAAGCTCTTACATAATAAGAAGTAGACGGCTGTAAATTTTGAATGGTATCAGTAAAACTTGACGAACCAGCACCGTTACTGATTTTGTTGAGATTTGATACGGTAAGTGTGTTACTGTCGCTTCCCCAAATTATTCCCCTGTCTGTAATGTTCGTTGCACTGACAAGCTCACCGCCTGAAACAACTGAAGTAGAGCCGATATTTGTTGCCGGTTTTGTACTAACTATTGTTGGATTGGCCGGTATAGGTTGTTCATCATCAGTTTTTTTACAACCAATAACAACAGCCAATGTATAAATGGTCGTTGCTATCAGAGCAGCATTTTTCAATTTCATATTTAAGCGGTTAGTTTTGTATTTGTTCAAATTCAGAATTGCGGAAAACGAGCAGGGGTTTCTGCTGTGCCGGTATTCTGTGTTACGTCCGCCTGACTTGCGGCAAGCCTTTTGTTGTGTGGTGTTTATTTGTTTAAGTCATCAATGATTGGAGTAATTATTTTTAATGCTTCTGAAAAGTCTATTTGAAAAAATTCTCGCTTATCATTAATCCTATATTTGTCAAGGGCATCATGAACAATCTTTTCTGCAAGGACACAATCATTAACAACCCAGCTATGTGCAATGAGAAATTTGTCAACAGACGGTGTCCCTGAAAGTTGCTTTGCTCTTTCCTCAACAGTTTTTGTGGTTAATCCAATCTTAAAAAGATTAACGGGATGGCCGGGATTGTGTAGAATATAAATGTAGCCGCCTTTATTTGAAGATGATTTAATTTGGGTCTGATGAGTTGTTGGGGAATCAGTTTCATACCAGCTTAAAGTCTGGTCTACCCAAGTTTTATTATGAATAACTTCGCCCTTTTTATCCTTACCTTTTTTGCCAACTTCAATATTTTTCCAATAACCGCTAGTTTCTATTTTTAATTCGTCTGCCGAAAAAGGTTTATTGAGAATTGGGTTAGTATTTTTATCCAAAGTCCAAATATCCTTAGTCTTAAAAAAATGTTCGGCTGAAAATATTTTGTCTTTTTTGAAAACACTTGGTTTTACCTTTTCTTGTACAAGTGCAGTTTGATGTTCTTCAATAACTATATCATCCTCATTTTGGTCGAAATATTCGGGCAGATATAAACAGTTATAGGCAACTTCGAAAATTGGATCATAACTACCTATTTCTTTTATCGAATTTTTGATATATTCTTCGTATTTCTTTTCGCCTTTCATTGAGCGAATCAACATATCATAGTCGTCTGTTATTGTTGAAAAGCCGTTGCCATTATCCTTTTGAACATATCTTGTATCAATTGTTTTAGTGTCAAGATTAAATCTCAAGTACAGAAATATTTTTCTATAATCATCATAGTCTAAAAGTGGTACTATTTCACGTTTCCTTTCTTCTGCTGGCTTTATATAACTTCTTCCAAAACCCGCCTTATCCAATTCGCTCAACTTTTTTGTCTCTTGGGCTAAGTCGCACTTTTCTCCTGCTACCACAAACATGTAAATTTCTTCTTTTCGTTTTATCATTGATACTCCCGCAAAAACAAACTCCATTCCGTCGTCAGATTTAAATGTAATTTCTTTTGGGTCATTTAAAATATTATAAGAGTAAATCACTTCGTCTTCAATTGATTCTTTCAAATACTCAATTGATTTTGAATGCTTGTCAGATGTAACAAAGTCTAAGAAGTCAAAGCTTGAAAACATGTAATCTTCTTCTAGATACATTTCGAAAAGAAAAAGGTCTTTTCGAAAATTAAAAAACCCTTCAAGCACATTAAAAGATGAAGGAAGGGAAGCAAATCCAAATTCGAAAATCCTTGAATTGAATTCGGTTAAAAAATATCTAAATTCACTATCAACTATTAAACCTGCTCCATTTTTCAATTGCGTATTAATAATGGAAACAGCTTTTATATATTTTTCTATTGATTCTTTTTGAGCTTTTGGGTCGTTTCGGAACTTCTCTTTATAATGTTCCATGAACCCCTCATAAAACGGGCTGTCAGGTGTCGGAGAAGAGAAGCGTCTATAATGTTTATGTCTATCAGTACTCGATGTCATGAATGTAGGTCTTTAAATAGCACACAACACATAAATATACAAAAGTTTTAACCCGTGTTATCTTTCGACTTATAGGATTATGCCCTGGCTTGTAATTGATTAATGTCACTATTCATTTTGCACACAGCCCTTCGGCCAGCATAATTGCTAACAGCAAAACAACTCTGCCGCCACCCGCCAAACCCTCCCCAGTTTCACCTTTTCACACTTTTGTTTCAGTTTTTAGCAGGTTAGTTTCACCTTTTAGAAGTTTTGTTTCATGTTTTAGCGATGTTGTTTCACATTTTCTCATGGTTGTTTTAACTTCTCTCAATGTTGTTTCAGATTCTGCTCACTTGATTTTATGTTTTAGCGGTATTGTTTCACCTTTTTTCATGTTTGTTTTAATTTTTCTCAATGTTGTTTTACCTTTTAGCGACGTTGTTTTAACTTTTCTCACATTTGTTTCACCTTTTAGCAGTTTTGTTTCTATTTTTAGTACCATCTTTTAAACTATAAACCCCTTATCTATGCTATCATTCAACTTAGCCCCCGTTTTTAAGGCCCGCAGCATCAGCAATCCCTACACATTTCTGGTAAAAGCAGGCATCGCCAGGCACACCGCCCACCGCATCCTCAGCAACCAGGTCCGTGTTTTCCGTTTAGACCACATCGAGCTTCTCTGCCGTGTCCTCGTTTGCGAGCCCAACGATATACTGGTTTATACACCATCAGCCAATCAGCCCCTGCCAGAAGATCACCCGCTGCAAAGCCTCCGCCCGTCTGCTCCGGCACCCAACGTAAAAGAAACCCTCTCCACCATACCATTCAAACAGCTGCAACAACTCGCCGGCCAGCTCAGCAGCAGTGTATAAGCAAAAGCAAAGCTTGTGGCATTCCGGTGTTCGGGTTTATTTGTAACTTACTATTTCCGCAGTATTCAGAAACAAACCAACAGACCATAACCATGGCAACCAAACATCAAATCCTCGACATGACACCTATCGGTATGAAGTTTACCGTTCTGCAAACCGGTGCCGATACCGGTGGCCAGTCTCTTGAGCTGCACTGGGAGCTGCTGCCCGGCTGCAACATGAAAGATCCGCTGGTGCACACCCATCCCCACGCCATTGAAACCTACGAAGTGCTGGATGGCGAAATGGAGTTCTTTATTAAAGACAAATGGGTAACAGCCAGGAAAGGCGATAAGCTTTCCGTGCCCGTTGGTGTAACGCATGCCTTCAGAAACCCGACGGATAAAATTGTTACGGTTTTCAACACCCATCAGCCGGCCCTGCGCATGGAGCATTTTTTTGAAGACGTTTGCAAGGTGCTGGACAAGGCCACCGATAACAGAACGAAGGATTTTAAGATGAACCTCCGCTCCCGCATGTATATGAGTGTGCTTATGAATAATTACCGGGAAGAGATCATCGCCAAAAATCCGCCCGATGCTGCCATTAAGGTTCTTGGGTTTATCAGCAGGCTGGCGGGCATCCGCTATGATTAAAAAGATAAACAACCGCTTATCCCTGTATTTATAATCTTCTGTATCAAAAAATACAGCGGAGTGAAATGAACTACCTTAGCACACCGTTACCTGTCCTGTGAATACTAAACCCCACAGGTATGATGAAAAAAATATTTCTGCTGTCGCTGCTGTTTGCTGTCTGCAACACCAGCGCATTGCTTGCCCAGAAGAAACCCAACATCATCTTCATCCTTGCTGATGACTGCGGTATTGGCGACATCGGCGCTTATGGTGCGGATAATTATAAAACTCCCAACATAGACAAGCTGGCCAACGGGGGCATTACGTTCAACCATTGCTACACGGCTGCGCTGTGTGGTCCGTCGAGGGCACTGATACTTACCGGCCGCTATGCTTTCCGCACAGGAGCCACCAGCCAGGTAACCACCGGCCGCCTGCAGCCACAGGCGGAAACGATGATACCGGCCATGCTGAAGAAGGCGGGCTATACTTCGGCCTCCATCGGCAAGTGGGGACAACTGCCGCTTACACCGTCAGACTTCGGGTTTGACTACACCCTTGTATATAAGGGCAGTGGCATTTACTGGAACACACAAACACAGGGAAAGAAACTGATGCTGAACGGCGCACCGCTTGAGGTGAAGGACTATGAATACATACCCGACCTGATGCACCACTATGCTGTTGACTTTATGGCGAAGAACAAGAGCAACCCGTTCTTCCTGTACTATTCACTATCGCACCTGCACGGGCCGATACTGCCGACACCGGAGAGCAAGCCGGGTGCCAACAACTATAACCGCTATAAGGATAATGTGGCCTACATGGATAAATTAGTGGGGCAACTGATGACGGCGCTTG
>CALLZY010000135.1 GCA_937858715.1 uncultured Chitinophagaceae bacterium | reverse complement strand
CTATGGTGTGTTAGGTTGGAGAATTCTTTACCAGATACAAAAAAGAAATTACCTGATTTGTTTTACCATTCTGCGACATGATAGTATTTTCTCTTCTGCCCACCCGCCATAAAGAATACCTAAATGAGAACTGAACTTAAAATTAAAACAATCAAAAAATTATTTTATGAAAAAAGTATTATTAATAATAGTCTCCCTTGCGCTGATTATATCATGCAAAAAAAATATTACCACTGAAGATGAACAGAAAGTTGAAATTCCTGATGCCGCAAAGACAACAACCCGACATACCATATACAACCCTGCAAATGTTAACGTACAGGCCGGGTATGAAGATGCAAACGGCAACCTTGTACCGTTTACACAAAATAACCCTGGGCTTACAGAAGATGATTTTCCGGGATGTGGCGACAGGGCATACTTGATAAACTTTGCGTACAAGGGCTATTCCGTTTTATATAACGGCGGCACCAATACTTACGCTGTCTCCTTTTCATGGGAATTAAAAATACCACAGGGCGAAACAACTCCTATGCTAAGTACAGTTAATAGAGGTTGGTTCAGATTTACCAACCCATTTCCCGGGCCAACTACCTGGCAAAGCACCCCGGCTACCTTTTACCTGACAGGAACGGAAGTTATTTACGATAATGGCTCACCGGTAACGAGAGAGATTTATGGCTTGAGTTATACTTTCAACTTTTCATCTACTGCCTACTGTGGAAACCTGAACTTTAATACCTATGTAAGGATTGCCAGCGATTGCAGCGAGTTTCCTATAATGCAAATGGTAGGCAACCCGTCTTATATAGTTGATGACCTGGAGCCTGATACTTATAACGTTTATACTTATGGGGCAATAGGACAATCCGGTAGTATCCAGTTTTTCCCTTTAATAGTAGTGCCACAGCCCTGTCATTTGCCTTCATTAGGAAACAGCCCCACACATTGGGTAAGGTATCGGATTTACGGAAGCAATATATGGATTCCCGATTTGTACGGAGTTCAAAGAAATGACCTGCTTGATTTTTCTCTAAATGTTTCACCAGGGGGAGTATATGAATATCAGTCGCAAGGTTTAATCCTGCCTGGTGTAAAATCACCCTGGTCTAACTCACAATATGTAACCGTTTACTAATTTTTTGCCTGCTGAACAGACAGGTTATTCCAATAAACCGGAATAACCCGTCTTCTTCTAAAAATAATACACTGATGGTTGCTAAATACGTTTTATCAATTGCAATTACCTGCCTGTTCCCCATCTGGATGCAGGCTCAAATATGTGCCGATAGTATTGTAATAAAACGGGTACAGTTTAGCCAGGATCCTTTTTTTTCGAAATCATCCATTTCTTTAAAAGCAGGAGGCCATTTGTATAGTGGTAATCAGTCTCCTCCAGATTATACCTCCACACTGGTAAAAACAGATGCAAAGGATAGTGTACTATATTCAAAAAAAATTTACAAACCAGGGAATCATTTAGTTGCGGTTTATAGGGTTATTGAGTGTGCCGGTGGCTCGGTAATAATCAGTGGCATTATTAGAAAGTTCAGCAATTCAATTTATGACAGTTCTGCGTTTCTGGCAAAACTATCCCCTGCATTAGAAATTGTGTGGTCAAAAGAAATTAAGTTACCGCCTGGCAGTTTCAACATTAATATTGGCCCGAACGCTGTCTTTTCTGATGCAGAAGACAATATTTTTCTTTCACTTGCTACTTCTGCTGATTATTTAAATTTTAGCCATGCGTTACTTGCCTTTACCTCCAGTGGCCAGTTGCTCTGGAATAAGGGGATAGACGATAATCAATGGTACTTTACCGGATTGTATTCCATACAGGATAGGGTCTTTCTTATTTCAACCAATTATATTGACAGTCTTGTAAACCCGGTTACCGGCACTTATATTTTCCGTTCGGGATTTACCTGTTCCGTATATGACAAATACACCGGCAGCTTTATTGGCAGCAAGCAGATTTTTATACCATCTGTAACCCCATTTTGTGAGCACTCAGGCTTAGGAAGCGTCAATTACGATAATTTCCGGGCCAACTTACAGTGGAACGAACACACAAAAAGGTTTGATTATTTTTTTCATGAATTTGATTATAAGCCTACAGGTGCGCCCTGTTATCCCTGGAGCCCTTTTGATGCTTTTTCTATTAACAGAAACATCATCCGCATTTCGTTTGATACTGCGTTAAACATATTTGAGCCTAAAAGGATTACCGGGCAGATTTTTTACGCCAGTCAATCTGATGTGTCATTGTTACCCCAAAAAAAACTAATGGCTTTTATCAGCCGGGACAGTATTGTAAACCCTCTTTTAAAAAACCTGTACCTTACTGTAGCAGACAATAACAACCAAATACTGTTCAGTAAAGCCGTTGATACAGCCATTACAAAGTATTATACAATATCTTCTTTAGCCTTCACAAACCGGGACAGCAATGTGGCTGTATCTTTTATTGGCAATCCTTTTTCCGGGAGAAATGATGCCATCGAATTAAATATACCATTATACAACGATGCCCCCGCCTACAGATGCTTTACCAAAGACACTGTGCCTGTCACCTTCAGTAATAATGTACAATTGGTAAACAGGTCTTTTATGCCTACGGGGCTGCATAACAATGTAGTGGTTACTAACGACCTGGTGTTGATATCTGAAGATTTGCCAATAACACCACAGGTAAACGATATTTGCAAAACTGTAAGCATTTGCAGCTCACTTGTACTTGCCGGCAAAAATGTTTTTTGTACTGATAAGCCACAAACTTTTGTAGCCCGTAAAAATGAAGATTGTCTCAAAAAAATTGTATGGAATACGGATACCATCCCAGCAACAATATTGAGCCAAACGGACAGCAGCATATCTGTACAGTTTTCAGAAAACTGGAAAGGAAAAATAGCAGCCTCCCTGTATGGGTGTTCTATCAGCAGCGGGCTGGATATTGAAGTATATCAGAAGCCCAAACCCTTAGAACTTGGAAACGACACCTTTTTATGCGGCACAAACACTTTAATACTAAGTGCCGGAACCGGCTACAAAACCTACCGGTGGCAGGATGGCAGCACAGAAAGCAGCTACATGGTTAGCAGCCCTGGCCAATACTATGTTACCGTTGCAGATTACTGTGGCAATACCTACAGCGATACCATACTGATAAAACCTGTTAGCATGGCGCTAAACGCAGGCAGCGACAGGACTATTTGCAAGTATGAAACGGCCACACTCCGGGTAGCCGGTGGTTTTTTAAACTACAACTGGTGGCCAGCCTATGCCCTTAGCAACGACAACAGCCCGATAGTGGTGGCCAGCCCCGAAACAAGCACCACCTATTTTATCCGTGCAGAAAAATTTGCCGGGTGCTTTGCCTATGATACGATTACCGTTAACGTGGCAAACTGTGTTCAAAATATATTTTTCCCTTCGGCATTTACACCCAACAACGATGGTATAAACGATGTATTCAGGCCTGTGTCAACCGCCCCGCTTGAGGCATACGAACTGGCTATTTATAACAGGTGGGGCCAGGTGGTTTTTACTACAGGCAATATCTTTACCGGTTGGGATGCAAAATTTAAAAGCGCCGACCTGCCCACCGGCAGTTATGTATGGGTGTGCCGCTACAAGTTCCGGGGGCAAACATCAGTACAAAAAAAAGGAAATGTTGCCCTCATCAGGTAAAAAACAAAACAGGGGCTGCTTATTTGCTTTACTATAACTAATTTTGGTTTTCAACTATATACATATGAAAGCCTTTAAGCTTTTCACACCTGTTATCCTTGTTGCCTTATCCTTTAGCCCGGCAAAGATTTTTTCACAAACCTGTAAAGTATTGAAAGCCGAAATTAACGGCACCTATACCGGCGAATGCAAAAAGGGTAAAGCCGCTGGAAAAGGAAAAGCCACCGGAACGGATTCTTACGACGGAGATTTTGTGGCAGGGCTGCCACATGGAAAAGGAACTTACACATGGGCAAACGGGAACGTATTTAATGGCGAGTTTTTAAACGGTAAAAAAGAAGGAAAGGGCATTTTAGTAATCAAAAGAGAGAACCTGAAAGACAGCACAGTGGAAGGCTATTGGGAGAATGACAGGTACATTGGAAAAACCGGGGCTCCCTGGCGTATGATTTACAAAAGCAAGCTGATAAATGAAGTAGAGGTTGAGAAAAAGAACGATAAGTTTCACAGGATAACGTTTGTTATTACAAATACATCCGGCGGTGCAAAAGATATTGAAGGTGGCGAAATGGAAAGACTGAAAGTAGATGAAGTTCAGGCAATAACCGGTCAGTTTGGCCGACTGAGCCACAATGATATGCACGCAAAAAAGACTGAATCATATATTGATGATATTAATTTCCCTTTCAGGTTCAAGGCAATGATAGGTTCTGAAGAAATTGAATTTGAGCTCAGGGAAGAAGCCAGTTACGTTATAAGTCTTCGAATAAATATTTAAAGCCGGTTTGTCTGATATTTGTTCCTCTTCAACCACTGCAAATCCTTACTTTTGCGCAATTTGTTTTTTCAGTACGATTCCTGCCAGCACATTCAAAAAAACAAGAAATGCCAAAAGACAATTCCATCAAGTCAGTATTAATTATCGGTTCCGGTCCCATTATTATCGGCCAAGCCTGCGAGTTTGACTACTCAGGCACCCAGGCTGCCCGTAGTTTGCGGGAAGAAGGAGTTAAAGTAATCCTGATTAACAGCAACCCGGCTACCATAATGACAGACCCGATGATGGCAGACCGGGTTTATCTTTTGCCGCTTACAGTGGAAAGCATTGAGCAAATTCTGCAGGAAAACGAAATTGACGCCGTGCTGCCCACAATGGGTGGACAAACAGCCCTAAACCTTGCCAAAGAAGCGGAAGATCTCGGCCTCTGGAAACAATACAACGTTAAGCTGATTGGTGTTGACATTAAAGCAATTGATAAGGCAGAAGACAGGGAAAAATTCCGCCAGTGGATGATTGAACTGGGAGTGAATGTGGCGCAGGCAAAAACGGCAAACTCCTTCCTTGAAGGAAAAGAATTTGCACAGGAAATAGGTTTCCCGCTTGTAATCCGTCCATCGTTCACATTGGGAGGAACAGGAGGCGGCTTTGTGCATGATAAAGAGGAACTGGACGAAGCCCTGAACCGTGGTTTGCAGGCATCACCTATACACGAAGTGCTGGTAGAAAAAGCAGTACTTGGCTGGAAAGAGTTTGAGCTGGAACTGCTGAGGGATTCAGCTGATAATGTTGCCATCATCTGTACGGTTGAGAACTTCGACCCGATGGGTGTGCACACCGGCGACTCCATCACAGTAGCTCCTGCTATGACGCTGAGTGATACCGGCATGCAACTGATGCGCAACACTGCTATCAGAATGATGCGTGACCTTGGAAACTTTGCCGGTGGCTGTAATGTGCAGTTTGCAATGGACCCGGTTACCGAAGAAATTATTGCGATAGAAATAAACCCAAGGGTTAGCCGCTCATCGGCTCTGGCTTCAAAAGCAACAGGTTATCCTATTGCAAAAATTGCTGCAAAGCTGGCAATTGGTTACAACCTTGATGAACTGGAAAATCAAATCACCAAAACAACATCGGCCTACTTTGAGCCGGCGCTTGATTATGTAATTGTCAAAATTCCCCGCTGGAACTTTGATAAGTTCAAAGGAGCCAACAATACGCTTGGTCTGCAAATGAAAAGTGTAGGTGAGGTAATGGCTATCGGAAGGAGTTTTGCTGAAGCGGTACAAAAAGCCTGTCAGAGTTTGGAGAACAATGCAGTAGGACTTGGCTATTATGGCAAGAGCCTGATGCATGCCGATGAGTTACTGGAATACATTAAAACACCGAAGTGGGACAGGATATTCCGTATTAAAGATGCGTTGATGGCCGGTGTTTCTGTTGGCACCATTTCAAAAGCCACAAACGGCATTGACAGGTGGTTTTTGTATGAAATACAAAAGCTGTGCAACCTTGAAAAAGAAATGGCGAAGTACGACCTGGAAGATTTACCGTTTGAGTTACTGAAAGAAGCCAAAGTAAATGGTTTCAGCGATGAACAAATAAGCCGCATTACGGGTCATGGAGATGAAGAAGACGTTTACAATAAAAGAAAACAGGCTGGCATTACCAGGGTTTATAAAATGGTGGATACCTGTGCTGCAGAGTTTGAAGCAAAAACACCCTACTTCTATTCCACTTTTGAATCACCGGTATTAACAACTGATGGTTCTCCGCTACCGGCAACAAACGAATCAAAAGTATCTGACAAGAAAAAGATAATTGTGCTGGGGAGCGGCCCTAACCGCATCGGACAAGGCATTGAATTTGATTACTGTTGTGTGCATGGGCTGCTTGCCATTAAGGAATGTGGTTATGAATCCATAATGGTGAACTGCAACCCAGAAACAGTAAGCACCGATTTCGATATGGCCGACAAACTGTACTTTGAACCTGTTTACTGGGAGCACCTGTGGGAAATAATCGAACATGAAAAACCAGATGGTGTGATTGTGCAACTTGGCGGACAGACCGCATTGAAACTGGCAGAGAAGCTGACCGAAAAAGGCATAAATATCATCGGCACATCGTATAACAGCCTGGATATTGCCGAAGACCGTGGCCGTTTCAGCGACATGCTGAAAGAACTGGAAATTCCCTACCCTGAATATGGAACAGCCTGGTCGGTTGACGAAGCAATTGAAGTAGCCAATAAGGTAGGCTATCCTGTATTAGTTCGTCCATCTTATGTATTAGGCGGACAAAGGATGAGAATTGTACTGAACGATGATGAAGTGGAAAAAGCTGTGATCAGCCTGCTGAAACATATCCCCGGAAATAAGATTCTTGTTGACCATTTTCTCGACCGTTGCCAGGAAGCAGAGATTGATGCCATTTGCGATGGAGAGAAGTTTCATGTTATGGGAATAATGGAGCACATTGAACCGGCAGGCATCCACAGCGGCGATAGCAACGCCGTATTACCTGCATTCAATCTCACCCCGCTCGAAATTCAGGATATGGTGGATTATGCCAAAAAAATTGCACTGGCATTGAATGTAAAAGGTCTTATCAATATCCAGTTTGCTATTAAAGATGGAAAAGTATATGTGATTGAAGCAAATCCCAGGGCATCAAGGACCACGCCGTTTATTGCCAAAGCATACGGAAAACCATATCTTAACTACGCCACTAAAGTAATGATGGGCGAAATGAAAGTGGCAGACATCCCCGAAGAAAAACACCTTGACGGCTTTGCTATAAAGGAACCTGTTTTCAGCTTTAATAAATTCCCAGGTGTAAATAAAGAGTTAGGACCCGAAATGAAAAGCACCGGCGAGGCCATTCGCTTTATTAAAAACCTCCGGGACCCTTACTTCAGGCAGCTGTACAAAGACCGAAGCATGTACCTGAGTAAGTAAAGCCATAATTAATATCTTCTTGAAAAAACAAACCCGCTGCTCTACGCAGCGGGTAATGTTGTAATGGTTAATGGTTTGAAATGCCCCTCAGTTGGTTTTGGTTATCTCAAAGAGTTGTTAACTTGTTTTGATTTAAAGCATTATAAAAGTAATTTCTCCAAGAGGGCAATTCAATTATTTTTTCCTCTTTTATTTGATTCACTATTTAGAAATGTTTTCTAAAATATTACACAAATTATTGATTATAATACATTTGCAATAAATTTTTATTACTCATTTATTTGAAACAACCAGATAAGTTTGTTAACTTGAGTTCATATACTTTGTTTAGCAATGAAACCGGCATCCTCACTCCTTTGGCAACTTATTAAGTCGCTAACCAACAGCGAAAAACTTTTTTTCAAAAGAAACTATGTGAGTTCAGGACAAAAAGACAAAACCTATCTCCTGCTTTTTAATGCGATTGAAGTTCAAAAAAATTATGATGAGGCTGAGATTATCAAAAAATTAAGTCCTGCAATCACTAAAAAAAATATTGCCTTTCAGAAACATTATCTCCAGCAGCAAATCTGTGATGCCATTATTCACTACGACAACAAAAACGATCCGTATTATGAAATATACAATCAAATACAGCTTATCCGCCTGTACAGAAAAAAGGGGCTGCTAAACGAAGCCCATAACATTTGGAAAAAAGCAACCCGGCAAGCCAGGAAGGCAGAATTGTTTGCCTTGCTAAATATTTTGAAGTCTGAATTCGAAAAGATGGTGCTTTTCAGCAGTGCACAGGTTAAATATGATGAAATGCTTTCAATTTTTAAAAGCAATATCATCGGCTATGACGAGTACGCAAACCTCATTACCCTGAGAGACATTTATACAGAAACAATTCTGCTGAAAAAGAAGGCACACTACTATGTTAATGAGCCCCTGAAAGAGCAAGTACTCAAACTGCTGAATGAAACTGATAAATACACCGATGCCAGTGAGTCGCATTCGTTTTGGTATTATCACTATTACTATATGAATAAAGCGACCTTGTTCAGCATGTTAAATGACTTTGACAATTCGACTAAGCTATTAAAGCTTGTTTTGACGAAATGGCACACCAACCCTCAGTTCATTAATACCGGGGGAGAATTTTTCCTTGAGTTACTTTACATGATAAACTATGCCGGTGTATTACACGGAGACTATGCTTTTGTTACAGAAACATTTAACCATCCTTTTAATAATATACTCAGCGACCCAATTCAAAAAGCGAATTTCGAAACAACAAGGTTTTTGGCATTTAACAAGATATATAACAAGACAGCCCGTTACAAAGAAGTCAAAGCCCTGATTAGCGAAACGCAAGGGGAGTTTCCTAAATGGTCGCCATTTTTGAATGCTGATCTTAATTTTACCGCCAATTTATCTATAGCAATATCCGCTTTTGTATTAGAAAGTTTTGACGATTCAATGTATTATGTCAGGCAGGCTTTCTCTTACCTGAAAGCAAGTAACCGGGAAGACCTTTTTGATATCGGGCAGTTGCTCTTATTGCTGATCGCCTACAACATGAACAATATCCGTCAGTTTGAAGCTCAATACAGAAGTACCTATAACTACTATTATAAAAGAAAAAGAAAGTTCCCTTTTGAAGCCGCTCTTGTTCAATGCCTGCACCGTACTTTTTACCTTACCGGCTATAGCGATAAAATAAAAGAATATAAAAAGGCATTAGAAGTATTTGAGCAAAATAAGGATGATATAGTTCAAAAAATGACTTTCAAAGTTTTTAATTACCCTGGCTGGCTTACAAGCAGAATACAAAGAGTGTCTTATCGCCAGTATGTTGAAAATACAGTTAAGGCTGGCAGTAGCTTTCCCATAGTAAATATTTCATAAAAAACTTTCTTAAAAAAGATTGCTTTCGTTAATAAAAATATTATTTTTAATTTGAATAAACCTTTCCACACCTTTTGCATGAAAATACAATGCCTCTTTTAGATCTGCATTTCTGGAAAAAATCACCTTTCATTAAATTACTGCTGTCGCTGATGGCCGGTATTACGCTACAGTGGTATTTTCAACTCCCTTTACCTTTCTGGCTTTCACTTTTGGCTGCATCCCTTTTAGCAACAATCTTTTATTCTCTGGCTCCTTTACGACAACGCATCCGGCTCAGCATTCTGTATGGCACAGCTATTTTTTTGCTTTTCATCTGCCTGGGTGGCCTGCTTGCACGAACAAAAGATGTAAGGAACGACCAGCACTGGTTTGGCTCATCATACCGCCCAGGAGACACCCTTGTACTTGCATTAGATGAGCAGCCGACAGAGAAGACAAAGTCGAACAAGGCAAACGCATTGGTTACCGGAATTATTAGAAACCGCTCAACCATTACGGTAAATGGAAAAATCATTATTTACTTTCAGAAAGATTCATCATTTCGGCTTTCCTACGGAAACAAAATCATCGTTACAAAGCCGCTTCAGGAAATTAAGAACTCAGGTAATCCGGGCGGCTTCGATTACAAGCGATACTCACTCTTTCAGGGCATCACACACCAGGTTTATTTGAAAACGAACGAATACGAGGTGCTGAGCGATACAAAAAGAAGCCAATTCACAAGCTTTATCATTAATACCCGTGAAAAGATTCTTTCAATTCTCAGAAAGAACATTAAAAACGAAAAAGAGCTTGGCCTTGCTGAAGCGTTGCTGATTGGTTACAAAAACGACCTGGAACAATCACTGGTACAATCATATACAAACACCGGAGTTGTTCATATTATTGCTATTTCGGGTTTACATCTCGGTCTGATATATTGGCTTTTGGGAGTTATCTTAAATCCCCTAAAAAGACGCAAAAAGATTCGCTGGCTTAGACCTGTTCTTATCATCACATGTTTGTGGTTGTTTAGCCTGCTGGCAGGTGCGGGGCCGTCTATACTCCGTTCAGCAGTTATGTTCACTTTCATTGTGGCGGCAGAATCGTGGGGAAGAAAAACATCAATCTACAATACCATTGCCGCCTCCGCTTTTTTGCTGTTATGTATTAACCCATACTGGCTGTGGGATGTAGGCTTCCAGTTATCTTATGCAGCAGTTTTAAGCATCATCATTTTTATGCGGCCGGTTTACAACTGGTTTTACATAAAAAATAAAACGCTGGACTTTATCTGGAAGATGAATGCAGTTACGCTGGCGGCGCAAGTACTTACAATTCCTGTCAGCCTTTACCATTTTCACCAGTTTCCCAATTTATTTTTCCTCACCAACTTTCTTGCCGTTCCAATATCAAGCATCATTTTAATCGGCGAGATTTTGCTTTGTGCCCTTTTCTTTATTCCTGCCTTTGCGGCAATTATTGGCAAAATCCTTGGCTGGCTGATATGGGTAATGAACACTTATATTGAAAGAATTGAAACTATCCCATTCTCCCTGTGGGATGGGCTGCAAATCAGTTTGCTTCAGGCAATTTTACTCATCATCTTTTCTGCCGCCATAAGCTTCTGGCTTATGAGTAAATCTGTGACAGGTCTGAAATATGGCTTAATGTCTTTACTGGTATTTGCGGGATTGAGAACATATTCATTTGTAAAAAGTAACCGGCAGCAAATGATTGTTGTTTACAATGTTCCTCAAAAAAGAGCAATAGATTTTATTGATGGAAGAAGTTATTTCTTTTCCGGTGACAACGATCTGCTCGAAAATGATTTTGCCAGAAACTTTCATCTGAAGCCATCAAGAATACTGTTCAGAATAAGTAATGCAGACGGGTTAGATAATCTTGCTTCTTCGGGTAATTACTTATTATTTAATAATAAAAGAATACTGCTGATTGACAGTATAGTCAGATGGAAGGTGCCGCCGGCAGAAAAGCCGGAAATTGACCTTCTTGTTATATCAAAAAATCCAAAACTGTATATAAAGCAACTGACAAAGGCCCTGATGGTAAAGCAGGTTGTATTCGATGGCTCCGTTCCGGCATGGAAAACCAAATATTGGAAAGCTGATTGCGATTCGCTTCATATTCCCTGGCATGATGTTACTACCAAAGGTGCTTTTGTGATGAAGCTGAATTAAGTTAGCTTTGCGGCACTGTGATTCTCACAGCCTGACCTCTTCGGTTTGCCTGCCTTATAACCAACAGTTTTATGAACAAAAGAATTCAATCTGCATTGATTTCCGTTTTTTATAAAGACGGACTTGAGTCCATCGTGAAGTTATTGGCCAGTCAAGGCGTTACCATTTATTCTACCGGTGGCACACAATCGTTTATAGAAGCATTCGGAATTAAGGTTATTCCTGTGGAGAGCCTCACATCTTATCCATCCATTCTTGGCGGAAGAGTAAAAACACTTCATCCTGTTGTTTTTGGTGGAATATTGGGTAAGAGAGACGATGAGACACACAGAATGGAGATGGAGCAATTTCATATTCCCGAAATTGATCTTGTAATAGTTGATCTCTATCCTTTTGAAGAAACCGTAGCTTCAACTTCTGATGAAAAACTGATAATTGAGAAAATTGATATTGGTGGCCCCAGTATGCTGAGGGCTGCAGCAAAAAACCACAAGGACGTAACAGTGATAGCCCGAAAAGAAGATTATTCACTATTGGAAGAAATTCTAAAAACACAAAACGGAGAAACCAGCCTGGAACAACGAAGACTATTTGCAATAAAGGCTTTCGATGTATGCACCGCTTACGATACTGCTATTTCAAACTATTTCCACCACCTCGCAGTTATAACTCCGTATAATAAAGAAGAGAAAACAATGCGGTATGGAGAAAATCCGCATCAAAAAGCTGCCTTCTTTGGCAATCTGACTGAACTGTTTGAGCAGTTGAACGGGAAAGAACTCTCATATAACAACCTCGTTGACATGGATGCAGCGACGCTGCTGATTTCAGAATTCGATAGCGACACCGCTCCTGTTTTTGCAATCATCAAACACACCAATGTTTGTGGTATTGCACTGCGAAACACAACAAAAGATGCATGGGATGCAGCATTGGCAGGCGACCCCGAAAGTGCATTTGGCGGAGTATTGGTTTGCAACGGTATTATTGATAAACCCACCGCTGATGCCATCAATGAAATATTTTTTGAAGTACTGATAGCTCCTGCATTTAATGAAGATGCTCTGACAATATTAAAATCAAAAAAGAACAGGATTTTATTAAGGCAGAAGGCAAAGGACAAAGGGCAGAAGGAAGAAATGCACCGCTCCCTTTTGAACGGAGTTCTGATTCAGCAAACAGACGAAGGAAGCTATGCAGAATGGAAAGAAACCGGCGCAAGAGAAAGTTCTGCGAAAGAGAAACAAGATATGGTATTTGCCAATATAGTTTGCAAGCACCTTAAATCAAATGCAATTGCACTTGTAAAAAATAACCAGCTGATTGGCAAGGGTTGCGGACAAACCAGCCGGATTGATGCCTTACGCCATGCAGTGGAAAAAGCAAAGCAATTCAATTTTGATTTGAATGGCGCAGTAATGGCCAGTGATGCCTTTTTCCCATTTGACGACTGCGTTAGACTGGGTCACGAAGCAGGCATTACAGCCTTTATACAGCCGGGAGGTTCCATCCGGGATAAAGATTCAATTGAATATTGCAAAGCAAACAATCTAGCGATGGTAATTACAGGAATGAGACACTTTAGACACTAATGAGTTTTTTTGACTTCCATAAAACTATTATAAATACATCCGGCGACTATATAAAAAAATTGTCGGTCTTTAATCCTTTTACTATTCACAAGAAGGGAACTAATGCCAAGGCCTTTTTCGCTTTGGCATTAGTTTGCGTATTATGGGGTACCACATGGATTGCTTCAAAAGAAGGTGTAAAACATATGCCCGCCTTACAGCTTGCTGGTATGCGGCAGTTTATCGGCGGTATCTTCTATGTCGCATTTTTTCTTTATAAAAAAGTGCCTTTGCCAAAAGGAAAAGAATGGATACCAGTACTGGTACTGGCCTTTCTGAATTTTATTATGAGCAATGGCCTTAGTACCTGGGGGGTGAAGTACATTTCTGCCGGACTTGGTTCTATCATGGGGGCAATTTTTCCACTTTGGCTGGTAGTGATTGGTCTCTTTGCATCAAAAGAAAAGCTACCTGGAAAAGCGGTTATAGGCCTACTGCTTGGCTTTAGTGGTGTATGTGTTATTTTTTACGACCATCTTATTGATTTCAGAAATCCCGACTTCAGTTTTGGCATCATGCTGTCGTTAATAGCCACTTGGACCTGGGCCTTTGGAACCATCTATACAAAAAAACAGGCACTGAATTTTAATCCTTACTTCAGCCTTGGCCTTCAGATGGTAATCGCCGGTGCATCTCTTTTCATTATTGCCAATATAACCGGCAACGCTGTTCCGCTCACATCGGTTCCTGTACAGTCTTGGGCTGCTATTGGTTATCTTGTTTTATTTGGCTCTTTGATTGCTTTTGTCAGCTATCTGTATGCCCTGCAACATTTACCAACAGAGCAGGCTTCCATTTATGCATATGTAAACCCGATGGTGGCGGTGCTTTGCGGCTGGCTTGTCTTCAACGAAAAAATAACTTCGTATATCATTATTGGCGGATTAGTAACACTGCTTGGTGTGTTTTTGGTGAACAAAGCATTTAAAGCTGTACCCGCACCAGAACAGCCAGAAGCGGAAGGGGTATAATCAGGATACCGATTTAGCAGAAACGCTTTCAATGAACCGGGTGTATATTTCCTTCCAACCTTCAAATCTCTTATCATTTCCCAAAAAATTGTTGTGCCAGATAGTTATCAGTGTACCGTTAACTGATTTGACAACTGTATAGTAGTGCATCAGTTCTTCATAAGCCACATCGGCAGAAAGCTTCTGTTCGTAAAATGAATTCGCATCCATAAAGCAAAAAGGGAAAACAAGAAGCGGGGTTTGTTGTTCTTTATCCAAATCGTACCAGTAAAAAGGTGTGGCCACCGATGCTCTGAAACCGTTGATACTTCCATACCCCATCGAATAATCTTCGGTTATACCGGATTCAATCAGTTTTCTGAAGGTTTGTGGTAATGTAAACCGTATATAATGCTGTCTTGAGCAGACAATCTTTTTTTTCACAGAAACCTTTTCCAGTGTTGCAATTTCACTATCTAATAATTCCGGCTCATCGCCGCTACGCCATGAAGGATGAATGCCAGTGGCATATTTTTCACTATGACATTTTGTTAGTTGCCGCCATTGGTGACTCTCCGGAGAAATATTCTTATCATATTTTCCTCTCTTTACTGCGGAAAGGAAAAAATAAACAGGGCTAAGATTATGTTCAGCGTTCAGAGCATCTATCCAGTCATATGTGTCGTAAGGATCTTGCTGTTTTTGGCGAAGTACATTCAGCCGGGTAACAATATTTTTAAAATTTCCACTCAGAATATCACGAAAAATTCCGCCTGTATTTCTCCACCATTCTTTGTTTTTATACGCCCATGCTTCGTCAATATCATAAGTAGGAATAAAAGTGAAATGTGAATGGCGGAAGGTGAATGAACGAAACGTTTGTTGTAACGATTTTCGTAAATCCTCAAACCAGATATTTATTAATGGAAGACTGAGGAACCCTTCTTTATATGCAATGGAGTTAGTATGGGCATAGCGGCCATATTCATCTTTTTGATGCGGCAGGTATTCTTCATAACGACTGAGCAGGTAAAAACTTGCAGCAAAAATGTCAAAAGGATAGCTGCCATCAGTTTTGAAGAAGGCCGTATATCCGTTTACATCAAAACATTCAACCTTTTGTTCACTAATTCCCGCTTCAAAAAGCAGCCGGTGTGGTTGAATCCGGATTTCGTTATCTGCAATACCGATTTCGCTGTAATTAATTTTCGGTCCGGCATAATTTATATACTCAGAAATATCGTTGGAAATAATAACCGGTTCGCCCTTGAAAAAATTTCCGGCAAACCCAATAATGTAATCTAAACGACTACTATGCTTATTTGTAAACAGAATCACAATCTGCAGAAATTATCCTTTTCCTTTCTTTTCCTTCCACTGCTGGTTAAATGTTTTCTTTGGAAAATCGAGACTGCCACGGTGTGCCGTCCATGCTTTCCCTATAATATTGATGGCTTTTGTTTTTAAACCGCCTCCGGCCAAATTGAGCCAGCTACGGTGTTGCATAGCCATCGCCCACATTTTCCAAACCATTTTCTCTGTAAAATTGCCATGCCCTTCTTTGACAGATTCGTTCCTGTTCTCTAACAGTAACTCATGCAGGTTTATCCGCACAGCACAAACCTGGGTGCAATTTCCGCATAGAGAAGATGCATAACTCAGGTGTTTCCACTCACCCATATCCTTCAGATGTGGGGTGATAACAGAACCAATAGGTCCGCTATAGGTAGCTTCGTAAGAGTGCCCGCCAATTGTTTTATACACCGGACAGGCATTAAGGCAGGCCCCGCAACGTATGCAGTATAAACTTTCACGGTGAATTTCGCTGGCCAAAATATTTGTACGGCCGTTATCAAGCAAAATCACATACATATCTTCAGGACCATCTTTTTCGTTTGACTGTCTTGGACCTGTGATAATCGTATTATAAACAGTAACTTTTTGTCCTGTACCATAGGTTGATAGCAGCGGCCAGAATAGACCAAGGTCTGCCATTGAAGGAATTACCTTTTCTATACCTGCAATAACTATATGCGTTTTTGGCCAGGCACAACTTAATCTTGCATTACCCTCGTTTTCGGTTAGGGCTATTCCGCCTACATCTGAAATAATAAAGTTAGCCCCGGTAACGCCTACTTCAGCCTGCACATATTTTTCACGCAGCACTTTTCGGGCTACAAGGGTAAGCTGCTCAGGTGTAGATTTAGGATCGGTTCCAAGTTTTTCAGCAAAAAGCTTAGCCACATCTTCTTTGCTCTTGTGCATTGCCGGGGTAACAATGTGGTAGGGCGGTTCCCCATCCAGCTGCTGGATATATTCTCCCAAATCAGTTTCAACACTTTCAATGCCATTTTGCTCAAGAAAATGATTCAGGTGAATTTCCTCTGTAACCATGCTTTTGCTCTTCACCAGTGTTTTGCAGTTCTTTTCTTCGCAAATTTTCTTTATCTCCTGTAAAGCCTGTTCTGCATCTTCAGCCCAGATTACTTTCGCACCCCGCTTTGTGATATTCGCCTCGAACGTTTCTAATTGCTTGTCTAACGTTTCAATAGCTTTCCACTTAATGTTCTTGGCTCTTTCTCTTGCCAGCTCCAGTTCACTGAACTGCTGTTTTCCGTTAGGCACAACAGCATTGTACTTGCCAATATTGAATTTAATTTTACGGCGGTGTTCCTTATCTGCCGCTTTCACTGTGGCTTTCGCCATGAAGTTTGCCGTAGTTTCTTTCACAATTGTATGATTAATTGTTATTCCTTAAAATCTGTCTCTTCCCATTCACCCTTCGCAATCGTATCTAATGCTTCGTAAAATGCTTCTCCATATTTCCGGATAATGGGTTCTTTTAAAAATTGATAAACGGGAACTCTCATTTCCTCACCAAGCGAACATGCCGTTTTGCACAATGTAGCCCTTGGCTCGTAATTAACCCTTTCATAGCTTTTGTCTTTGGGTTTGCCAACAGTTATCGGGAAAAGATGGCAACTAATTGGCTTCTTCCATGTAATCACCCCATCATAATACGCCTGTTCAAAAGCACATTTGATGATTCCCTTTTCATCCCTGAAAGCAAAAGCACAAATGCCAGCCTTACTGCCTACTGTTGGAGTTACCCATCCAAATTCGTCATCATATACTTTCAACCCACTCTTAGTTATCTCTGCAAGGCCATCTTCTGTAAAATATGGCTTCACCTTTTCAAATATTTCCTCAATTATTTTCATCTCATCATCTTCAAGCGGGGCACCGGTATCTCCCTCTTCGCAACAGCCGCCTTTGCATTTGTTAAGATCGCAAATAAACTTCTTATCAATTACATCCTCGCTGATGAGCACATTATCAATTACTATCATTCTTCAAAGATAGTTTTTAATAGAATGAATCGTTCCCCATTTTACTGCAGAGTAAGTTTGCCAAGAGCTATAATACAGATTATCGCCACTTAAGCGAATTAATCAAATGCTCCAGGTCTTTTTTCAGAAAGTCGTTTACAATGCTCAGCGAGTCGGCATTGGGAGTGGCATCAAAGTATAATGCTCCCCGAAGAAAATGTTTCGTTGTGTCGGTTACAAAAAACTGGTTGGCAGTAGCTGTATTTCCACCCAGGTCAAAATACATACCTCCAATGTTATTTGGAGTTTGTATTCTTTTTTCTTCTATTCCTGTTGAAACATCCACATGCTGCTTATATGCCATTTTATAGCCATCATTGTTCAGAGAATCGAAAAGATTTTTTGCATTAATTGGTTTGTAACTTATATGAATGCGGCCATTGAAACGGGGAATATCAATATTTACCCACCAGTCTTCTGCCCTGTCGTCAAAAAACATGGAGTCTTTAATTACATTGGCATATACAGGATACTCAAAAGTATATGGATAACCCGGCTTATCAAACAACTGGTATTTTTTTTCCGGAAAGTCTATTTTGAAATAGCCCCTCCTCTTGCCCGCAGAGTATTCGCTATTGCACGACAAAAGAACAGTGACAAAAACTATAAGTAACAGAAAAGACTGGTTCCTCATTTTATTCAATTCTTGGTTTTATCGTAACCTTTACCTGCTGAATGCGGTTTTTATCAGTTTGCAGTACAGTAAACTCAAAATCGCCGCAGGGAATTACTGTGTTTTGCTCAGGGAATTCACCCGCCTGTTCCAGCACCAAACCCGCCAGTGAATCACTTTCACCTTTCACAACATCAAACGTATCTATAGGAAGACCCATTTGTTTGCACACATCGTGTATCATTGTTTTCCCCTCGAATATGTAGTTAAAGTCATCCAGTTTTCTATGGCCTGTTTCTTCATCATCAAATTCATCCTTAATCTCCCCGATTATCTCCTCCAGAATATCTTCCATTGTTACGATACCGCTTGTGCCGCCAAACTCATCAACTACTATGGCAAAATGCACCCGTTTTTGCTGAAACTCTCTGAGCAAGTCCTCTATCGGTTTTTGTTCAGGTACAAAATATGGCTGCCGCATCAGGCTATGCCAATCAAACTCCACCTCATTAAGATGAGGCAGCAAGTCTTTTGTGTTAATTATACCCGCTATTGTGTCAAGGCTTCCTTTGTAAACAGGCAACCTTGAATAATGTAACTCTTCAGCCTTTTTCATCACTTCAGTAAATGAGCAATCGTAGTCCACCCCGCTTACATCAAGCCGGCTTTTCATTATCTGCTTAACCGAGATATTTCCAAACTTCACAATTCCCTTCATTATATTTTTCTCTTCCTGCGAAACCTCTTCATCGCTTTTTATATCTATAGCCTCGTCCATTTCACGGATGCTTAACGCTTCAGCCTTATCTGCCCCGGCGGTTTTTCCAATATTATCTGCAATAGTTACAGCCCAACGGCTTATCCGGCTTAAAAGCAGGTGCAGGATTTCTACTGTACCTGCTGTACCAAAAGCAAAGCGAAGGTTATTCTGGGCCGCCCACACTTTAGGGAAAATTTTACCTACAAAAATCAATAACAAGCCAATTACGGCTGCCCGCATCAGCACATCCACTACACTGTTCCATGGCCGCACTAAAGATGAAAACGGGTCAACCGAAAGATTAAGTGTAAGCAGGTGATTGGCGAGAATAATAATAACAATATTTATTACAGTTCCTGCAATAAGTAATGAAGCATATACCTCTTTCGGTTCATCCAGTAAGCGTACAATCCTTCTGGCCGAATCCTGGTCTTTTGTTTTCAGCATATTAATATCCTTCCTGTCCAGAGAGAAGAGGGCCACTTCCGCTCCTGATATTGTAAAAGTCAGTACCAGCAAAACAGCAAGGGTAAATGCCAAAAAAACAGTAGCCTGCGGATTCACCGCCAGTAAAATAATAGACAGGGAATCAGATAGGGAAACAAATACAGGATGACTTTCCAAAACAGGATTTTTCGTTATCAAAAAGGCAGGTCATATTCATGGCCCGCCCACTCATGTGCAAATTTATCGTATTTGCAGTTTTAGTAAGGAAGATTATCTGCAGAGTCACCGCCGGGCACATCACCGGTTTCTATACCGCTTTCGCCACTATGTCCTCCGTCAATCCTTTTATCCAGCATAATCAGGTTATCTCCCACCACCTCCGTTGCAAATTTGCGGTTACCATCCTTATCGTCCCAGCTGCGGGTTCTCAGGCGGCCTTCAATATACACAAGACTGCTTTTATGCAGGTATTTTTGTGCCAACTCGGCCAATCCACGCCAAAGCACAACAGTATGCCATTCTGTTTGAGAAACTAATTTACCTGTGCGGTCTTTAAAGGTCTCAGTAGTTGCCAGCGGAAACTTTGCAACAGCAATATTTCCTTCCAACACCTGCACATCGGGATCCTTGCCAAGGTTGCCAATCAGCATTACACGGTTTACTCCTCTCATGTCTGTTAATTATTGGGTGAAAAGTTCAATTCTCTATTCCTGCTCCTTAAAGTTATAATTTTTTTATTTATAATCTACCCAAACATAATTTCCGGAGACAACGATTTTTTAAGCATTATTCAGCCCTGAGAAACCGGTTTATAAGCACAGGAAAAGCTAATTTTTTTCTTTCTGCAGCAGTTATCCATCTCCATTTCGTATCTGGAAGATGCAGAGCATCAGCTTTGATAAAAAAGCCTGTAACTGCCTGATGAGACAGTTGCTGGCTATACTTTTCAATTTTATTCAGCGGCATTAATGCTTCTTTTTTTATCCACCCCTTTTTTATAGCCTGCTTGACAATTTGATCTACAGGGGTTTCTTTTCCGGATTCAATCATCGGGAACTCATACAGCCCTTGCCAAATATCTTTTTCAACTCTTTGCTGAACAGCAATTTTGTTTTCAGACCTTAAAACAAAATAATAAAACCACCTTTTTTTGACTGCTGTTTTCTTCAGTTTTACAGGCAAAGAGGTTATCTGTTTTTTTTTTAACGCCACGCAATGCTGCCGGAAGGGGCAGCTATCGCATAACGGAGAGGCGGGCTTACATACCACCGCCCCAAAATCCATAATCGCCTGATTATATAATCCGGGTTGCTTCTTGT
>CALLZY010000134.1 GCA_937858715.1 uncultured Chitinophagaceae bacterium | reverse complement strand
TTTTAATTGTCCTGAAAGGGAGACCGTTTATTTGTTCGAAATAAGGTGAGGCCGACTTCACTGGACAAATCGACTTCATTGTTGGTTTGTCCAGTTTTATTTTCCCCTGAAACGCTGTTCAGACGGGCAATCAGACGAAAAACCTCATTGACTTTTTCTGTTCGAAATTCACCATTTTTACGGTCATAGACGATTCCATCAGGAAATACCATTTTTTGCAGTTTTTCTTTTGTGTTCACATCGCTGGAAGTCCATACTGTAGCGAGTTTCGCAGATAAATTGACAGCATATTCAAAGTGTTCATAGATGTTCGAACTGGAAGTATTGCAGGCTTCGGCAGATTGCAGGATTTTGGTTCTGGTTTCCACAAATTTCTCCATAAATTTTTGGTAGGTTTCAGCAGGAACAGACTTATTGATATAATAATCTTCTTCCAGTGTATCCATCTTTTTCTGTAATTCAGCCAGTTCGGCTTTCAGGTTTTTCTGCTCTTCTTTTCTGGTTTCATCCAGCCCTTTAAATTGCTGTTTCATGGTATAAAGAAAAGGGGCAATGAGGTGTTCTTTAATGGCAAAATTGGACAGGTAACCAGAAAACTCATTATTGAGTGCAATAGCATTTTTATTGTTCCCACAACCTACAGTTCTGCATTTATAATACCAGATATTTCTGGCCTTTACGATGTATCCAGTATAACCCTGGTTGCAACAGCTGCATTTCATGAAAACTTTTAAAGGAACCTGTTCCTGTTCTTTGGTATGGAGGATACCATACTTACCTTTTGCTTCTGATCTTACCTGATTCACCTGCAAAAACAACGATTGAGAAATCAGTTTTTCGTGTGTGCCTTCTACGAGCTCCCCATTCAGCATTTTGGTACTGATAATACCGCAGTAAAAAGGATTGGAGAAAATCATGCTTAACTTCTGTTTATATATCTTAACGCCTGCTTTGTTTAGCCTCTCAAGAATCTCTTCGTTTTTCATTCCTTTGGCTTTCCACTCAAAAGCCTTGCGTAGTTTCCTGCCCGTTTCATTAATGACGATTTTCCTGTCGCCTTTTCTTTTTTCATCGGTATTGCTCCCATTCGTATAAACAATACTATAACCCATTGGAGGAGTAAGGCACCAGATACCTCGCTGAAATTTCTCTTTCATGCCCGCCATTGCCCTTTGTCTTCTCAACTGGTTATCGTATTCACCAAACAGGAATTGAATATTCTGCTGGAATACACCGCCAGGGTTACTGGTATCGATAGGTTGGGTAACGGCGATAATAGTGATACCATACTTTTCACGTAGTTCCTTAGCCAGTTTAATAGCACCGCCACCGGTACGGCTGAACCTGTCAAGAAGGTAAACCAGTATATGTGTTACTTTCTTGTTTCGTTTTACATAATCCAGCATTCGTTTAAATTCCACACGGCCATCGGTTTTGGCACTTTCGTATACACCGCCAAAATATTCCTGAACCTGAAACCCACAGCGGCTTGCATATTCGTCAATGGTTTTGCGTTGCCAATCCAGCGACAGATTTGTATCAAACTGTTCTTTAGAAGAAACACGGGTATAGACAACGGCGGTTTTATCACCGGTACGGCTGGTGGAATTAGTTGACCTTTTAGCCCATTTAGTGAAAGATTGCATATGAGTATTCATGCGGCTGTTTTTTTAGGGCATAAAGATACAGTTAATTGATTATCAATACTATGTGTTTTGTTTTCTTTGGCAGCGTTATAACATATTTCACTTAAAAGTTCCAGCGAAGCGATGATATTTTCGGCTTCGGCATCGGTATATCCTTCACATCCTGGAAAGATCCTTAGCTTATCAACGGTCAGTTTTTCAGAATTTGGATTTATATTTTCAAAGCGGTGTGCGCCAGTCGTAACAATTTTCATAAGATCGAATTAATGGATTTAAAACTGAGCAATCGGATTGATTAAATAAGCAGAGATAAAATAATATATAGTTGAGATTGCATTAGCCTGCTAGCATGTTTTTATCCAGTAGTACAGCTTTTGAATAAGGGCAAGCAGCAAACTCCGGAGCATAGCTCCGGAGTTGAAATAGCTTAGTTAATAATAAGATATTAAGCTGCTTGCAGTACATCCAGTAACGGGCCGTCAACAGATGATGTTGCTGTATAGACCAGGTTAAGATGATTATCCCAAATATTATCATAGAGCTGATTGCCATCGGCCCATTGATAAATAAGCTGATTGTCCTGTTTGTAAATTCTCACAATTGCCCAAACCGGCTCATTTGTGCTGGCGCTGGGTATGGCAAAACCTTTGTAAACAATACCCGGTTGCGATTCATCTTCTCTGAGCGGCATTTTGCAAGCAAAATCACAGCCGCCCAATTCACCTTGCTGCCATTTGGCAGAGAGAGTGACCAACAGGTTCCTAATCTGGGTTAGTTCGTTAATTCCCGCATCAAGCCTGGTGTTATCCATACCTGCCGCAGAAATATTTACCATTGCAACCACAGCGTCTCTTAGAGCTGCTGCATCGGCTAGTCCCGCAGGTACTGCTACATCGGCCAGTTTAATGTAGATATTCCGCAAGGGGCCTTCGCCAATATTGATCCGGACGGTATCGTTTCTGATGGTGTCGATAGTTTTAATTTGGTATTTATTGATGAGTAAGGCTCCTCCATTTAAGACGATCCTTAAATAGCTGCCATTGTCATAAATTCCGTTTACATAGTCAATGCTTGCAACGGTGCTTATTATTGCCGTTTCTTGTATCATATTTTTTATTTTGGCGAATGAGTTTTTGGTTTTTTTGATCTCGGATGGATTATCTCTGTTACTGGCAAACTGAGCTATTGCTGGATGAAATTGTTTTCAATCAGTTGAGCAGTGAGAAGTAATCGCATTAGCGATCAGTTTTTTAAGAAAAGATCAGGAATCAAATGTCAATCAATATTCCTGTACAGTTTTTTATGCCACGGCATTCATTTATTTTTCATGGGTGACGAAGTTTTGGTTGCAGCAGGGTCGGAATGAGATGATATGTATACAATTACTACAGCCATACAGCACTGTGTCAAAAAAAATGGATGCTTTTTTCAGTTGTTGTTTTAGGAGGGCCATTAATTTTTATCATGCTGAAAGTATAAACTGTAAATAGAATTGATTGACACTGCAAACATACAATGGAGCAAAAGTGTCACTTTCCACTTTTGGTATGTTATTGAGAGTTGTTAAAGAAAATTATAAGTAATTACAAGTTTGAGCAGATAGTGTCGCATGAATGTTTCGTATGGAACATAAAAACAGTGTCTGGTCCTGATACAACAAAAAAAAGCCTCGTGGAAACAGAGGCCGGTTTAAGATTTAAATCTCTATACTCAAATTAGCCCTACTAATTACTAATGTAAAAACAGGGAGCTGGCTTTAACAAACAATGTCAGCTTCAGGTTTTATATACGCTCTTTGTTAAATTAAGGAGGTAGTTGTTTTAGTAAGTTTGGTTAAAAAGCTGCCCCGGTAGAAACCGGGGCATTGTTGATCTTATAATTAAAATGTACATCGCACTAAAACACTAATAAAGCTAGCCAGGAATAAAGATTCAGCCTTTTTTTTGGGTGGCTGTTATATGGGCAATTAAAAAGAAGTTATGAGAAGTAAAAATTATTGAAAGAGGATATACTTTGGGTGTTTAAGAACAGTAAATACGGAAAGGCTTAGTTATTGTTAAATAATTACAGAAAAAGGTCTATGAATAATAGACAGGAATTAAATTTGTAAAAATAAATAATACTAAGTAATTTAGTATGATATATGGAATTGCCTGTAAAAAATATTGTAAGTGAAATTGATTTAAAACCTGCAGATGCGTTACTGCCCTTGTTTGAAGCAGTTGTAAATGCAATAATAAGTTTACAATTGACTAAGGAGCTTAGAAAATCAGAAAAGAAAATACAGGTGCAAATAGTCAGGGGCAGGCCTCCTTTAACACTTAATTTTACTGGTCAAAATACTATTACAGGGTTTAAAGTTATCGATAATGGGGAAGGGTTTACTGATTCAAATCTGACGTCATTTAAGACTGCATACAGCAGAAAAAACAAGGCACTGGGGTGTAAAGGCATTGGCCGGTTTACTATGCTTGCCGGTTATAAGAGTGTTACCATTAACTCTGTGTTTATTGAAAACCAAAAGAGTAAAAGACGTGAAATCAGTTTTGATACAGAAAAGGAGGTGGAGGTAAACGAGAGTAGTGATGTGGGAGACCTGGTTCCAAAAACTATTGTGGAATTGCATGAGACGAAGGAACAAATCCGGGAGTATACTGCATTGAGTGCAGCAGAGATAGCAGAGCGGATTATGGAACATTGTTTAGTTTATTATTTGTGTGGAGAGCTTCCAAGAATTGAGGTTTTAGATGTTGAAAATGAACAGGTGCAGATTGTGAATGATTTATTTTCAAATTTATCCAGAGAGCGTGAGAAGGAGTTTCCTCTTTCCAAGTATAAGTTCAAATATTATATTACAAGGTCTGTAAAAAATAACAACCGTAAGAACCACTATATACACTACTGCGCTAATTCAAGGGTAGTGGGTAATGGCAAAAGTATTGCAAGAGTAAATTCTATTTTTGCGTATCCAATAATTGAAAATGGGGTGTCCTATTTTCTGGATATATATGTTGTGTCTGATTATCTGAATAAAAAAGTATTTTCTGCCCGGAATGGTTTTGATATACCTCAGGACAAGGAGAACGGCCTATTTGTGAGTAATAGCGATGATTTAAGTTTCGATGAAATCGAAACGGCGTTAGCGAGGCAGTTAGAAACCGCATATAATGATTTTGTAAAAGAAACGCAGGATCGGAATAAAAAAGAGTTGCAGGATTTTATCGGTAAAAACCCGAGGTACCGGCGTTTTGGAAACCGTCAGGATATATTATCTTCTGTTCCGCCCAATTTAAGTGAGGATAAAAAGGAAGAGTACCTGCACAGGATTGCCTACGCAGAACGTAAAGCGATCGATACAAGGATTCAGCAATTTATAGAGCAAAAGGACATTAGTGAAGATACAATACGTGAGATAAAGGATGAATTAATTGAAAAGACCTTGTATGATACGGATTCGCTGGCTGACTATATGCTTAGACGAAAGGCGATTATAGACATTTTTAATAAGTTTCTGGAAGCTGACAAGGATGGAAAATATAAACTGGAAGAGGACATACACAATCTGATATTTCCCAGGGGGCTGTCACTCGATAAAATTGATTATGAGTCTCACAATTTATGGTTGTTAGATGAGCGTTTTGCGACGTACAGTTTTGTAGATTCGGATAAACCGATTACCAGCGTGTCACAAAAGCGGAGCAGCCTGGAACCGGATTTGTTGATGGTCAATTCTCTTCCGGAAATTTTTGATAATCCCATTAGCTTTTCTTCGGACACTTCAGGAGACTTATCCTCAATGGTGATATTTGAGTTTAAACGTCCTGGAGAGACGGCACATCAAAAGGCCAAATCAAATATGCGGTGGGAGTTTTCTGAACTTATTGAAAAATATTTTGATGATTTCATGTATGCAGATAATAAGAAGAACTATAAAGGACGTCAAGTGATACTGCAAAAAGACACACCAAAGTTTGGGTATGTAATTGTAGATGTAATACCGCCGAGATTGAAGGAGTATAACTTGACAAAAGGCTATAAACCAACTCCCTTTGGGACATTGTATAAAATCAATCCGGAAATCAACCTTCATCTTGAAGTAATAACGTTTGAACAGCTGCTCCGGGCGGTGGAAAAAAGGCATGCCCCATTTTTTGATAAACTCTTTAACAGTTAGCAAATACATAGGTTCAGCAGTTGCAAAGGGTCAGGCTGGTCGATTTTTAAGGACGGACGTGCTAAGTAATCCCTACTGAAGAATCTATACCAAGATAAATGCAGGTTAAGAAATGATTGAGGAGTGATTAGGGAGTGATTAGGAATCCATGGGGAATGTGTTGTACTATATGTTGTACTAAAATAACTTTACACTTATTAGGATTGTACTGAAGGGTACTTTTCAGTATTGCGAGTAATATATGACTAGTGTATCAAGAAACAGCCTCTGTCCTTGTGGCAGTGGACTGAAATATAAGAAGTGTTGTTTGGGTAAATCGGTATTAGCTACTCATTCGGTTGTGGAAGCTTTGGAAGATTACAAACGAAACCAGGAAGTGATTATGAAAGCTTCCTTCGATATTCTTAAGAAGTACAACTATTCTGATGTCTTTAAAGTACTAAGCTATTTGAGTGTGCAGCCCGGAAATCACGGAAAGAATATCCGGTTGGAAAATCTTGTTACAGAATTGTTACGTGAAATAAAGAGGAATGATAGTCCAACTGATTTTTCTAAGCTATTGAGGGATATTAAGCAAGTTTGTACTAAGCACTGGGCCGAAGATCCGCCAGAGGAGTTTTTTACTGAAAATATCATATTTGATAACGATAACCACATTGTATTCCCAGGGATTTCAGCAGGCGCAACAGAAATTGTTCAAGGACTGATTTACGCTATTCAGTTCAGAAATGAGCTGCCTGAAGCTTTTAAAAGAACAGTAAATGAAGGGCTGCGTTTAGTTTTTTATTTGCATGACACAATAGCCAGAAATATGGGGTTGACACACCGGATGTTTGAAGAGCAGTTAGTACCAGAATTGCAAATACCTGATGAGCCTATGATTCTTGAAGGGATGGCCTTATTTTGCTGGACTAATGAAGCCATAGCAAAAATTTCGGAAGAGTTGAAGATACCATGCGATACAATAGATCAGTTTATCTTTCATAATTCAACAACGGCATTAAACTTTAGTGATCCAAATCAAAACCCCTTACTACAATATCCCTTTATAAGGCTTGGCAATGAAGTGATTCTTTTGATGCCAACAGCAGAACTTACTTGCGTAAATGATTTTATTATCCGGCAAGCCCGGTCATTCAATTGCCTGGAGGTATTATTGAAGGAATATGAAAATCACTGTAAGGTAGAATTATTGTCCTACATAAAACTGATGGATTGGAGGTTTGAAGAGTTCTCTTTCAATACGGATGGAATGTCTTCAGCTTTCCTGCTAGACCAAAGCCTTTGGAGGATAGACACGAATAAACTGGTCTATCTGACGATGATTACTGAAAATCCTGATTATACTATTGATGCAAAGAACAGGGAAAGTATTTCACTTGTTTATTATCAGAAAGTGGAATCAGAAACTGCTTCAGTAAAAAATTTATTCCCAGAGCATCAAATTTTGATGGTGTGTATTATCAATAAGTCACGTTCTCTGGGGGTGCTTGGTTTGTCTTTTAAGTTTTTCAGGAATTCGGACTATCAGTTGTTCTTTGGTATACAAGAATTAGAAGTACTTATGCGGGTTTGGGAATTTGACCGGCTGACTTTGTGGAAGTATGCAAAAGATTTGGATATAGCTGAGAAGAAAATCAGATTTGCACCACTTCAAACCCACTATTCAAAATTCAAATGGTATAAGCGAAATGAAGAATCTTTTTACGACCCTGATGAAGAACCTTTTTCTTCGGCTGTGTTTGGTTTTGAGATTGAAAGCGAAGTAAGGCGAAAAGGTATAGTGAAAATGGATAAGATTGGCATTATAATGCCCGGAGTTAAGGAGGATTTTATGGTGCCTTGTTACAGGAAAGATGAGTATTATCCTGCTTATATATCACAAGCAGTTCACTATGGATATTTTCACAGCTGTCTTTTAAAATATTCCTGCCCAATATGGTTTATTCCGGCAGGGCCAAATGATATCGGAGCAGAGATTTATATCAATGGCTTTATGTACTGGCTAAATGAAATGTATGATACAGCAAAGGACTTCATCAATCAATTAGGGCAACGACCTGTACTGTTTTCAGTATCAATGGACGAAAAATTCCATACTATAAATAATATGTTTGAGCCTCAGGAAGCTGAAACAAATATGAAATACCTGATTAATAAAGGTGCCAGGACTATTGATATTAAAATTCCGATCGGTATTATACAGTTCCTGTCTCGTCCTGATAATGAAGGGGAACAGGAGCTTATGGCATTCATCCTGGATATGTTGGGTCTGCTGATAGAAGCTACAGGTTCGGGAATTAAACTTGGTGGGTATGAAAGAGATCGCCTGATTCAGAGCACGGTGCCTTTGGGCATAAAAAAAATGATGATTCTTGCCACAGGAGACCGGGATCTTTGTATTGCCAAGGTCGATGTTCAAAAACCCCGGATAATTCCAAAGAGTGATGTATCCAATATTTTGCAAAACCAAGTGAAATGGTTAGGATATAAATGCCCTGTGCCTGAAAAAATAAGTGATGACAAAGGAAAAATAAAGTTATTTAATGACCTGGCATATCTCCATTATGAAAAATTGCGTCGACTAATTCAGCACTATGACGGACTTCCCTTGTTGCTATTTCTTATGCGAAGACACGAGCCGCTTCTTCAGGAACGCTCATTCAGGAAAGTTAATTATCCAGCACGGGAAGCCTGTTTTGGTAAATATTATAATGTCTATGACGAATTTTCGGAGACTGAACGTCATTTAACATTAAGCTCACTGGCGATGCGGGTTCTCATAGAGTTTGTTGCCTGTAAGCTGCCAACAGGCAAAAAACAGGCGAATGACGATGATATCGATTATATGCTAGCTACTACTTCAGAAATCATTCAGTATGGTTCGCTTTCTGATGAGATAAAATATAAAATTCGCCAGATGGATGTTGGCCTTTTACCCTCTGGCAGAATTGGTGTGAATCTTAAAGAAGGTAATGCAGAGTTCCAAGAATTTACTGAAAAACTGTATGGAGAAGAGTATGACAGTTACACAAAAGATTTCAAAAATGCCTTTTACCGTAACACTGAAGCTGATAATCAAAAGGTAAAACCAGATGAGTACTTTGAGTATACAAATACAGTCTTCAGGCAAGTATGGGGAATTGGCCTGTATGATATTCCTGTAGTCTCCCACTGGATCGCTCATTACCTTTTTGAAAAAAACAAGTCTGTTGAGACTTTTATAGAAGGTGACTTTGTTAACCTGTTGAGAAGTGAAGGAGGCTTTTCGGAAACAGAAATTAGCAGCTATATCAATCAACTCAGCTTTCTGGAACGGCAAGATATTCTTTTGCCACCGTTAGGGTATAAAAAAGAGGATACTTATCCCTGGCGTTATAACAGGCCTATCTCATATCTTTCAAAGCCGGTTATCAGACTAAAAATTGAAAATGACTATATGATCATTATCAGCGTACGTCATTTATGGGGAGCAACAGAAAACCTTGTTTCAGGATTTGGCATGGCAACATTAAAAGTGGATAAAAATCAGAAAGAGCTGCAGCAATTACTTGCCCGGCAAAATGCGATTAAGGGCAAGGAATACAGAAATGAGGTATTTAACTGGTTAAGGTCAAATTGTCCATTCTTAAGAGTAATGGATTATGAAGTAAAAATTTCACCCAGGGGCTTTTTTAAAGCAGCTGAAGACAAGGGCGATATAGACATACTTGCCATAGATGATACTGAAAAAGTAATTTACTCGATTGAATGTAAAAACACCCATCAATCAAAAGTTGCGTATGATTTTCGACGTGAAATAGATAATTACCTGGGTAATGATAAATCACCTGGCATGATAAATAAGCATGTCAAAAGAGATATATGGCTTCGGGAAAATATTAAGTATGTAACGGGAAAGCTTAAAGTTGGTTCGGATTACAGTATTGTATCATTGGTTGTTACCAGGCATATCCTGCCAGCTGTCTCCACCCAAGTAAGAGAAATGCCTGTTGTATCTTTCTATGAACTTACAAAATTTGGCCTAAAGAAATATACTAAAGAGGACAGGCTATATAGTTAACAGTAATGGATACAACATCAAGCAAAGCAGTTGGGATTCTATTTTACGATTTCCCATAGAGACCTTTTAAAAACTGATACATTTAACGGCAAAATGCTGAAGTGTATGTCTTACTTAAGAGTATGATGATAGTCAATATTTTTAATTTATTTAAAATATGAATTATAATGAAAGAAAGGCTTAATTGGGAATATTTTAATTGGAAAGAATTTCAAAGGCTCTGCATTGAAATTGCTGAAATGATTTTTCCTGACTGTAATTTTTCTGAATATCTCAAACAGGGACAAAAGCAAGAAGGGATTGACCTCATAAGTTTAAAAAGGTCAAATGGAAAATTCATTTGTATACAATGTAAAAAAGAAAAGAAACTTACACAAAGTGATATTAAGAGAATCATAGATGATTTTCGAAGAAGTCACTATTTTGAAAAATCATCAGATTTTATACTTGCTACTTCAGCGGATTTACAAAGCCCCAGTTTACAGAGTTTTATTAATACTTCTAAAATTGAACTTCAAAATGAAAGTGGTTTAGTATTTGACTGCTGGGATCAAAATGAAATTGAGTCTAAACTCCGGAACCGTTTTGGTTTAGTAAGAGCTTTTTTTGGGGAGTCTGAAGCAATTAATTTTTGTTATCCCGAGATACGTTACAACAGAATTCAAAATATTGAACCTGTTCCCCATTATATTGAAAGGAAATTGGTAAAGCTTCAAAAAAGGATTGTAGAAAGCGGGGCTGCCTGGGATTTTTCACCTGTTGTTACTTTTAACTTACTAAGTATAATTACAGAAGACAGAACTGAAGCAAAAAGGGTTTGCATTGTAGGGGATGCATATCATGGAAAGAGTTCGTACATAAAACACACTGTACTTCAGATTCAAAATGAATACCCTCATCTTTTTCCGATATTTCTTCAAATTAAAGAACACAATGTTCAACCAATTGCAGAGCTGCTCAATACAATTTACGGAGAGTGGCGCAATATTCCTTTAAGAGATATACTATTAGTGATTGATGGACTTGACGAAGTGCCGACCGAGAAATTTAGTGAAATGATAAATTACATAAATGAATTTTCATTAGCTTACTGCCCTGTATCAATTGTGTTTTCCTGCCGAAAGCTTTTTTATGCAAAGTATAATGTTGAAGGAAACCTCCCCAAATTTGATACCTACGACCTTTACAACCTGCAATACTATGATGTTAATAATTATATCATAGCTGCACTTGGGGATCTGGCAGATGATTTTGAAAAAGAGGCATCCCGAAAAGGGTTTGCAAGTCTCCTTTTCCATCCATTTTACCTACTAAATATTGTTCATCAATATAAAGAGCCTCCTCACAAGCTTCCTGGAAGTAAAGCCTTAGTAATAGATTCTTTAATTAACAGGTCATTTAATGTTACTAAATACCGAAAGCTAAAAGGGAGTGAAGCAATAAAGGATGAGGTCTATCAGTTTAATAATGTTGTTGAAAAATTTGCGTTTGCCCTACAGTTAGCCGGTACAAATATGTTTACAACTGAAGATATTTCTACATTATTTACAACCGATGAAAGACTATTGCTTCAGCATAATTCTCTTATTACTCACTCGGAAAACAACTGGAGTTTTGTAAATGCTCTTTTTCAGGAGCATATAGCTGCCAGGAAATTAGCAAAAATGTCCTTTGAGGATATTGTTTCGCATTGCGCAGTGGGGGTTACTTTTAAAAAGGTGAGAACGAAATGGATTCAGACTTTATCATCACTGCTTTCAATATTAGAAATTGATACTGATCTTTTCCAGAATATATTTACGTTTATTGAAAATGATAATATTGAACTGCTTTTTCAGACAGAAAACTCCATGTATACTGATGCTTTAAAATTATCGTTGCTTAAAAAGTTAATGAATAGGTGTATTCAGTTAAATATCCGAACTCTTATTGTTACCGAGGATACAGTTGGGCAATTTATCCAGCCAAGTTCTGCTTGCAAAGACTATGTGCTGGACTTACTTTCAAAAAAAGATACTACTATAACTGTAAAGATTGTTTGCTGCAGAATACTACGGAATTCATTATTAAATGAACAGCAAAAGCAGGCATATGCAGATTTTGTTGTAAAAGAATTAAACGGAACAACTGATACATATTATGCGGCAAATTTGATTCAGGTTCTTACGGAGCACAAGTTTGGGGGTTTAGAACTTATTGAGCAGTTAGTTGGATTTGACCTTTTAAACAATAGTCATGAGTTTCGGGATGAGGTTTATGAATTACTCCGAGTAGTAAATCTTGCTGATAAATTTTATGAATATGGGTTAGAGGGAGTATCGTTATTGATTGAATATAATAAGGAAATAAGTCATGGAGGATCTGAACATAATCTTCAGGATTTTCTATTGAGTTCAGATATTCCGCAGCATCTTTCAAAACTGGTCTTAAGAATTAAAGAAAACGATTGGCTTACCTATTACGAAAAACACAGCATAACAGGGAAAGAGTTTTTCAAAAGATTATTTGAAAAACTTTCATATTATTTCACAGACTATCCATGCTTAATTTTCTCAGTAGCTGAACTAATTAAAAATTTAGGAAGAAAATATTTACGGGAAGAATTTAAAGAAATAGACGAATTCCTTGATAAGACAAATTCTCACTGGTTACTTGTCAGGGTTCTTAAAGATAGCATATTCAAGGATCAAGATTGGGAAACTGGTACTCTTATAACTTATGATTGTTATGATTATATTCTTTTTGAATTTGAGGAGGGAGGTTATGCAAATAAAATTCTATGGAATTGTGTCTCTGCTTTAAGGTATAAACACAAAAATGAAATAGCCGACGATTTTTATAAGCTCTGCGTAGACTTAACGGAAGGCACAATAATTAATAAAGAGGGTAGCAAATTACATGAGAAATATCAGGAGGCAGAAAAAAGAAAACTTGAAAATGATTTAGTTTTTATTCAATCGTTGGAAGCCTTTAAAAAGGGGGTAATTAACTATTTTCATGCTTATGGAAAAAATAGCATCCCGGAATCGGATTTATTTATTGAGGTAGATAATAATGTTAGTGAAATAAGAATATCCTCAGATTCCCATTTTTTGTTCCGTTTTCTGTCAGGGTGGTTAAAAGGTAAAAAAAGGGTAACATTAAATGAGTGCTTAAAATTTCTTGACCACCAAGAAAAGTTTGAAGTATTTCAGGCCGAAGAAATATTAAACTATTATAGGCGAGCTGACAACAGTGATAAAATTCTTATTCCAATAATTAAGCGGTATTATGACACTAATATTGCTTTAGCTGACTTCAAAAACTGTTTATGGACGGAGGGGAATAAGTTTCATTGGAAAACAAAAGAGTTGAGACTTGGTGAAATCTTTAAAAAGTTTGGTTTTAACACATCTGAAAGGTATTTGATGGATTTGGTATGGCTGGATACTGAGGGAATAAGAAGCATTCAAAATTCAAGGTTTAATAAACAGCAATCCATAAGCCAGCTAATTCTTGATAAAATTTCAGCATCTGGCAAAATCGAATTCAGAAAGAAAATTCATCAGAACATAAAAGAGGGAATAACGCACGAATCAGTGCTTGGAACACACATTGGACTGTGCCGATACCTTAATATTATCGAGGCAAAAAATTGCATCTTAGAATGTATAAAGTCAATGAAAAATGAATATGTGAACAAGTCAGATGCAGTAGATATATATATTGAATTAGGAGGTGATTATAAAGAGATTTTTACAATTTTAAAAGATTATACCGACTATAACAGTTATTTCTTTAGTTATCTGGTTGAAAAAGTCTACAAATTGTTTCCTGTTGAAGTATCAATAATAATTAAAAATGCCTTAAGTGACAGAGCTATCAGCTATGAAAACAGAATAAAGTATAACCAATTCCTGACTGATCTGGGTGACTTTGAAGCATTTCGATTCTTGGCAAATGAAATTCGGTTGAAGCTAAAGGCACCTTACTCGATTCAGGGCAGTCATTCTATAAAATCAGTTGATACGAGCAAAGCTCTGTTGGAAATCTCAGATTTAATGTATCTTCTCATTGATGAGGACTACAATGACAGAAGATCATTTCATGATTCAGCAAAAAGCATTTTATTAGAATGGTTAAATGCACTTGCAGCGAAAAGTGAATCTGATTTGATAGAAGTAATAGAGTTCCTGGATGGATCAATGCAAATTTTAAGAACTCAATACGAAAGAGCTACTGATTTAAACTGGTATACGAACAGAATGGTGGAAAACTTTAGAGGCACCGACAAAACGACAAAGTCGTTATCAGAGATTAAAAAAATACTCCACTCAATTGATAGCCTGTAAATTCTTAAAGCTCTTCTTTTTTAGCAATAAACTTAATAAATGTTACGGTTAAATTAATAACGAATTCAATTTCGGCCTCATTTACTTTGTCATTATGTTTAACGTAGTTATTCTGGTATTGGGAATAATAATCTATAAGCTTTTGAAACATATTTACTATTTCAGGTGACGCCCCCTTTGTCTTTTGATACTTTCCTATTTCAGGCAACTGGTTTTCTAATGATTTTTTATTATTAAGCACTTGCCTGAGTAAATCTTCAAGACTAAGCCGAAGATCATCAAGGAGATTCCTTTTATAAATTTTTTTCTCAAACTTTTCCATTGCCTCTTTAAATGATTTCAATGAATTCGGGTATGGCTTCAATGCCTGGTAAGTTTGAGCTATAAATATTTTATCAACTTCGTTTGTGTAAGATTCCTTTTCGAAAGGATTGGGATGATATTTTTCTGTTTCATTTAAACAGGCGTTAACAAACAATTCAATATCTGTCGCATTATTCCCCCATTTAAAATTATGTTTTTCTGCAAACAAAACAATTTCATCATCTTTTAAAAACGTTGTAGTAATTCTTATCCTGCTTATTTTATTGAAAGGAATCAGTTGGCCATCATGTTGCAACGGAAGCATGCTAGTGTATGGTTTAATGAACTGTTTATTGAATTCTTGAAATGAAAGCAGATATTTCACCAGTGTTATTGGCTTTCTTGAACGGTAGTAGTGTTCTACAACAAGATTGAATCTCTTATATTGTTCTGGTGCTCTCTTTAAAATATTTTGATGTAATCCATAATTAACAAAACAGTTGTTTAGAAAGACAATAAAATTTCGCTGGTAATTCCATTCCTGGGTAGCTCTTGTATTCAGTGCTTCCATTGTATCGGTAAAAGAGGCCAATAAACCCAGCCAAAAGGAATGACCAACTTTATCTAAGTATTTGTTTTGGGGTAGTTGTTTAGGTATGGATTTTCGAAATATAGCAACCACTTCGTTGCCAAAGTAATTTTCAATAAACTCCTCTGCTTCAGCTGTTAGATGCAAAAGTTCAGTGTTTAAAAAGTGAGCTTTTGCAGGCTCAATTTTATAAAATTTTAAACTTAATGAATAAAGTTTGGGGAGTATTTCACTTCTGTTTTTTATTTTGATAAGATGTGTCTTATAGAATACTTTATATTCTTCAATTGACTTTTCAAATTCATTATAGTGTATTATAGCTTGATCTTTTTTTTGCAAGTTGATTTTAGCCATTATCGACAGGGATTTATATGCTTAAATTAAAGTGATTTTTTAATTTTTATACTTCGATTTCTGCTTTATGATTTCATTTTGAATTTAAATCTTTGAGTTTCACGTCAAGAAAAATAATCGCATAGTAAAAATACGGTCTTGAATTACATTGAGTAAAAAAACAAAAAAAATAATAATGAATTTATTGTTTATTCAAAAACTTACCATAGTTTTATTTTTATAAGTGTTTTTATCATGTGGCATCAGTAAATGAAATCTCCGCACTTATTTTTTCCATTTTTTACTACGTTCAAGCAAAAGAAAAATTAAATGTACTGTTAGCAGTATAGTGTAATACTTGTATCTACACTGTCGCCAGCAGGCATGGTAAAAATTGATGCAGCGCATCAAGAAGGTATTCTATTGTTATGATTATTTGATGTGAGCAAAAGATAACTGGAGCAGTTCGTGTTTCTAAAATGAAATTGACCTGTTTCAAACATTATAAATACCTGTATGTCGTCAAAACAAACTGAACTATCTCTTAGAGAGTGTTTCTTGATTTAAAGATACTTTTTGTTTTTAGTTTTATAGGGTACAAATTAAAAATTAGGATGCAAGTTTCTGTTTTAGATAATTCTGCCTTCTCCTTTTAAAGGTTAACATTTTGATTCTTTCCCGATACTTAAAAATCTCTTCTTGCCTTCCGTAATAAACATCCGCCGGTGTAACGTTTCCAAGAGATTCATGATAGCGATCTTGGTTATAGTAACGAACAAAGGCTGATAATGCTTCTTCCAGTTCCTCCGGACAGTAATAATGATCCAACTTTACCACATTTTTCATTGAACGGTGGTAACGTTCAATTTTGCCCTGGGTTTGCGGATGATTGGGTTTTCCGTGTATTAATTTTATCTTTTTGTCCTTCAAAAATTCCTTGAGTTCTGATGCGATATAACAAGCTCCATTGTCTGACAATAACTTCGGCCTAAAACCCTTTGGCAGTTTCGCAGTTTCCAGTGCCCTGTTGATTGTCCGTTGAACATCTTCTGTCTTCATTGTTTTACAGAGTTCCCAATAAACAATAAAGCGACTGTAATCATCCAGGACTGTACTCAGGTAATACCAGCCCCATCCCAGTATCTTGAAGTAAGTAAAATCTGTCTGCCACATTTCATGAACTACGCAGGTCTTTTGACTAAATTCATTTCCTGCAGCTATTAAGATATGTGAAGGACTGGTAATCAGACCTCTTGCCTTCAAAATCCTGTACACACTGGATTCGGAGATGAATATGCCTTTGGTATCACTGAGCTTACAAGACAACTCCCGGGGTGACAGCTCGGTGTATTCAAGGGCTATTTCAACCACAAGGTTCTTTTCAGTCTGGGGTATACTATTCCATTGTTGCCGGGTGCTGCGCTTTGATTCAAGCCCCTCTGAACCCTTGTCTGAATAGGCTTTATACCAATTGTAAAATGTGCTTTTGTTTATACCCAGCTGATCCAAAGTTCTGTTTACCCCAAGTTCTGAACGATCAACCAGTTTTATGATTTCTTGTTTTTCTGCTGCTGATAATCTCATACGACGTTGATATTTTTCGCTTATTCCAAAATGGTCAAGCTTTTTTTTACAATATCGTAGCGGAGCATCAGGTCTGCTACCATTTCCTTTAACCGCTGATTCTCTTTACGAAGTTCAGCTACTTCATCACTCGTAGCTTCCCTGGTAGTATCACCGTTGAGGCGTTTCTTACCTGCTTCCATGAACTCTTTGTTCCATTTGTAAAATAAGGTCTGATGAATACCATGCTTACGGCAGATTTCTGCAGTGGAGCTTTCCCCTCGCAAAGCCTCCATGACAATGAGAATCTTTTGTTCTGAGGAAAATAAACGCCTGGTCTTACGGCGTATGTCTTTAATGAAGTTTTCTGTAGACTGCTTTTGATTTGTTCCCATAACATTTGTTTTTAGAATTAACAATGGAAACACTATCTAAAATTAGCTTATTTTTAGTCCAGTTTTAGCTGACGATTTACATGCAAGGGGTGACTAATGCCGTATGGAATGTATATGGCAAACTTCAAAGTTGTACTAACGTGCAAGGTAAGCAGATAATTTACAGCTATAATGCAAGTGGACAGCGCATAAGTAAAACTATTGATGGCTTACAAGAATGGTATGTGAAGGATGCGAGTGGCAATGAGATTGCAACCTATCAAATGACTGATAGTTTGAGACAAACTGAAGTTCAGATTTATGGTAGTGTTAAAATTGGCTCCCTCGAAACAAATGTAAACATGCAGCGATTGGGGGCAACTGTCCTTAATTGTTGGATACGAAAGCAAAAAAGATATTATCTATATAATTATAAACAGGATGTCATGGTTGTCATTTCTGATGCGGTTTCTCAGAAGACAACTAATAATATCAATATCGAATGGTATGAAGCTTTAGTATTATCTGCTAACTACTATACAAGCTATGGAGCATTGAGTAAAACGGTCGGTAACACTATCATATTTGGTTACAATGGGCAACGTAAAAACAATGAAATTAGTGCTGAAGCTCAAACTGCAGAGTTTTGGGAATATAATGGAGAGGTTGCAAGAAGATGGAATATTGATCCTGTAATAAAAGTTTGGGAAAGCCCTTATTTATGTTATAATGGAAACCCAATATTAATTGCTGATCCTAATGGAGATGATGGAAACCCAACCCCATCTTCAACAAAGGAACAAGCGCAGGCATATCTCAAAGAAATAGGTACCTTGAAGCCTAATTCATCATGGAAAAAAATTGATCCGGCTAAATATCTAGCAAATATACAAGCAAATGTAAATAATCCGACTATTCTGAATCAAGGGTCGGAGTCTAAACCAGGTGCTGGTGATGGGACCAATTTCTGTGGTTATGCATCACTTTGTCAACAGTGGATTAAAAATGACCCTTTAGGTTACGCAAAATTTATGGTAGATATGTATAATAATGGTGGAGGGGGTGCTACATACAATGGTGTTTATGTAGATGCATCTCCAGGTATGCTGGAAAATGCGGGGGGGCTACCTCAAGGGAAGCATGTAGGAGCAACAGAGGCAAAGCCATTATCTGAAAACCACGCAGATCAAGTTATGTTCTTAGCCTTAGCAAATAAATATAAAGATGGACTAAATCGATTTGAACAGCATGACTACAATCCCGGGGATGAACAAACGCTTTGGGCTTCATGTTCTTTGGGAAAATTTAATACGATTGCTACTGAGTTTTTAGGTTATAAAGTGGAATCTGTTGGGTCAACTGTAGGGGGATGGAATAATATATGGCAATATGAGACATATTTTACACAACAAATGGCTAAGGGACAGGTTGTATTATTTGTTAATGGGCCTGTTTTGAGAAATGAAAGCTGGTCAACTGTTAAAAACCTATTTCCTACCCATTTTATTCAATTGCACGGAATAAAAGATTTAGGTTTTGGTAAGCCTTATCAAATGAAATATTGGCATTATGGAGAATTTGTTGATCAAAAAGTTTCATATGGGAATATGACAAAAATGCTTTATGGAGTATCAACTTTAATAAAACAATAAATTTAATTTCATAAATTATGTATAATAAATTATTAGCGGTATTGTTTAGTTTTACTCTATTTTATAGTTGTAAAAACACGTATATGTCATTTTTTACTAAAAATCGAAAAGATATTGATACTATTGTTGAATTATATAAAAGAACAATTAAAAACAATTATTTTGAATTAGCAGTAAATTATAAATCTTTAACTAATGAAGTATTAATTAAGGCTAAAATAGATGACACCAATGTAAATACGATTTTTAATTATAAGGAAGATAAGGATGAATTGGAATTGTTTTTACAAAAAGGAAAGGTTAATAGTAGTGAGTTGAAAAATTTAGTAGACAAAATGATTGAACTTAAATGTGTTGAAATTTATCAGCATGGATACTTATACAATGGTGTAACTAATCAGTATCAAGCCTTTTCAGTTGCCCTTATGTATAACAATAAAACAAAATACAAGGGGTTTGCTTTTTTTGATAAGAATTCAGAGTATCCACCAGGAGTAACAGAATCTGCAAAAAAAATAGAAGACAATATTTATTTTTTTGAGACAAATCGATCCATTTTTGAATAAAATTAGATTCTTTAGTGGCTTCGCTCCGTGGTTTATGTTGTAGAGTTAACTGATTTTGATTTTATGAAGCAGAAATTTACAAATGCTTCGCATAACTTGGTTTGTACAGGGAAAGGTGAAATTTTGAAACCAAACTAATGCTACCAGTCATAATACTTTAGTTTTACGTATAGTAAAAATTTTAAATTGACATATGGAGTATTTTTATTAAATCAGTATGGAAATTATTCGAAATTTGTCCAGTCATCCCGAGCCGGAGATGGCTTTTACATACTTTTTTACATTGCCTGCCGTGGCTACGAGGCCGGTTGCCGGATTGTAGAGGGCTTCATCACGGGCAATGCGGCTATTGCTGTATGCGGTGTACGCACCAATAACGGCAGTTTCGGCGGCCTGCAAAGCGGTGAGTTTGGCCTGGAGGGCGGTGATAGTTAATTCTGTTTCGTTTGGGTTGTAGGTGGCAGTTGTGCTGAGCAAGGCGATGAGCTTTGAGAAATGCTGGACCTTCTGGTCGTAGCTCTGCTGCGAAACCGATATTGGATTGCCGGGCGGTGTTGTGCCGGGTGCCGGCTCACCGGGTTTTTCTGCTGCGGCTCTTTTGCCCCGCAATTTCCTGATGATTGTTTTTGCATCTTTTACAGATTCGGCGGGGGCACCGGAGGCGTTGAGTGCATTGACAATTCTTGTGGCGAGGGGCTTGAGGTTCTGAAACTCAAGTTTGCGGTTGTTGACGGCATTGTTGAAGATGGTTTGTGCGGCCATAACATTGCTGAGTGCTGTGCGGGCATCGCTGAGCTTTGCAGTAAGGGAGGCGATGGTTAATGCTGTTGCCGAGGGATTGTAACCGGGGTTGCCTGTGCAGAAAGCAATTAAATCACGGAAGGCGGCTGCATTTTTTGCATGGCCGGTTTCGGAGGTTGAATACATGGGACAGGTTTATTGTTTACTAAATTATTGGTTGCTGAAAATAGGAAATGGGGTAAATGCTGCCAAAAAAGTGGGGGTAATTTTTTTCTTTCCTTACTTTTTTTCCCGCCTGAGGCGGACAGGCTTGGACAAAAAAAGTAACCTGCCTGTCGGCAGGCAGGCAAAAAAGTCAAGGACA
>CALLZY010000133.1 GCA_937858715.1 uncultured Chitinophagaceae bacterium | reverse complement strand
AAAGTCTCTTTGGTATTTTCTTTATAGATTAATTGGTTAAGCCGCACTGCATCTTTTGCTGTAAGAAAGGCTGCGGCTTGTTTGTTTTTAGTGTTACAGGCAAAAAAAATGGCCATTACGGCCATCAATAAAAATATGTTTGTTGTCTTCATTTGATTGAATAAATGGTTATATAAATCAGTCCTTATGCTTTTTTTCAAACATCAGCTCCTGAACTTTTTCCTTATCTTCCTTCTCTGTTTTCAGGTTGAACATGGTGCCGAAAACATAATCCCACAAAGTGGAACTTACACCAAAACCCATGTGTTCGTTTTTATAATGGTGCAGGTGATGGTTTCTCCACAGTCCTTTCATCCATTTAAACGGCGGGTTCCAGGCATGAATGGCGTAGTGCATGGTACCATACATAAGATAGCCAATAAGAAAGCCAGGAAAGAACATAAAAGCATATGAGTCCATAGCAAGGTACATTAATCCAAACAACGAGGATGATATTATCAGGCTCGGTACTGGCGGCATAAACAGCCGCTGCCTGTCGCGGGGATAATGATGATGGTTGCCGTGCAGCGTATAAACAATTTTAGTAGCTGTTTTTCCTTTGGGTACATAATGAAAAATAAACCGATGAGCTATATACTCAAACAAAGTCCAGAAAAACATGCCGGCAAAAAATACCAGCAATATAGTGCCTGTACTGTAATTGTATTTTGTTGCTGACAAATAAATAATGTAGCTGAGAATAGGAATATACATTCCCCAGATAACCAAAGGGTTTGCCTTTGTAAGCATTTCCAGAAAATCGTTTTTGAACAAACGGGCCTGACCTTTATTATGGATTTTTTCGAATTGCATAGCACAAAGATAATGCAGGAAGATAGTTTATTGAGTAGCAGCCGGATTCTGTTCTGCGATTTTAGCAACACATTGTAATACCGATAATTCTATCCGGACAACCGTCCGATATTATCTACTTTTACAGCCTGATCAAAATTTTCACAATCATGAGTGCATCTATAGACCCCGCCAACATTTTTAATGCAGCAGAAAGCATCGCCTATGCTGAAAAATCGGTAGTAAGTAAAACAATCATCAAAAAAACAACCGGTACAGTTACTATTTTCTCTTTCGACAAAGGAGAAGGGCTTTCAGAACATAGTGCCCCGCATGAGGCATTGATACAATTATTAGACGGCAAAGCCGAAATTATTATCGGCGGTCAGTCACATCACTTAGAATCGGGACAAAGCATTATCCTTCCGGCAAATATTCCGCATGCCGTTAAAGCAACAGAACGTTTTAAAATGCTGCTGACGATGATAAAGGGATAGGGCATTTTCTCACGGATTACGCAGATACTCACAGATTGTTGTGAAGAAATCATATATCTGTTTGCCTTTCCGAATAAAGTCAATGTTTTCTTCTGTGTTAATCCGTATAATCTGTGAGAACCTCATCAAGCAGGCTTTGCACCTGTTCGCCGATAAAGTCTCTTACTTTATTAAACTCCTCCGGTTCCATGTGTTTGGGGTCGGGTATCTTCCAGTCAACAAACCGTTTGGCGGGCATCCAGGGGCAGGCATCGCCGCAGCCCATAGTTACCACCGCATCAAATGGTGCATATTGTTTCACTTCATCAAGGCTCTTACTGTCATGTGTGCTCAGGTCATAACCCAGCTCTTTCATGGCGGCAATGGCCTTCGGGTTTACGATGCCGCTTGGTCTGCTGCCGGCACTATATGCTTCCACAGCATCGCCGCCAAACATAACGGCAAATGCCTGGCTCATCTGGCTGCGGTTACTGTTTTCAATACATACAAAAAGAAGTTTCTTTTTCATTTATCTGCAGTTGGTTTAAATTTCTTTTGCTGGCTCAGTGCAAACCGGACAAGCAGTAGGAGCACCGGCACTTCTATCAGCGGACCAATCACTGCTGCAAAAGCAGCGGGTGAGTGGATACTGAAAACAGATACCGCCACAGCTATCCCCAGTTCAAAGTTGTTGCCGGCAGCCGTAAAAGCCAGCGATGTGGATTTTGCATAATCAGCACCTGCTTTCTGCGACAAAAAGAAAGCAGAGAAAAACATAATGGCAAAATAGATAGTAAGCGGCGCTGCAATCAGCAGCACATCACCGGGAATTTCCACAATCATATTTCCTTTCAGGCTGAACATTACAACGATAGTAAACAAAAGGGCAATCAAGGTAACAGGACTAACCGCCGGAAGATATTTGTGGTAAAACCACTCTTCGCCCTTCCACTTAATAAGCGCATACCTCGAAATCATTCCTGCAAAGAATGGTATTCCCAAATAGATGAAAACGCTTTTAGCCACTTCGCCAATAGTAATATCAACTTCATAGCCCTTCAGTCCAAAGAGAGGCGGCAGTTTGGTAATAAAGACCCAGGCGTAAAAGCTATAAAATAATACCTGGAAAATACTGTTGAACGCCACAAGCCCTGCGGCATACAACCGGTCGCCATTGGCCAGATCGTTCCATACAATTACCATCGCAATACAACGGGCTATACCGATAAGAATAAGCCCTGTCATGTATCCCGGTTCATTTCTTAAAAACACAATAGCAAGAATAAACATCAGCAGCGGGCCAATAATCCAGTTTTGAACCAGCGAAAGTGCCAGTATTTTTTTATTGGCAAACACTTTAGGCAGTTCTTCATACTTCACTTTAGCCAGTGGCGGATACATCATCAGTATCAGCCCGATGGCGATGGGAATATTGGTTGTACCAGATTGAAATGAATTAATAAACGATTCTGTTCCCGGAATAAACCGGCCTGTCATTACACCCACAGCCATGGCCAGAAAAATCCAGAGTGTAAGATACCTGTCAAGAAATGAGAGTTTTTTCTGCATAAGGTCTTTTTTAAGAACAACATCCGGGCTCGCAGCAAGCCTCTGGTTTTTCTGCATACACGGTTATTGAAAATATTCCTGTATCACCAGCTTTGAATTTTTCAAGCCCTTCTTCATCAAAATAATTTTTGAGAATATCGTCAGGCAAAACAATCGCCTTTTCCTTCTGCAGTGTTATATTTTTAAATCCATTCTTTTCTATAAGACCTAAGTATTCACTTTTTTGCACAGCACCTGACACACATCCTGCATACATTACGGCATCATGCTGCAGCTCAACGGGAAGTTGTCCCACCAGCACCACATCAGAGATACTAAAATGCCCGCCGGGCTTCAGCACTCTATAGATTTCTTTAAATACATTGTCTTTTTCCGGCACAAGATTTAGTACACAGTTACTCACTATTACATCAGCTGCATTTGCCGTAACAGGCATTTTTTCAATATCGCCAATACGAAACTCTACATTGTTATATCCCAGTTTTTCCGCATTATGTCTTGCCTTGTCTATCATAGCTTCAGTAAAGTCAATGCCAATCACCTTTCCTGTTTCGCCGGTTTCGGCCCTTGCTACAAAACAGTCGTTACCGGCTCCACTGCCAAGGTCAATTACGGTATCACCTTTCTTAATTTTTGCAAACTGTGTAGGCAAGCCACAACCCAGTCCAAGGTCTGCATCAGGGTTGTAACCATTTATATCATTATACTCGTCGGTCATAATGTTATATACCTCTGTCGAACAACAACCCGAGCCACAGCAGGAAGACTGATTGGTTGTTTTATCCTGCAGGGCAATTTCGCTGTACTTCTGTTTTACTATTTCCTTCAGTTGTTCATCTGTTGTCATAATTATAAAATTTTATGGTTTAGCAGCAAGCCTTTTCATTTTTTGTTTTCAGGTGATTGAAAAGTATAGTAAACTCGCTGTTGAATTTTTCAAAAGCCTTCCAGTTAATGCAATAGCAACTGCGAGGGCCTTCAACAGTACCGCTGATCAGTCCGGCGTTTTTCAACTCCTTTAAATGTTGCGAAACTGTACTTTGCGCCAGGGGAAGCACCTCGACTATTTCACCACAGATACATTCGTTATGCTGTGCCAGTACTTTAAGTATCGCAATTCTTGCAGGGTGACTTAGGGCCTTGGCAAAGGCAGCAAGATCCTGTTCTTTTTGGGAAAACTCTTCTTTCTTATGAATAGCCATTATTGAAGTGTTGTTTTTCTAAAGCTGCAGAACAAAAAGTTCTGAATCTTATTAAAAGGTGTGATGTGGTCAGTATAGATACATTTGATTTTTTCAAACCACTTTTTCAGAACTGTTGTCAGCGAAGTTTCGCTGTATTGACGTATCGGAAGGCCGCTGCACTTTTCCGGACCCGATTCTGAGAATGTCCCTATAACCAGTTTACCGCCTTCCTTCAGTGCCTTTTCTGATACAGCAAGGTAGTCGCTGATCTGTTCTTCTGTAGTAAGAAAATGAAAAGCAGCCCTGTCGTGCCAGCAATCATATTTTTCAGTGGGAGTAAAAGCAGTTACGTCGCTTGTCACCCACTTTACCTTTACGGCCTTTTCGCCCAGCCGTTCCTTTGCCCGGCTAAGCGCCTCTTCAGAAATATCAAGCACAGTTATGTTTGTAAACCCCTTTTCCAGTAAGTGGTCAACCAAAAAACTGTCGCCGCCACCAATATCAATTATAGCAGCATCTTTCGGAATCTGTAATTCATTTATGAAATCAAGCGAAGTGGCCGGGTTGGGCTGATACCAGCTTACTTCATTACCTTTTTTTGTGGAATAAACATTTTCCCAGTGTTGTTTCAGACTCATTTATTTATCCTTTATCGCAAAAATACGATAATAGTAACCAAACGCACAAATCTTTTTTTGCCTGCCCAGTTTATTATTCTGCCCCGGCTGTTGATTTTCGTTTATAGAGGGAAATCATCACTCCGCTGATAATGATACACAGAATACCTGCGGACGACATCCAGTCAGGAAAAGCATCGCCCAGCAGCATACCGAGGAAAACAGAGAATACTATATTGGCATATCCGATAGAAGAGACAATGCCCGCCTTATCAGCCCCGTATGCTTTCGTTACAAAGTATTGGCCACCAAAAGCTGCAAGCCCCAGCCACAGCACATACACCCACTGTATGCCTACAGGCCATTTCCACTCAATAAAAAAAACGTCATCCGTCCGGATATTAAAAACTCCAGCCGTTATCATCAGTAGCAGCGGAATTACAAGTCCGGCGCCAATAAACGCCAGCATGATGATCCTTGTGTCGTAGTATTTAGTAAGCCGGTTTACAGAAATATAGGCGACGGCTGATGCAATACCTGACGCCAGCCCTGTGACATGATAGTACCAGGGAAAGTGCATATTGGGTTTATAAATAAGCAGCATGCCCACAAATCCGATGAGTACAGCAAACAACACCCTTCGGCCATGATATTCTTTGAAAAGCACAAAGGAAAAAACAGCAATAAAAAGGGTTGAGGTAAGGCTGTATGTCATGGCTGTACCCAGCGGAATGTGCAGGATGCAATACAATAATGTGTATAAAGCGGTAGCACCCACCACACCCCGAAACACAAGCAGCAATAAATGACCGCCTTTGCTTACGGGTGGTTTAATAATAAATCCGGCAACAAGTACAGCAAAGCCAACCAGGTTTCGCCAGAAAACTAATTGGCCGGCACCAAAATTTCCTTTCAGTAGTTTTGCAGCCCCACCCATCAGCGAAAAGCCGAGGGCAGCGAGCAGCATGTAGATGATGCCTTTATAGCGGGATGATACTGCCATCAGATTTTTACCAACTTTTCTACTGCCACCTCCAGTGTTTCATTCTTCTTTGAAAAACAGAACCGTATTACTTTATCGTCCTTGCCATCACGGTAAAAGGCAGAAACGGGTATGGTGGCAACTCCGGCTTCTTTGGTAAGCCTTATGGCAAAATCCTTATCCGCCTCATTGCTCAGTTTTTCATAAGTGCCACAAATAAAATAACTGCCGTATGATGGCTGCAGGGTAAACTTTGTTTGTTGCATCAGCCTGATAAAATAATCCCTTTTCTCCTGCATGAAACCCGCCAGCGACAAATAGGCATCACGGTTCTTTAAAAATCCGGCCAGGGCAACCTGTGTGGGAGTAAAACAACTGAAGCAATTAAACTGGTGCACTTTCCGGAACTCCTTTGTCAACTCAGCAGGCGCAATGCAGTAGCCTAATTTCCAGCCGGTGCAGTTATACACTTTGCCAAAAGAAAAACAAACAAAAGTCCGCTGCAATAAATCCGGATAACGTAAAATACTCTGATGCGGAATGCCATCATAAATAAGGTGCTCATACACTTCATCGCTGATGATGAAAATATTTGTTCCTTCCACAATCTTCCGTAGTTCGGCAATGTCGTTTTCTGAGATTACACTGCCGGTCGGGTTTTGCGGGCTATTAATAAGAATAGCTTTTGTTTTGGGGGTTATGGCATTTTTCACAGCGTTCCAGTCAATATGATAGTCGGGATACACCAGGCTGATGGCAATCGCTTTTGCCCCGTTCACTTCAATGTTTGGAATGTAGCTGTCGTAGGCTGGTTCAAACACTATCACTTCATCGCCGGGTTGCAAAATGGCGGTGAAGGCTGAATAAATAGCATAAGTGCCTCCGGGTGTAATGGTAATTTCTGTATCGGGATTAATATCAGCTCTGTACAGGTAATTTACTTTTTCTGCAATCGCTTCCCGCAGCGGCAGCCAGCCGGGCATGGGCGAATACTGGTTATAGCCATTCTTCATAGCCTCGTTAACAAGGGCAATCAATTCTTCGTTCATCTGAAAATCAGGAAAACCCTGGCCGAGGTTGATCGCATTGTGCTGCGCAGCCAGCCCACTCATCACAGTAAAAATCGTAGTGCCGACTGAGGGGAGTTTGGAGAAAATAGAAGGAGACATATAAATAGTTAAAGAAAAGAATTAAATTTATAAAAAGAATTGTGACAAAGATAATTTTTATATTTCTGTCTCTTTCCTTCTTCCTTTCCTGTAGTGATAAAGATAAAGGCAAATCAAAAAGTTACCGTTATCAAATAGAAGGAGTTTCCTTAAATAATAAAGTTAAATGCATTGTTTCTGTACGAATAGGAAATATCTATGAGAGAGACGAAATGAAAGAGCTGTCTGACATTATTAAAAATCAAGTGAATTGTATTTCCGACCACATATATATAAGCTATTTACAGCCAGGGATGAAAAACGAAGGAGGTTCGTGGGCTGTCGTTGAATATAACTCCGGGTTTAATATTGACATTATTGGGAAAACCAAACAAAATTTTGAGAGTTTAAAATCTTATATGATTGATGGTGGAAAAGAATATTTAGGTCATTGGGTTGACCTTGGCAAACAAGATGATTTAGTATATAGAATTAAAAAAAACAACACAGGCTATTCGCTGGAACTGTGTTCTCCATCAGAACAAAATGAATCTGAACTTTGCCGTCTTCGAAAAACAAAACACAAGGAGGATGAAATTTTTATCGATGCTGACGAGCCAAGCCAATATTATAAAATTAATAAAAAGGGGAACTTAGATGTTTTTGATAATTATGGATGGGTTGTGACCTACCAGAAGATCAAGTGAAAGAATCATTATTGTCCGACTAAATATTTTGAATTCAATAGAACCCACTTTGGTTCAAACAACAAGTTCACTCATTTTGTCGGACAATAATGGAAATAAACATACATTATTTCACTTTTTAGACAGACCCACCACCAACACATAAGAATGATTAATCCATTCTTTAAGCTGCTTCGCAGAAACTGAACCATCCACCACAATGGTGTTCCAGTGTTTTTTATTCATGTGGTAGCCGGGCAGCACACAGGGAAACTCCTCCCGCAACTCAAGTGCTTTGTCCGGGTCGCATTTTACATTAAAGCTCAGGTCTTCGCTGTCGAGCCCCATCAGTAAAAATATCTTCCCCTTTACTTTATAGACAAGCGTATCGGGGCCAAAGGGCAGCGTTTCCTCAACACCCGGCATTGAGAGACAATAGTCCCGAATTGATTCAATATTCATTATGGTGTTTCAATAATAAACGAAAGAGATAGCTGG
>CALLZY010000132.1 GCA_937858715.1 uncultured Chitinophagaceae bacterium | reverse complement strand
CTGAAAGGGTATAAAACAAAACTGCTGGACACCCGGAAAACCACACCCAACTTCCGGTTGTTGGAAAAAGAAGCGGTGCGGATTGGTGGCGGTGTAAACCATCGTTTTGGTTTGTATGATATGATAATGCTTAAGGACAACCATATTGACTACTGCGGTAGTATTGAAAAAGCAATAGAAAAAGCTGCGAAGTATGTGGAGGAAAAGAAACCCGGACTGAAAATAGAAGTGGAAACAAGGAGCATCGATGATGTAAAACGGGTGATTGCTTTGGGTAAGGGAAAAGTGTTTCGCATTATGCTTGATAATTTCAAGCCGGAACAGATAAAAGAGGCTGCGGCTTTAATTGGCGAAGATTTCGAGACCGAGGCCAGTGGAGGCATTACGTTAGATAATATTGAAGAATATGCAAAAGCCGGTGTTGATTATGTGAGTGTCGGTGCATTAATTCACCAGGCAAAAAGTTTGGACCTGAGTTTGAAAGCAGTAATTATTTGATAGCTGATAATTGGTTAATTGATAGCGATGAGCAAAAAGAATAAACCCGATGCAAGAGGGTTTGTGTTCAGCACTGACCCGAATTTTTCTTTCGAAGAAGAAAAAAATGATGCTGAAACCCTTGCGCCGGAACAGCAGAAGCTGCGTATCTGGCTGGAAACAAAACACCGTGCTGGTAAAGCTGCCACTGTGGTAAAAGGGTTTATTGGCATGGATGAAGATTTAGAATATTTGAGTAAGAAACTGAAATCATTTTGCGGAACCGGCGGCTCTGCTAAAGATGGCGAAATAATAATACAAGGCGATCAGCGGGAAAAAGTGCTGCAATGGTTGCTGAAAAATGGATATAGGCAGACGAAAAAGGTGTAATCATTGCATCTCTTTTAATTCCTTTTCAAAACTCTCGGTATCGAACCCTTGTTTCTTTTTGAGTAGTATTGCTTTCTCCTGCATTAACACGGCCTCTTTTTTTCGGCCAAGCATATTGAGTAACAGTGCATGGGTGTTCAGGGTTTTGGGGTTTTCAGAGAACTCCAGTGATTTTTTTGACCAATTAAATGCATTTGCGAGATATATTGTATCACCTGCCATTTTATAAAAATTCTTTGCAGCATCACTTAATTCATCACCTAAACGTTGTGCAAGCAAACTATATCTGATTTGTTTTCTCATTACAGTTGAGTCTCCCTTCTTTTCTATAGAAGCAGTTTGCTTTTCAAATAGTTCTTTCATGTTAATTGTATCAATTCTCTTAACAGAATCAGGGGAGATACTCATAAAGTATTTATTATAGTAGTTCGAGGCATACAGCAGATATTTGGCAGTGTCTTTTATTCCATCGTAGTATTCTACCAATTTGGAATCATATGCTTTTGCTCCTTTTGCCAAATCTGTTGGATAAATAGCTTTTGCATAAGCAGCGATTCTAAAAGCATACGATTCGTTTTTTTCAGCAATAGCCTTTTTCAACGATTTGTAGGCAATGCTATTCTTGATACTTTCGTGTAAAGGATAATTAGCAGTATACAATTTCTTATTTATTGCTTCATAAAATTTGCCCAGATTTTGGTATGCAAAACTTTCAAGAAGTGGTGTCATTCCCACAACAAAAACGAAGGTTCTTTTAGATTTTATCGAATCTTCTGGCAAGAGGGATATGTATTCGTCCAGTAATTTATCAGTGTTCATATGAAGACCTTTCAATGTCTTCATATAGAGTTCTAAGAAGCTGATACTTCTGTTTCCTTCATTATATAGTTGTTCAAGGCTTTTGAGATGGTAACCTTCTCCGGCTTTTGTAAGAGCTTTACCTGTTTCTTCTTCATAGCTTTTTGCTACAGTAGTTGTTTTTGGGAACGTATGTATTAAGGAGCCGTCAGAAGTAAAATACAGTGAACCAAAGCTAAAGTGTGGATTCTTAAGTGATTCAATAATATTTTTTCGATCGGGATGAGTTGCTGTAATCTTAATACAAATGAAGGTTTGATTCATCATTTCTCCAAGATTTTTATCACTAAATGCCTTATCAGCTACCTCATTGCATTGCTTGCAGTTCTGCGATTCAAACTGAAGAAAAACCAGTTTGCCTGTTTGCTTTGATCTCAGAAACGCTGCGTCGTAACTGATGTTTTCAAATGTAATCTGGGTCATAGCAGAACCAATTTGAAATAAAAACCAGGCCAGCAGCAAAACTTTTTTCATATAAGGTTTTTTTCAAAGGTAGTTATTTGCAGATTCAATACACCAGAATTACTGCCCCTGCGCCAAACTGTACGCCTTCTTGTCACCCCATTTGTTTAATAGCTCAAAAGAGCAAATCTTGAAGTTGCCACTCATGCTTACATACAGGCCAATTACATCCTGCTGGTTCAGCGGATAATCATCAATACTTTCAAAGCGAACGTTATACTGGTTGACTAAATTGGTATATACAGATCCTGTAGGCCACACCTGTGTGCCACGGTTGCTGATGTTTACCAGGTTAAACTTCACCCCGGCGTGCCGTTTGCATTTTTCAGCAATGACAGTTGGTTGCTCATCACTTTCGATAAACAGGTCAACGCCTACAATAGTTTCAGCTTCGCCTCCGTGGCTAACCATCATAGAGTTGCTTTCTAATTTAAGCGGGGTGGGTGTTCCCGGTTTGTTAGCAATTATTTCTTTTACTCCAATGGCAGGCTGTTTGCCAAAATTGCTGATGATGGCATCGGCAAACTGTGTGGTGTTTACTGCAGGAATGGACTTATCGCCAAAGTCGCCGGTATGTACCCCGGCTTCTAAAGTGTAAAGCAATGCGTTTTCTATTACTGCGGCATTTTCTGTCAGGCCTACGTGGCGAAGCATGGCAAGGGCGCTGAGCAACAATGCGGTCGGGTTTGCAATGTTTTTCCCGGCTATATCTGGTGCCGTGCCATGTACTGCTTCGAATATGGAAATATGGTCGCCAATATTTGCTGATGGCGCAAAACCCAACCCGCCTACCAGCCCGGCACACAGGTCTGAAACAATATCGCCTTGCAGATTAGTTAGCACCACCACATCAAACAGGTCGGGCTTTGTTACTAATTTCATGCAAAGGTCATCCACAATAATGTCGTCGGCCTTCAGCCCGGGATATTCTTTTGCCACTTCATAAAAACATTCAAGGAAGAGGCCGTCTGTAATTTTCATGATGTTGGCCTTGTGACCGCAGGTAATACGTTTGGCATTTTTTTGTTTTGCCATTTCAAATGCATAGCGGATAACCTGCATACTGCCCGGACGGGTGATAAAGCGGCGGCTAATGGCCACATCATGTGTGAGCATGTGCTCAATGCCGCCATAAGTATCCTCAATGTTTTCCCTAACGACAGTAATATCTATTGGAATACCTGCTTTTGAAAAAACTGTATCTACGCCGTGTAGACTTTGAAAAGCTCTTTTGTTGGCAAAAGTGTTCCAGGTTTTGCGGGCAGTAACGTTGATGCTTTTTACTCCTTTACCTTTCGGTGTTTCCATCGGGCCTTTAAACAGCAGGCCGAGGTTTTCAATAGTTTGCTTTGCTTCGGGGGTCATACCGTTGTTGAAACCCATGTCAAACACCCATTTGCCCATTTCAACAAATTCATACTCAAGGGGAACATTGTTGGCATTGAAGATGCGGAGAACGGCATCCATTATTTCCGGGCCTATGCCATCGCCCTTTGCAACTGCTATTGTCATATTGGTTTCTGCTTATAAATGAGCAGCAAAAATAAGCCTCAATATTATTTCCGGATTTAAAAACTGGTTAATAAAAATATTCTGGCAATTTGATTATTTTTATGACATGACCAGCATGATTTCTGAAGGTGTACAGGTAAGTGTTGAAACCTTTTACCAGGCCGATTACAGCAAGCCGCTGGAGTCGGAGTATATGTTTGCTTACCGCATCACCATCGAAAATTACAACAGCTTTCCTATTAAGCTGCACAGGCGGCACTGGTACATTTTTGACAGTAACTGGGAGCACCGTGAAGTAGAAGGTGAGGGTGTGATTGGCGTACAGCCAACCTTGCAGCCGGGAGAAACGTATCAATACATAAGCGGCTGTAACCTGAACTCAGAAATGGGAAAGATGCGGGGCACTTATCAAATGGAAAACCTGAACAGCAAACAATTTTTCGAGGTGCAGATTCCGGAGTTTGAGATGATTGTACCGTTTAAGGGGAATTAAAACCCGTCATATTCTTCCCGCAGGGAAAAAAACTTTGACTTCTCCAATTTGAAGTCTTCAAAACGGCTACAAATGCATTGACCAATAATCTATAAACGCTCCTTTCTATTCAAAGAAAGAAAAGGAAAAGCGCTACAAGGAGAATGATTATCTCGTTTGTCCCGATATTAAATAAACTCATAACAAGATATTTGTTGTATTGATATAATAATTGACTATTGCTATTTTCAGTAGTTAATTTGATGGATTGTATTGCTAAATTCTGTCACATTAAACTGCTGACTGCCAGAGCCAATTTGCCCGCCATTCTTTAAAACCCAAGATACTTTAACCGATGGGGCTTCTTTAAAAGAAAATGTGTCTGAAATAACAAAATTGTTAACAAAACCTGTCAGATTTTTTTCTATACTTAAATAATCGCCTATATAAAACGGAGGGGTTGAAATGCAATTTTGATTCCCATGAGTGAACCAAAGGCTTAGTGTGTCACTAAGGCTTGCAGGGGGAAGGTTAGAAATATTAAGGTTAACAATAGTGTATTTGTCAATAAACGAGGTATCAGAATATAAATATTGTCCGGCGGTTAATGCCCTGCCAAAAATCTTGGGTTTACAAATGTTTTCGATTGCAGTATAGTTGTCCTTTTTTGTTTCAACAAAGTAAGCCCTATATCCGGCAGGAACTTCCATTTCAATTTCATATTCGCCATTTGAATTTGTAAATGCCGGGCTTGAATAGGTTGTATCTGGGATAGAGTTATTTGTAAAAGCGATACTCACTTTTGTATCAACCAACCGTTGATTTGTTGAGAAATCAAAAACAACCCCTTTGAAGATAGTACTATTGGTTTTGCTTTCTCTTTTGCAGGAAACAAACAAAATCCATAAAAAAATTATGATAATCTGATACATAGATGCAGAAGCAAAAAGGGAAGAAATTTTCATATAATGGTTATTGCTGCTGCAAAAATAATGCGAATCCGTTTACTTCGGCTTATACTTTGCCTCTTCTATAATCTTTGCCGCTGGCGTCATCATTACTTCTTCTGGTTTCAGGGTGCTGTTTTTAGCGGCATATTTTTTTACTATCTGCCAGCCTATCCATTGCCCGATATTTCCGGGAGAATCTTCCTGCGACAGACCCTGCGTAAAAGGCCCTTCGCCGATATACGTCTGAATAACTGCCGGGTTTAATGAGTTAAGGTCTTCGTTTTTCACAATATGGCTCCATATCATGCCTTCGTATTGAACGCACCACTCAAGCTGGTGCTTTGTGTAACCGGTTTTTATGCTGTCCGGGGCTTCGGGCATGAATTTATCGAGCAGGTACCACTGTTTCCCTCTTTCAACCATTTGTTCAATAAGCGGTTTTGCCCCGCTGTTGTCAGGAAATAAATCCTGCGCTACAGCCTTCATACAATTGGCAACAATATATTTTTTGTCAAATCTTCTTGATATGTAAAGCGGAAACATTTCCTGGCCGGGGGCAGACTGGTACACTGAGAAATTGCTGCCAGCATATTGTTGCAACCCAATGGCAAGGCCGGATAGCGTAAGGGCCACACCGGGTGCATCAAAGGGGCCGACAAATAAAATGGCATTGCCCGGTTTGTATTCCGGAAAATAGTATTTAACAAACCGGAAGGATTGCTCCAGTTCTTTTTGCAGCCAAATAGTTTCGTTATAGCTGCTTTGCAAAGAATCAAAAATGGATTTGTACCCACGGATAAATTCCCTGGTAACCGCAATTGTTTTAAGGCTTGTGTCAGCACCGTTCACACCCAGGATTTGCTGCATAAAGTCTAAATAGAAACCAGGATGCTGCTGCTGTAGTTTTTGAAGTCCGGCCGGTATATCGTTGGTGTCTATACTGAAAAAAACTTTATCGAACCGGACAACCGGAACTGAAACTTCAATACCTGAAACATCAGGAATGCCTTTTTTATTTTTACAAGAGAAAAAAGGGATGAACAGCAGGATAAACAGAACTGTTTTTTTCATGTTGATAGTAACGGTTTTACAGGTATTTTGTTGTTTGCGAAGATAGATGAATGCAGAGGCAGATTATCCTAAATGTAGGGAGATTTTACTCCCTTTAGGTGCCGGGAGTGTACATTTGCTTTATGAAAATAGCATTGGCACAGCAGAATTATCACATTGGCAATTTTGAAGACAATACCCGGAAAATACTGGAAGGGATTCGCCTGGCAAAACAGGCCGGGGCCGACCTAGTGGTTTTTTCTGAACTCTGTGTATGCGGGTACCCGCCAAGGGATTTTCTGGAATTTGATGACTTCATTAATAAATGTTATGCTGCCGTTGATATTATTAAGGAAGAAGCTGATACTATTGGTGTGTTAGTTGGGTCGCCTGTCAGAAATCCGGCCCGGGAAGGAAAAGATCTTTTTAATGCTGCCTGGTTACTGTATGATAAGCAAGTTAAAGGTGTAGCGCATAAAACCTGTCTGCCCAACTACGATGTGTTTGACGAATACCGCTATTTTGAACCGGCTTACTCATGGAATGTGATGGAGTTTAAAGGAAAAAAACTGGCAGTCACTATTTGCGAAGACATCTGGAACCTGGGCGATAATCCATTGTATCGGAATTGCCCTATGGATATCATGATGGCACAACAGCCGGATATAATGCTCAATCTTTCTGCCTCACCTTTTGATTATACACATGTGGAAGACCGCAAGGCAATCGTTAAGCTGAACACACAGAAATATAAACTGCCGATGGTGTATTGCAACTGTGTTGGCAGCCAGACGGAAATTGTTTTTGACGGCGGTTCGCTGGTGTTTGACAAAGATTCAAATCTTGTAAAACAACTGCCTTTGTTTGCAGAAGCATTTGATGTGGTAGAGTTAAAAGACGACGGAACGTTCAACCTGCCTGTAATTGTACAAGCAGCTGAGTTGCCCGATGCGGAATTCAATCCCACAGAGCTTGACCATAACCTTTGTATTGCCGAAGTATATGATGCTATTGTGATGGGCATACGGGACTATTTTAAGAAAATGGGTTTTTCCAAAGCGATACTGGGCAGCAGCGGCGGAATAGACAGTGCTGTTACACTGGCAATTGCCTGTGATGCGCTAGGCAAAGAAAACGTAAGGGCTGTTTTGATGCCTTCGCAATATTCAACGGGTCATTCGGTAAGCGATGCAGAACAACTCAGCAAAACGCTGGAGAATCCTTACGATATAATTCCGATAAAGAATATTTATGAATCTTTCCTGGCTGAACTGAAACCCATTTTCAACGATTTGCCATTCAGCATTGCTGAAGAAAATATTCAAAGCCGCAGCAGGGGCAATCTGCTGATGGCCATTGCCAATAAATTCGGCTACATATTGCTGAACACTTCCAACAAAAGTGAACTGGCGACCGGTTATGGTACTTTGTATGGCGATATGGCCGGTGGACTTGGTGTGCTGGGCGATTGTTATAAGATGCAGGTGTATGCACTGGCAAAATATATTAACCGGAACAGAGAAATCATACCGGATAAGATAATTGTAAAACCGCCTTCGGCTGAATTACGGCCTGGCCAGAAAGATTCTGACTCGTTACCAGACTATGCAATTCTCGACAGAATCTTATACCAGTATATAGAAAGAAGGCAGGGACCCAAAGAGATAAAAGCAATGGGTTTTGATGCTGCCCTGGTTGACCGTGTACTTCGCCTGGTGAATATGAATGAATACAAACGAAACCAGTTTTGTCCCATAATCCGTATTTCTCCCAAGGCATTCGGGGTAGGAAGAAGGGTGCCAATAGTCGGGAAATATTTAAGTTAAAAAGAAAGCCTGCATAGTTGCAGGCTTCATATTTACGGTTGAACTATTTATTCTTAGTGTTTCAAAGTTATTTCCGTAACAACAGTTTGTGAAACCGGTGGCGGAATGGTAAAAGGCATTGATAAAACAAGATTCGTTTCATTCAGGGACACAATAGTAAAATTGCCAGCACCGCCGGGAAATAAGGCTGAAGAAGTGTTTAAGGTTGTTTCATTATTAGTAAATGACCATGTAAAACTTCCGGCTGTACTTGGGGCGCAAACCACAGTTGCTTCATTTACCGTGCCAGTACCTCCGGTGCTGAAAGTAATTACATTGTCCTTGTAGCAGGCATCTATATAGGCTGAGATATCTCCATAAACCCCTGCGGTGGCTTTGTCGAATTTCCATCCCGAACTGACAATCAATTCGGTTTTTGTAAGAGTGTCTTCTTCATCCTCCTTTTGACAGGCGGCTGTAATCAGCAACATAAGTAAAGAGATGTAAAGCGGAAATCGGAAAATTTGTTTCTGCATATATCTGTTTTATCTGGCTAATGTAGTAATTCTTTCTTGGTAACTAAAATCAAATCCCGATAAATATTAGGTTAAAACATACCGTTTGTAATAACGGCAGGTTATTTGCTAAAAGCATATTCGTATTTTTAATATATCATAATCAGATATCAATAATTTATGTTTAAGACAGCAGAAGATATACGACAGCTTAATGAGAAAATTTCCTATGCAGGCCTGTTTACAGATAAACTTCGCCAGGAAGTGGGTCATGTTATTATCGGTCAGTCGCACATGCTCGACCGGCTGCTAATCGGACTTCTTAGCAACGGTCATGTGCTGCTAGAGGGTGTGCCCGGTCTTGCAAAAACGTTGACCATAAAATCGCTGGCGCAGGCTATTCAGGCAAAATTCAGCCGCATACAATTTACACCAGACCTTCTGCCTGCGGATGTAATAGGAACGATGATTTACAATCAGCAGCGTAATGAATTTGTGGTACGCAAAGGCCCCGTTTTTGCCAATTTTATTTTGGCCGATGAAATAAACAGGGCTCCGGCTAAGGTGCAAAGTGCTTTGCTGGAAGCCATGCAGGAACGTCAAGTTACCATTGGGGAATCCACTTATAAATTAGACGCACCTTTCCTTGTGTTGGCCACACAAAATCCGCTTGAGCAGGAAGGAACTTATCCTTTGCCAGAGGCACAGGTTGACAGGTTTATTATGAAAGTGATTGTGGATTATCCAAAGATGAATGAAGAGCAACTGATATTGCGTTACAATGTTCAGGGAACATTTCCTTCAGTAAAACAGGTGGTATCTGTACAGGAAGTACTTGATGCGAAAGATCTGACGAAACAGATATACATGGACGAAAAAATTGAGCAGTATATTCTTGATATAGTTTTCGCCACCCGCCAGCCGGAAGATTATAAACTGGATAAACTGAAGCCGCTGATTTCTTATGGTGCTTCGCCCCGGGGAAGCATTAATCTTGGTATTGCATCGAAAGCTCAGGCGTTTCTCAATAAACGGGGATTTGTCATTCCGGAGGATGTAAGAAGCATTTGTAAAGATGTGCTGCGGCATCGCATTGGCCTTACTTATGAGGCAGAAGCAGAAAATGTAAAAGTGGAGGATGTGATAGAGGATGTGCTGCGTAAGATAAATGTGCCGTGATGGTTATAAGGTTTAATGGTTAAAAAGTTGAAAGTTTTGATTTTACTAAAAATATTTAGTTCATGCTGCTTCTTATGGTTTTAAGTTCATGACTAACAAGTATGCTTACTACTGCAGAAATATTAAAAAAAGTTCGGGAGCTTGAAATTAAGAGCAAGAAACTGACCAGTGATTTGTTTACCGGTGAGTATCACAGTGCCTTTAAGGGGAAAGGCATGTTATTTAAAGAGGTGCGGGAGTATGCAGCAGGAGATGACATTCGTTTTATAGACTGGAATGTGTCGGCGAGGTTCGGGCATCCGTTCAGTAAAATGTTTGAGGAAGAAAGAGAACTAACTGTAATGCTACTTGTGGATATTAGCAAGAGTTCCCTGTTTGGAACAGCCTATGCCAGAAAGAAGGATATTATAACGGAGATTGGGGCGGTACTGAGTTTTTCAGCAGTCAACAATGCCGATAAAGTGGGAGTGATTTTTTATAGCAATCAGGTGGAAAAATATATTCCGCCAAAAAAGGGAAAACAACATGCTTTGTATATCGTACGAGAGTTGCTGAGCCTGGAGCCGAAATCATCTGGTACAGCAGTACAACCCGCACTTCGGTTTTTTAATAATTCGACTAAGCAGAAAAGCATTGCATTTGTTCTTAGTGACCTCATAGATGCTAATTATGAAGATGCTTTGCGCATAGCTGCAAAAAAGCATGATATTATTGGAATTAAGGTTTATGATAAAGTGGATCAGCAATTGCCCAATGCCGGATTGGTTAAAATAGCAGATGCTGAAAGCGGAAAGACCAAGTGGATAGACAGTGGAAGCTCTCAGGTGAGGAAAAATTATGAGCAGGAGTTTTTCAGGGTTACTGATTATGCGGCACAGGTGTTTAAAAAGGCTGGTTGTGACTTGCTACATGTTAAGACAGGCGAAGATTACGTCAGGATATTGCAAAAATTTTTCCTGAGCAGGAATAAATGATGTTGATATAATGATAAAACGGATTAATACTATAATACTGTTCTTTTTTTGTGCGGTGGATGTATTTGCACAGGGAGGTGTTTCTGCAAAAGCTTCCGTCAATAAAAGCAGAATTCTGATAGGAGAACCAATTGAGCTTGCTGTTGAAACCTATTTGCCATCAAAATGGGCAACGAAAATTCCGCTGGCAGATACTATTCCCCATTTTGAATTTCTGGATAATCCGGTTACTGACTCATCTGATAAGAACGGAAGCCTGGTAATAAAAACAGTGTACAGGTTAACCAGTTTTGATTCCGGGCATTGGGTAATCCCATCTTTTGTACTTGCCGGGAAACTAAAAACTGATACAATTGGTATTGATGTTGTGTTCTCGGATTTTAATCGGGAGCAGGACTACCATGATATAAAAGATATTATTGAAGCTGAACCTCCTGAAAAGAAAAATCAGTGGTTGTGGTTTGTGCTTGGAGGGACAATGCTTCTTGCAACTGTTCTGTATTATTTTCTGCGAAGAAACAAAAATGAAATAATTGCACCTGTTCCGGAAAAAATTGTTGGTGCATTTGAAGAAGCAATGCAGAACATGGAGTTGCTCAGCCGGGACAAGCTTTCCGGAAAACTATTCTTCACCCGGCTTACAGATATTTTCAGGTACTATGTCTTCAGGAAAACCGGGATTCATTCGTTGCAACGAACGACAGATGACTTAGTAGTGCAAATACGGGATATTGGCCTTGGCAAAGAGAAGTTTGATAATTTGTCAGTCTCATTACGACTGGCCGATTTTGTAAAATTTGCTAAATATGCTGCAAGTGATGACGATATACGAAATGCCTTTGCAAATGTAATCTCTGCAATCAGGGCTATAGAGGAGTTAGACAACATCAATATGGAAAAAGAAAAAGCACCTGATGCCTGATTTGCCTGATCATATAAGTTTTGCTTTCCCTGCAGCATTTTCCCTGTTGCTGTTACTGGCTGTACTGATTTGGTGGTATGTTAAAAGAAGCGATGCTGCTCAATCTGCTGTTGAAGTGTCAACTATTCATGCCTTCAGGACAGTGACATGGAAAAACCGTTTCAGGCATTTACCTTTCATTTTCCGGTTGTTGAGTTTGGTATTAATAATTGTGGCTCTTGCCCGGCCTCAAAAGAGAGTTGACAACCAAACTACAGAAGGTGAAGGGATAGACATTGTATTATGTATGGATGTTAGCGGCAGCATGGGCTCAAGAGATGTGGCACCATCAAGAATGGATGCTGCAAAGGAAGTGGCTGAAGAATTTATCCGCAGCCGCCCCGTGGACAGGATAGGGCTGGTTGTTTTTTCAGGCGAGAGCTTTACGCAATGTCCTATAACCGGCGACCATCAGTCACTTATCACCCATGTACAGTCGCTGGAAAGCCGAAGGCATCTTGTTGATGGAACGGTTATTGGTGAGGGTCTGGCAACGGCGGTTGACCGGCTTTCTAAAAGTGAGGCAAAAAGCAAGGTCGTTATTCTTTTAACTGATGGAAAAGAAGATCCTCCTGCTACAAGGTTGATTGATCCGCTCACTGCACTTGAAATTGCAAAGACCAGGGGTGTGAAAGTGTACACGGTGGGTGTAAGTGCCGGAACTTCAACAATAGTTGAGAATACGGGTAATATTAAATCTGCACAGCCAGACTACCTGGATGAAGAACTGCTAAACAAAATTGCCGATGAAACCGGTGGCCGGTATTTCAGGGCAAGGGATAAGAACGGGCTAAAGTCGGTTTATACTCAGATTGATCAGATGGAGAAAATAAAAGTAGAAGTAAAAAATCATACCCGGCATGAAGAGTTGTTTCTTCCTTTTTTACTGGCAGCTCTTGTCTTTCTTTTTGCTGAGATTGTATTAAGGTTTACAATATTCAGAAAATTTCCGTGAGATAAAAGCTGAAGATGGTTTGTACCCCTGATAAATTTTTATCTGGTAACTTGCATTTATGAAGGCACTTGTTTATAAGTCAACCGGCAGTTGGTACATCCTTAAAGATGAATCTGGAAAAATATGGAATGGCCGAACCAAGGGTGTGCTGAAACTGGAGGACATTACCAGTACCAACCCGATTGCAGTTGGAGATTTTGTGGAGTGTGAGGTGGAAAGTGAAGATAATGCAACAGCGATTATAAGCGAAATACAGCACCGGCATAACTACATCAACAGGCAAAGTCCGCGGCACAAAGCACAACACCATATTGTGGCGGCTAATCTTGACCAGTCCATGCTGGTGGCTACTTTGAAAGAACCAAAAACTTCGCAGGGTTTTATTGACCGTTTCCTTGTTGCTTCTGAAATGTACCATGTGCCGGCAATAATTGGTTTCAATAAATCTGATTTGTACAAGGCGAAAGATATTGATAAGTATGAGCAGTGGAAGCGGATGTATGAAACAGCAGGTTATAAAGTGTTACTGGTAAGTGCAGAAAAAAATGAAGGCCTGGATGATCTGAAAGAATTATTGACGAATAAAACCACATTGGTAAGCGGCCACAGTGGTGTAGGCAAATCATCGTTGCTGAATGTTATAATGCCAGGCATGAACCGCAAAACGCAGGATGTAAGCGGCTGGAGTGGAAAGGGGCAGCATACCACAACATTTGCCGAGATGTTTGATATGCCTGGAGGGGGAAAAATAATTGATACACCCGGTATGAGAGAGTTTGGCCTTGTTGATATCGAAAAACAGGAGGTGTCGCATTATTTCCCTGAGATGCGGGACAGGCTTAACGGTTGCCAGTTTAATAATTGCCTGCATTTTAATGAGCCAGGCTGTGCGATAAAAGAGGCCGTACGCAGTGGCGAGATTCATGAAGACCGCTATGTTAGCTATATTAATATCATGGAATCGATAGAGGACAAGAGCTATTAATAAAAAAGCCCCATTCGGGGCAATATTATTAGTTGAATGCCTGCCTGACGGCAGACTGGGAATTACTGGTAGATAAGAGTGCAATCGTCAGAAAGTATTTACTGTATCAAACAGAATCAATAGTTTCTAAGCTACATTCGTCTTTACTTCGTTCAGCAGTTTGTTTTCAAGTACACCGGCCAGTTCTACTACTGCTTTATTGTCTTTGCCAAGGGCATCACGGGTTTTTGTCGGGAACAGCGAAATGCCATTGTAAATACTATAATGCAGGGTCAGGTTGTGTCCCCTGAAACGGAATTCCCAGTCAATAGTATCGAAATCATCTTCCTTGCTTGAAAAGGAAATCTTGAAATCCTGAGTAAGGATATTTGCGATGTGGTAAAACTCCTTCAGGCCACCGCTGTCGGTGATGATGGCTTCGGTACAACCGAGTGAGGTACGTAAGTTAAGGCTCATAGAAAAGGGTTTGGTTTTAATTGTCTGATTATTTTTTACAATAATTAAGACAGGATATTAGACAAAATAGCTGCACACTAAGTGCATTAACTTCTGAATTTTTTTGCCTTGCGGGCTTGTTTTTCTGCTTTTGGGTCGCCAGAAACCAATTTTTCAGCTCCAATATTCTTTCCGTTGCCCGGGCAGCCATACTTTGGCTTAAAAACACTCTGCCACAGCCTGCAGGAAGGCAGCATAATGATTATTCCTAATGCAAGTACTAAAATTCGCAGGTTCTTCATTGCCATGTGTTATTTGTATAACGAAAATAATCAGAATTAATTGCCCGGAAGGGTCAACGGTGAAAGGTATATGGTTAAGGGTCAGGGGCATAAGGCATTGTTTTTCCAATTTCTCTACTTATCCTTTCAGCCCTTCACCTTACACCTTATCCCTGAACCAATCCGCATACCTGATATAGTTGTTGGCAATCCGGTCTATCTGGCCATGAACCAGTTCCTGGGGAATATCTTTCACTTTTTTGGCAGGAACACCAGCATAAATGCTTCCGGCTTCGCAAACAGTGTTTTCCAGTACTACGGCCCCGGCGGCTATAATGGTGTTGCTGTGTACCACCACATTATCCATTACAATGGCACCCATGCCCACCAGCACATTATCATGCAGGGTGCAGCCATGTACGATGGCATTATGCCCAATCGAAACATTGTTGCCAATGGTTGTGCCATATTTTTGGTAAGTGCAGTGTATGCAGGCTCCATCCTGTACATTTACTTTGTTGCCAAGCTTAATGAAATTTACATCGCCCCGCACTACTGTGTTAAACCAAAAACTACAATTATCACCCGCCTGCACATTGCCAACGATAGTGGCATTAGGGGCAATAAAACAGTTTTCGCCAAATTGAGGGTGTTTGTCTTCTACAGGTAAAATAACAGGCATGAAAAAAAGTTTAGTGTTGCGGTTCAAAGTTTATGGTTGGCAAAGTTGAGAATTTCTTTGCGTTAAATAAAAATAA
>CALLZY010000131.1 GCA_937858715.1 uncultured Chitinophagaceae bacterium | reverse complement strand
TCACAAATTTTTTCGCCACACCAGCCATAAAGCGTAAGGATATAAATTCCGTTTTGATTAGGCGTAAAACTGACCGGCGCATTGCCGGTTATCGCCGGACCACCGGGCGGCTGCAATGAATAAGTAACCGCCGGCGGACACAAACTGTCTTTACAAACATAGTTTGCATTGATGGTGTAAGACTGGTTGCAGTTTAGCTCATAAACATTATTACACTTCAGTATTTCTCCTTGCGGATTGCCAACATTTGCTTTTGTGTTCTTTGTTTTGGCAGGTATCTGCTCTCCTTTTGATAAAACAATATCGCCCCAATAGCTTCCATCACAATTGCAGGTATCGCAAGGCAATACGATTACAGAATATGTTTCGCTGGTGTCTTTGCAACCTGTAGCCGGGTCAGTTACCACGATATGATACGTTCCGTTTACCGCCGGGGAATAACTTGGATTGTTTCCATTGCTGCCAACCGGGTTGCCGTTAAAGTACCACTGAATGTTATAGTTGGCGGCAAAAGCTCCCAACAAAGGCTTCGGGGCATAGATTGTAAAGTTGCCCAGTGAGTCGCGGCAGGTACAAGGAATCTTGTCGCAGTAATGCGGGAATAAATCAGTTGGTGGCCTTCTGTTAATCTTAATGTTTTTGCTGCTCGTACAGCCTGTAACCGGATCGGTATATGTGGCCGTGTACACACCGGCCGCAAACACAGTAATAGATGTTGTACCGGCTCCGGTGTTCCATGTTATATTGCTGGCGTAGTTGGTGACAGTCAACGTAACAGGAACACCTTCGCATAACGTGGGGCTTGAGGTAATAACAGGCTGCGCCGGTATAGCGTTGACAGTTATCGTCAAAGAGCAGGTGTCTTTACAACCATATTCGTTGGTAAGAATAAGATTATAAACCGTTGTTGCTGATACACCAGTGGCATAATACATCATCCCGCTGGAAAGCAGGGTGCCATAGTTTCCGTTTGCATACCAGTCTGATGTATATCCGTTCAGATGATTGGGGCTGCTGAGCATTACATTTCCAGGACCGCACAATTTGCTTGAAGGCGATGCGGCAATAATTGCTTTTGGTTTTGTAACTGCCTTTACCTCCACTTTATTGCTGGTACAGGTACAGCCGTTGCTGGCGGTAACAACTACACGGTAAAAACCGGGAACAGCGGTTGTATAGTTGATAGTATTATTCGTTCCGGGGGCACTAATGAAATTACCCGGTGATGATTCATACTGCCACAGGTAAGACGCTCCGGCAATTACGGGCCCGTTGATTGTAGCCGCACCGCCCGGACAAATGTATGCGGGCAGAATAGTGCAGCTTGCAATGCCTGGCAGAATGGTAATATTCAAACTGTCTTTACAAACATTGCCGAGTGCATCTGTTACAGTAAGCTTCACTGGCATTGTTCCGGCCGAGTTGTAAATATGTGTGGTTGGAATAGTAAATGCATTAAAGCCATCACCAAAACTCCAGTTTGATGTAATAATGCTGAAGGAGGGAGAGCCGATAAGCCCGAAATTTGTCTGAACTCCTGTACACACCGGGGTTGGGTTTACGCTTATATCAAGCGGTGCATAGTTTACCGTTTGTGTTGCCTGGCTTTGGCAGGTAAGTCCCGGTGTCGGATCGGAATAGTTAATTGTTAATGTAACGGTATAAGTGTTTGGAACCGGCGAAGTATAGCAATGTGAGGGTGGCGTTGCCGAAGTGGTAGAGACAACAGGACTGCCATCGCCAAAATTCCAATTATAAGTGGCAGTAGCAGCATTACTTGTTGGAGCAATAACCGATAAGTTATCAATTATCAAACAGCCATTACAGCCCAGCTTATAAGTAAACGCAGCTAAAAGCGGAACTCTGACAGTAGTTGCCACACAGTTTCCTGTGCAGTTTGTTGGATTGGGCGATGGCGGCCCCACACAAAATGTAACACAATAATCACCCGGCATTGTTCCTGGTGGATATGTGTATGTAATTGGCACGCCGGAAGCGCCGGGCATAGTAACACCGTTTCCAAAGTTCCAGGTAATGGATGCCCCGGTTGGATTAGGTGTGGTTCCGGTGAATGTAAATGAGTTGCAGCTGTTTCGTACCACACTTGTTATAGCGGGATGATTAACATCCGGGCAACAAACCTTTTTTACATTGAAAGAAATATACTTTTGGCAGCTGCCATAAGTAACCACTACATAATAATTCCCGTGTGATGGGGCGGTATAATTAGGCGTTGTTTGTCCTGAAATAACAGTACCTGCCGGATATATGCCGCTGTACCATTGATAAGTAAATGTTCCGGCACCGGGTTTTACCACTTGTACTCCCAGTTGCTCATTTGTGGCAGTACCGTTACAGGTGCCCACTCCGCAGGTTATTCCCCTTATTTCAAACGGATCTTCAACGGTATATTGCTGGGTGAAAGAACAGCCTCCTTTTGTAACCGTTACGCTGTATGTTCCGGCGGTTGTTACAGTAATGGACGGCGTGGTTTGTCCGCCGGGGCTCCATAAATAGCTTGCGCCGGGCGGTGTTCCTGTTGCGGTTAATGTTACGCCGCCGGGCTGGCAAATATCAGTTCCTGTTTTTACAATTGTAAACGTAAACTTCGGATATACCAGGATGCCTGTTAGTGAAGGAGGGTTTCCACACCCCGTTGTGGCATTAATGCTTGCGGACCACGGACCCGTTCCTGATGTGCCATGCCACAAAACCGTTATTGGGTTCGATCCGGGTGGACTTGTGATTGTTCCCTGGCTTGATGGCGATATATTCCAGTTTATAGTTGTGCCCGCCGGAGCACCATTCAATGTATAGGAGCCTGTGCCGTCCACACATACATTCATCGTTCCGGTAATGTTTCCAATGGCGGCTGTAAATACGTTTTTTATGACTGCGTTTGACGGACATGGCGGCGCACCGTTTGCAGCCAGCACAACAGATATGGTGCCGGGTAAAGCCGTCCATTGAATGGTGGCCGAGTTTCCGTTAACATTAGCCAGGTTGCCAGGCTGAAAAGTTCCCGTACCGACGGTTATACTCCACTCGTAATGATAGCCTGAAGGTGCCGGAGTACTCATTGTATATGTATAATCTGAGTTCAGGCAAACAGAATCTGGTCCGTTGATAATTCCCGGAGGTGGAGTGCTGATAACTTTAATTTTAATCTGCTGCGGATTGGCAAGACCGCTGTTACAATAAGTATTTGCGGTTTCTGTTACTTCAACAGTATAATTTCCGGCATTGTTAAAAACCGGGCTGAATGTGCTTCCGCTTCCTGATGTTGGTACAACGCCGGCATTGGGCGGCAGCACCGTCCAGTTAAAAGTGCCTGCAGCGGGAAATACTGAAAGACCTGCCGGGCTTCCGGCGCAAATGGTCTGATCAGAATATGCCACCCATTTATCTGAGGGATTAATTACCAATGAACCGGTGCTTGTACAACACAGATGCTTATTATCCAGCACAACAGTCAACAGATAAGAACCCGGAGGTGCCGAAGCCCAGTTAATCCACACCGTATTATTATCCGGATAAGTGTTTAGCAGGTTATTGTGATTTGTATTGTTTGTTGTATTTGTTAATGTCCATGTATAAAATGTGCCGGGCAAAACAGGCAATGTGTACGATGTTGTTGCTGTATTGCAAGGAGATTGATTACCCACAATAACAGGTGTTGTGGGTATTATCGGTACGGGAACTGATGCGGTACAGCCGCCGGGGCATGATGCTTGTATTTGTCCCTGCGGGGTTCCGTTGCCCCATGTAATAGTGATGCTGTCTCCTGCCTGTGCATTAACGGTTCCGCCAACAATGCCACTCCATGTGGGATTACTACAGCCCACCGCATGATAAGTTGCTTTTGTTCCCGCACAAACAGTGCTGATGCACTCTATCTTAATTGTACCAGGCCTGATGGTTACCTGTTTGGTTATGGTATCTGCACAGCATGTTCTGATATTTGCCGAAGGTTCTCCTCCATTGGGATTACCGGTATTAACGGTTGTAAAACTGTACGCAATCAGCGTTACGGTATATGTTCCGGCTGTATTATATTGATGCGTTGGATTAACAGCCGTGCTGTAATTATTGCTGCCTGATGAGGGATCGCCAAAATTCCAGGAATAGGCCACGCCGCCGCCGCTGTATGTTGTGCTGTTGGTAAACGATATTATACTGCCTGCACAAACATTATTAGGCGAAAAGGTGAAGTTTGCCACCGGTTTGTCTTTTACATTCACCGAAAGACAGTATGTAAAGACATTTCCTGACGGATCTGTTGCCGTAAGAGTAAGCGTATAAGCCCCCACCTGTGGCCATACGATGCTAATGGTGGATGATGTTGCATTCGGGCTTATTGTTACTGTTGCTAGCCCCGTTACTGTCCAGTTATACGTCCAGCCTGCGCCTGTTACAGAAGACGAGTAAGTATATGGCTGGTCAACACACACTGCTATTGGTTTACAGCCCTTGCCGCCTGAGCCTCCCGCCGGGTCGGTATGCTGTTCTCTGTCCAGGCAATCCGGAGCTGTGTACAATATTTCCACCTGGTTGCAAGTCTGGGCCATCAGATTGGCGCACGGCAATACACATAACGCAACCAGTATCAGTGCGGGGAAATGACGATTAATATATTTTAAGATGTTCATGGCAAAAGTATTAATGGTCTTTAGGGTCTGATATTTTATTGGCACAGCCATCTTTCTTTTTCTCGTAGCAAACCACTTTGCTGCAGGAGGTGCAATCGGTAAACTCAATTTTATACCTGATACACCAGCGGAAAACAGCGTCACAACAACTTACTAATTGCGGAGTGGTAATGCTGAGTGACAGATTGTTTTGTGTTCCGTTCCACTGCATATTGTTGGTGCCGTTGACAAAATGCCCATACAACTGTGAATCCTTATCACAAGGGAGACACTCGGCATTCTGCGGAATCATTTCGAAATAAACCAACTCTGCTTTAATCGTTTTGATTGTTTTCGGTGGTAAGGTTGTAATGGTTAACGGCTGATTAAAGCTTAGCTGGTTGTTATTATAATTTATCTGTTGCGGTTTAGGAGCATTCAGAATAAAGTTCTTTTCATCGCAGGCATCGCAACGGCAATTGAGGGTGTCCCATGCTGTTTCTGTGTTAATATTGTCGGGGTCAGTGGGCCAGATTGCATCAACGATGAACTTGATTGTCTTCATGCTGTCCACACAATTGATGCTGGCAGTAAACGCCTGTGACGAACTGGCTGAAATGGTAAATGGCAGCGGCGGTACAGTGGGGGAAAGCGTTGTCAGCGGTCCTGTTCCGTTTACCCGGTACTTAATGGCCGTTACCTGTGCCTGGTTTGTTGCATGCAGGTTGTTTATCTTAATATAGATACTTTGCTTTCCGTTTTCGCAGCAGCCAACACTTACGCTGTCAATTTTTGTATTGATATTATCATCCAGGATTTTGAAAGTAAATGGTTCCCCGTTTCCGTTATTGCTTCCAATGGGCTTTCCGTCTCTTGTAAGAGCCTGAACACTCCATATAAAATCGCAGAGATATGGTGGCCGGCACGGTCCGGTAAGCAGGTTGGCAACGGTTGCCTGTGTAAGGTTTTCAACATCTTTTGTAACCACAGGCTGATTTGATTTCATGGCCTGCACCCCGTTCTGCCCCTGCATTAATTGCCACACTTTTAGTCTGTAGGTTACGCTTTGTTGTGGTTTGGGCACTACCGGTGTCCACCGGAAAATTATCGGCGCTTTTGCCTGTTGTGGTGTTAGTTTTTTCCCGTCTTCCGGTGTAATAAGGGTTGGAGGCGTGTACTCGGCAGTCTTCTCGCCTTCCACCCGGAATTCTTTACACACTTCACGGCTGATGGCAACCTTATCAATATTGTAAAATTGTACACAGATAGAATAGCTGCCTTCTTTTAGTTCTTTGCAGTTTCCAAAAAATGAAACCAGGTCGGCGGTATTAAATGTTCTTACATCAAACGGGTCAACGGGCCGCAAAGAAGACATATTGTTGCCACACACAATGGCGCCGCCGCTTTTTATCTGCAACACAAGAAAAGGCTTCAGTTCCCTCGTTTGCGGATTTTTTTGTGCGGTCATCAGCAGCGCAGCAGGTACAGAAAGCCACTCATCCACCTTTGACGGCAGAACATTTTTTACTGTAAAGCTGGGAATGTTCACCTGGTTCACCTGACTGTGAGCAACTACGGTAAGCAAAAACATCCATATAAGCAGGAAGACGGTCTTCTTCATGTTGAACGCTTTGGTTTTGAAAATGTGCTGCTGCACTTTTCTTCAGCATAAAGATGGAAATAAAAAAAACCGGCCGCAGCCGGATTGTATATGTGTCAAAGAAGATTGTATAAGCGATGGAGTTTCAGCCTTTTCTTCTGATCCATTTTTCAAACCGGGACAGAAACTCCTCTTTCCTCCTGGTGGCTACCGGCAACTGCCTTCCGTTTTCCAGCACTACCTCTCCGCCGCTGCCTTTAATATATTCTCTTATGTAAGAGAGGTTGATGATGTATTTATCGTGTATGCGTATGAAATTGTTTTCCGGCAGCAGTTTTTCATATTCGCCAAGCTGGCGGCTTACAACAATTTTCTTTTCGTCGCACAAAAAGAAGTGAGTGTAATTGCCGCTGCTTTCGCAAAACATGATGTCTGTAAGCTTAACAAACAGCAAGCCCCCTGTTGTGGATAAAGGAATTTTATCTGGCACATCCTGTCTGTTGTTTTGAGCCAGCAAGCTGAAAAGGTTTCTGTTTATTGTTTTCTCTTCAATGCGTTTAATGGCAGCATTAACTGCCGCCTGCAGTTTTTCTGCATTTACGGGTTTGGTAATATAGCCTGTGGCCTGGTGTTCAAAAGCATTCACAGCATAATGGCTGAATGCGGTAACGAAAATCACCTCAAAACCGATTGGCTCTAATTGCTTCAAAACCCCGAAGCCGTTCAAATACGGCATTTCAACGTCAAGAAAGACCAATTGCGGCTGTAACTCCCTGATAATCTCAACCCCGGCTTTTGGATTGGTTTCAACCGCTAGCACATTTACATCCGGACAAAGCACACCCAGCATGTTTTGCAGCAGCCGGTTATTTTTCGGCTCATCGTCTATTATAACACAGTTTATCATGCCTGGGAGGTTGTGGGTATTTTTATTATAACCGTTGTGCCGGTTGCACGGCCTGCCTCGTCTTTCTTATCCACTATTTCCTGATATATATTATATAACTCGGCTCTTCGCTTTGAAATGGTCATCCCTTTACTTTGATATTCGGCATGCTGGCTGCTTTTGAGTGCTGTCGCCTTTTCCCGGCCAATGCCATTATCATCTATTTCCAGAACAAGATATTCCTTTTCTTTTTTGGCAGAAATAATAATCGCCCCTTTTCTTCCTTCCAGGAAACGCATTCCGTGCCTGATTGCATTTTCCACATACGGCTGCAACAGCATCGCCGGTACAAAAAAATCATCCTGGTTTATTCCGTTTTCCACATTGATGCTATAGTCAAATTTTTCACTGAAGCGGAGCTTTTCTAATTGCAAATAATTGTCAAGATATTTTATTTCATCTTTCAATGAAATAATTGCTGCGTCAGAATTGTCAATTGTGCTGCGCATCAGCTCCGAGAATTTGTCAAGATATTTATCGGCCTGCCTGTAATCCTGTTCATAAATAAATCCCTTTATACTATTGAGGCAATTAAATACAAAGTGCGGATTGATTTGTGCTTTTAATGCCTGCATCTCCAGTTCTGTAATTCTTTTTTCTGTCTCCAGTTTTTCCAATGCTGTCTTTTGCTTTCGCCTGCTTCGCATTTGCTGCAGGTAAAGAACAATACCAAAAACTGCAAGAGCTGCAAAAGTCCAGAAAACGGGATTTCGCCAAAAGGGTGCCCGTATGCGAAACGCTACTTCAGTAACAAACGACGATGGGGTACCGTCTCTTTTTATACTCCTGATCCTGATCGTGTAGTTACCGGGAGCCTGGTTTTGCAAAGACAGAGTATTGCCCTCTGCCTTAACCCAGTCATTTCCGTTGATGCTGTATTCAAAAAAAGGGTTGAACCCGGTTAAATCAACAGCAGAAAACTCAATCCGGATGTTGTTTTGCGAAAAAGGAAGCGTATAAGAAGAAAGAATAGAAGTATCAATATTGTTTACAGACACTCTTGTAATAAAGGTTCTGATATCGTTCAGCGGCAGCGAAAGGCTTGCCGGCAGGTAGCTGATGCCTCCGGAGGTGGCCGCATATACAGTATCATTGTCAATAACAATATCGTTTACCTCTTCGCCAATAAGACCGTCGGCAGTGCTGAAATGAACGTTGTTATATTCCAGTTTTCCGTTCACAAACCGATAGCTGATTTTATTCAGTCCCTTATCGGTTCCCACCCAGATCGCTCCGGGCTTATTGCTGTACATCGCTTTACAAACGGTTCCAGGTACAACCGAACCCATTGGAATGCTTGCAATCAGTGAATCGTCTTTTAATACAAGCAGGGCATCCGAACTGCGGGCAATCCACATCAGGTTATCGTTAGTGTTTACAATAGAAACAACCCTGTAAGTAAGCTCTTTGTACTTTGAGCCATAGTAGAACAGGGAGTCTTTGTCCCAGTGGTATAAACCATCAATTGATCCGATATAAACATGCTGGGCTGCATCAGCACCTATCGCTGTTATCCTTTTTATTACACTGTCGCCATATTGCCCCGTCCTTGCGTTATAAGCTGTAATTGTGGAATGCGCCCCAAGCAACAATGTGCTGTCGTTCAGTTTATATACAGCCTTGGGCGATTTATTGCTTGTGCCGAGATATGATTTTTCAATTTTGAAACGTTGCTTGTCAATGATAAACGATCCTGTTTGTGTAGCCACATAGAGTTTCTCTCCCAAATCAATGATGCCTCTTGTCCACGTATCGCCACTTCCCTGTTGCACATTCAGGTCAAGCCTTTTTAAGTCGTACACGCCATCATAACTATACAGTTCGCCTTTGTTATTACCAGCAATAATTCTGTTTCCTGTTTTCAGAATAGAATTAAACCCTTTCACAAACTCCTGCTTTGTAGTATATGACGATATTCTCTTTTGCTGAATTTTAATTAAGCCCTCATCTTTGGTTGACAGCCAGTAGTTGTTATTATTATCTGCCATCACATGCCTCACGGCCGCCGCATTATAAATAATATCTTTTATCTCGAGGGTTTGAGCATCAAGTAAATAAGTTGTGCCGCTGGCCGAGGTGGCTGAGAGGTTTTTTCCAATACGGCACATTATGCGAAGCTGAAATGGAAACTCTTTCCTGATCTTTTCGGTTATTATTCCGGACTTATTAAAAGCAAACCGCTGAATGCTGTTGCCGTAAAGCAGGTAAAGGTTATTATTAAAAAACTCTGTCCAGGTAAACAGCTGACCGAAATAAATGGCCCTTGTCATCCTGCCGCTTTCAAGATATCGAAGCGAATCAGTGCTGACAACAATATAATTGCCAGGCTGATAATCAATCACAACATCTGGCCTTGGCCTGAACTTAGCTGAATATGCGGAAGCAAAGGCCGTGGTTTTTCCGTCTTTGTACACATAAACACTTTTATTGTTGGTAGAAAAGGCTATGCCGCCATGCTGCAGAATATTGGCTGTACTTGTATTTCCCAGGTCAATCTTATTCAACTCCGGGTCTTCATCGCTGTTGATGAACCGGTCTTTGGTCTCATCATAATAAGCTGGTTTTTTTCTGAATGCAATGGCCCAAACTCTCCCGCCATTGTCAACATACATTTCTGTTACTTCATTATCCGGAAGACCGTTAGTGGTGAAATAATTTTTAAAAGTGCGGCCATCATACCGGCTGGCGCCTGTTTCCGTTCCTATCCACAAAAAGCCTTTTTTATCAATCAGCGTTCTGTAAACTGAATTTGATGGCATTCCTTCTTTGGTCGTGTAGCGCAGGGTTTGAATGTTTTGGGAAAAAACAACCCGTCCCGTCAGGAACAGGAAAATAAAAACAACTGCCGGTATTTTGTTTCTGAACAACAAGGCACTAAATATAAAAAATTGCCTTTGAATATATACGACTTTGCCGGCTATCGCTTATTATTCTTCAAGCCTTTCTGTACATGCATATTCCCGTTTCAGAATATCATCATAATAGTCCGCCTTTTGAAACAGGTTTCTGAATGCCTGCACCCCGCCATCCTTTGTCATGTCAAGATCGTACATGATGCGGCTTATAACTATGTTTTGCTTCACGCAACTTAACACCAGTCCTTGTGTATTATAATTTTCGTTCAGCAAGTATTGGTACAACGGTTTGATTTTTGCCGGATCTGCCGGCATTTGGCAGAGATAAGCGTCTCCGGCAATAAAATAGTTGTCGGGATTATAGGTGATTTTAATTTTTGCAGACCCTTCTTTTACGCCCCAGGTATTTACTCCTTCTCTTGCCAGTTTCACATCTTTGCCAAGCTCCCGCAAAATATCTTCTATCGTTTTGGCCGCACCAACAGGTTCCGTTTCTTTTTCCGGCACTTCCGGCAGTTTTACTTCGGTGCCGCATCCGGGGCAATATTTTTGTGTGTCTATGTTTGATGCCGTAACCAGAAATCCGCAGCTAAAGCAGCGGGTTGAGGATTGTCCTTTATTTGGCGAATACATTTGTAATGCCTCACGCAGGTAATTAACAGGCAATGCGAAACCCAGGTTATCTCCGCCACGAATTATGAAGGAGTTTACACCAATTATTTCTCCGCTCATGTTCACCAGCGGGCCACCGCTGTTGCCGGGGTTAATTGCCGCATCAATCTGTATGTACTTAAGCCCATCCCTTATTCTGTCCACTTTTGAAATCACACCTTGTGTGGCCGTATAGTTCAGCCCGAACGGATGCCCGATAGCCACCACCACATCGCCGTCTTTCATCTGCTCATATTGTCCAAGTTTTACGTCGGGCAACTCCAGATTTTTGGGTGCGTCCAGAAAAGCAAGGTCGTGTTTACGATCTGTGTACCACACCCTCGACAGTGTTTTCTCAAACGCCTTACCCGCAATGGTTACTTCGGCGTTATCTGCCACCACATGGTCGTTGGTAACAATCAGGTCAAACTCTTTTACATAAAAACCGGTACCTGTGCCACCCGGAGTGGCAATTTGTATAATGGCTTTCTGGTATTGTTCGATTATGTGTTGCGGATCCATGATTGGGTTTATCGTTTTGTTTTTTTATGTGGGTTCTGGTTTGTGCGGGGCGAACCCTAAACCCCGGAATCATAAATTATTTCGGGTCTAAGTTTAAAAACTCGAGTTCGTTGGTAAATGTATGGTTAAAGTTTACCAGGCTGTCAAACCGCAGGTTTTGTGTTTTAAAGTCTAATAGCGGGTATTTCTCTTTCCAGTTGTTTTGTATGTTTTTTATACGCTCTGCAATCGCCTCACCTTTAATTATACCCTGCGCTGCATCATAATAACTGGTGCCGAAACCAAGATCAGTAAAATAGTTGTGGTAATTTACCATCATCAGCACATGAAACATTTCCGTTATCACCTTTGGCATGCTGTATGAATATTGGCAGTAAGAAATCCCGTATTCGCATATCTGCACGGCAAATACCGGGTAGTTGTTGTCCCGGTACCAAACCATATTCTGATTGGCTCCATGTATATTGTCTGCAATAGTTTTATAAGCCTGCGGTGCCACAATGGCAAATGTGTATTTGGAACGGAACAGGTTGTTAAATATTTCATCTTTGGGCATCGTCATGATTTTCTTAAAGCCCTCCATCATATCCCTGTTCTTTTCTGTAACAGGCCTTTCGTCTTTTTTAAAGTAAATCCCCCCAATTTTTTCCAGTTCGTTCAGCAGTGTTCCTTCCGGTGTTATCAAATAATCAATGCGATAAATCAATGTTAACAGCAAATAGGCAATTCCCCCGGAAAACTTATCAGCATCCACGGTGGCAATAAGATCAAGCGTTTGCTGAATCCATTTTTGCAGGTATTCATATTTTACTTCTTTTTCCTGCTGCGGGATGTTATCAACATGCTCGTCATCATAACCTTTAAGTGCTGAAAAATCCTGTACCAGCAAGTCGTCCTGTTTATCGGCTTTTGTGGCCAGTTCTTTCAGACCGTAATACAGCTTGCTGGGACTTGCCGTTTGCAGGTCGCTGTCAAACCGCATACAAAGCCTTTCGTTATCAAGGGCATAACGGCTGTAATACAGATTAAAATTCATCTCCAGCAGACGGCGCATCACCGGTACTGATGGCTGTGGCATTTGGGCAAGAGTGGCTTCAGCCCTGAGTTCTTCTCCATTAAATTGCCCTCTTACTATCCTGGAGCCCTGGTAAAATTGAAACCGGCCTTCATGTCCGTTTCTTTCATAAACCACATTGGCGGCGGCATCATCCCGCACATAGTCAAAAAAAGCATCAAAACATTCGTTGTATTTCTTTTCTTTAAACAGGTTATCTGCATCTGTCCACCTGTTCACCTTAGCTGTGGTTTTGTTGTTATCGGAATAGCGGCCAAAACTGATGAGAGGGTCGGGTTTTGTTTCTTCTTTCTTTTTTCCCCAACCAAAAAGTTTGTCAAACATGGTTTGCGGTTTGTCAGGGCAAGATACTAAAGCCATCCCAACAAACCTACCCTCCGGCAGAAAGATGCGACTTATAATAGGGGCTATAAAGTATTGGCTGTAAAGTAAAAATCAGTAGTTTCGCCACAAACATTTTGCGATGAAATTTATTGCATCCTCTTCTTCTTTACTGAAACAATTGCAGCACATCTCCGGCGTAATTAATGCCAATACCGTGTTGCCCATCCTGGAAGATTTTTTGTTTGAGGTTGAAAAAAACAAACTGACCGTTGTGGCCACCGACCTGGAAACCGTAATGCGGGTTCAGCTGGATATTGAGGCAAAGGACAGCGGTAAGGTTTGTATTCCGGCAAAAATTCTGATGGATTCGCTGAAAAACATTCCCGAACAGCCACTTACTTTCAATATTGATAAAAATTTTGCTATTGAAATTACCAGCGATAACGGCAAGTATAAGGTGATGGGCGAAAATCCCGACAACTTCCCGAAGGAGCCGGTGGCTGACGACACCACATCATTCACCATGACAGCATCAGCGCTGGTAACCGCTATCAATAAAACCATTTTTGCCACCAGCAACGACGATCTTCGTCCGGC
>CALLZY010000130.1 GCA_937858715.1 uncultured Chitinophagaceae bacterium | reverse complement strand
AAGAAAAAGGAAATAAAAATGCTGAGGCCAAAGCAAAAAAACTTTGTGTCACAGCATCCCATAATACATTGTAATAAAATTGGGTTGATTGTTTTTTTGTTACAGGTGCCGGCCAGGCAGGTATAATTTTTGGAAGGCCGCCAGTTTGTGATGCGGGTGTTTTAATTTCCATTATGTAATTTACACCCTTACAACATCCTGTTTACTATGAAGTATTTACTCCTTCTCCTGCTGCTGGTGCCGCAAATAAGTGCATACTCCTGCCATTGTAGCGAATTTGGCACAAATGTGGAAACCGCCTTTGACAAATACGCTTATATCGCCCATGTAAAAATCAAAAAGAAAAGCCTGCTTAGTCTTGCGGACAGCTTTTTGGTAAAGGATATATACTGGAAAGAAAACTACAGAATTGTTGAAATAGAACTTCTGGAGATTTTTAAAGGGAAGCCGAAATCTAAAATTATTGAGTGGGGAATAAGAACCTCCTGCGATATGGACATCAGGGAAAACCAGGAGTGGATATTGTTTGGCAATTACCTGAACAGCAGCACGGTATCAGTATCCTATTGTAATACATGGTTTTTTCTGAAAAACGAACACTTTGAAAGAAACTGGAACTACGATCAGGGGGCAGAAGCCTTAAAAAAACTGAGAACCCTTTCAGGCTTGCCTGAAGAAAAAATTCAAGAGGGCACTGTTGTAAGTTATTTTCCTAATGGAAAAATTGCATCTGAAGAAGTTTATAAAAATGGGTTATTACAAGGCAACCGGATATTATATTTCGATAATGGAATGATAATGGAAGAGGGCCGCTTTGAAAATGGGCAGCCGGTGCAGCAGCATAATTATTATGAAAAAAGCGGACAACTCATCAGAGATTGTTTTTTTGAAAAGGGAGAAAGGACCAAAGTTGTCTTCTGGTATGACACTTCGTTTATGTACAGAAAACTGGATGCGGCCTTTTTGGGTAAGCCAGTTGTTATCCCTCCTCCTGTAATCCAGAAATCTTCGGAGCGGTGGCTTGATTTAAAAACAGGTATTACTCATGAAAGAGACTACTTGCGGTCCGGCAAGCTATTTAAAGAATCGTTTTCTTTTTCTGATGGTTCTTTCAGAAAAGAAACGAATTATTATGAAGAGGGGGCTATAAAATCAGAGAGCTATTACATTAAGTCCGAAAACTCAGGCGAAGAAAAAATATGGAACGAAAAAGGGCAACTAATAAGCCACAAACGATGGGAAAAGGGGAAAATTATGTTTTTGCACTAAGTCCGGCCTGTTTAAAAATAACAAACGGATTCTCCTACTTTTGTTACAACTACCAAGCAAGTAGGCAGTATTATGACCCCCAATATTTTTCATTTCATATTTGGTATGGC
>CALLZY010000129.1 GCA_937858715.1 uncultured Chitinophagaceae bacterium | reverse complement strand
ACTTTCTGAAGAATACCCAATGTTTCTCCGCTTCTTTGGTCTTCAAAATCATGATAAGGAAGCCCCATCGCATGTTTCAACCCATCAGTAAAAACTGCTGCACCAAATTTTTGTGTAACCTTATTCTGAAAATAATCCTGAAATGCTTTTGCAATGCGGCTAACCATTGCTACGCCTATTGAAGCACCAAGTAACGTAAATAATGGGGATGCAAAATTCCACCAAAATGGATGGTAGGGGTCTGGATTGCTGTGGTACTTATAGCCCAGGTCAATCAGTTTACCAAAGATGTATGGGTCAATAAGCGAAAAACTGATATTTATGGCTGCTAAAAAAAGCACAAAAGCCACCAGCCACTTATGAGGTTTCAAGTATGTTATCAAAATCTTCATGCCTGATTGTTTTGAGGCGACAATAGTACAAAAACCGGGCAACTATTTAGTAAACTGACAGGATGCCTGATTTTGTAGCCGCTTACCGAATATACGAATCTCTGTGTGTACCGTCGGGCAAACTGTCATGAAGAAAAACGGCCGGGTAAACAATATAGCTGTTTACAACTCCTGTAGTTGCGGCATGGGCCAGCAGGTTATCTGCAATATATTGAATGGGAGTTTGCATTTTTATCAGTTTTTCAGCAGCTATCCTGTTTATGGCATAGGCATAAGTGTAATCATGAAAGCCGGCTTTTTTCAAGTTAGCAGAATAGGGTCTGGCGTATAGATTTCTGATGATAGAATGACTCCATTTTAACAGCCCGAGACTGTGCTGCAGGTGGTAAAGTATTTTTTTAAAGGCTGAACCGGCTGGTGTCTCACCGTTTTTATCCCAGCCCCACATCAGCAATTCGCAATCGTCAGGGATTTCTTTAATGATTTCAGATATTTTTTTTATTTGCTCAGGATTTGGTACAGCATCATCTTCAAAAATCAATACCCGGGAATAGTTTTTCTTCAACATGTCTTCATAAATCATCCGGTGGCTCCATGAGCAGGCAATTTCACCATGCTTCATTTTTTTGCTGTAGCGGTGGTGCTGCACAGCCAGTTTTGGGTCGTAAGTGCCGTTTGCTTCAACTTCTTCTATAGAAAAATTATTTTTATCTGCACCATAAAAAAATTCATAGTTCAGGTCGTCAAATTGATCGGCAAAGAGAGCCCTTCTTTTTGCGGCAGCAGTCACACTCAGTACATATACTTTTTCGTAATATCCATTAAGGTCATCAAAGTAGCCAGTCATAAGGATAAAGATAACGATTCATACTTTTTGTTCTGGTGGAGCAAGTTTTCAATAACCGGAATATAATATATTTTTCTGTCAGGAAGTTCAAACAGAATAGCGGTTATTAACGATTTTTATAATAGCATCTTAAACAGGTGGAAATCATTTGATTAAAATCAATGTTATTTCATGGTTTTTTGTATAGATTTGGTTATTGAAGGTGTTGAATAACAAAATGTTTTATATTTTTTGTTATCATTGCCAACAATAGACTAACTGTTTTCCTCAAAGCTTTTGTGATAAGTTTTTAAAACACCTTTTTTGCACAATTAAAATATAAGTTTAATATTTGTCAGTGTATCTAAGCGGTGTTAACCTTATCTTATCACAAAAAAAACATTAACAAAATATGATAGTTAATGATGTAAATATCCTGATTGCCGACGATCATAAAATGGTTCGTGACGGCATCCGCCTTATGCTTTCTCTACAGAACAACAAAATCAACTTCTTTATTTCTGAAGCTGCCGATGGAGGTGAGGCGGTTTCTCTGGCTCTTCGCAAAAGCTTTGACATTATCCTGATGGATTACCGTATGCCTGTTTTTAACGGCGATGAAGCGATCCGACGTATACTTCTGTATAAACCTGAGTCCAGGATTCTTGTTCTTTCCAGCGGTGTTAACCCATTGATAGTACAGGCAGTTGTGAAAAGCGGGGCAAAGGGTTTTATTCTGAAAGATGTGGGCACAGATGAACTTGTATATGCTATTGGTACGGTCATTAATGGCGGTACATATTATTCTGCAGGTCTTGAAGAAGATTTGTCAGTGGCGGGGACAGAAGTTAGACCTGTAGATATTAAAAGCAAGTGCAAGCAACTGGGCATTTCGATGAGGGAACTTGAGATTCTCAAGTATATTTCGAACGAGTATACAAACGACGAAATCGCTTCAAAACTGGATATCAGTAAGCGTACGGTAGATACTCACAGGCAAAACCTGATGAACAAACTGAAAGTGAAAAACACTGCAGGTCTTGTTAAGTTTGCTTTTGCCAATAACCTGCTGTAATTTTTTATCCGGCCCATCCTTCACGGTCAAGACTTCTGTATTGAATAGCCTCTGCGAGGTGTTCAGGTTTTATATCTGCACTTTGGGCAAGGTCTGCTATTGTTCTGGATACTTTCAATATCCGGTCATATGCCCTGGCCGATAGATTTAATTTCTCCATGGCAGCTTTCAGCAGGTTTGCTCCTACGGTATTGATTACACAAATTTCTTTCAGCATTTTACTGCTTATTTGTGCATTGCAATAAATGCCCGGGTTGTTTTTATATCGTTCTGCCTGCATTTCTCTGGCTGCAAGTACCCTTTCACGGATGTCTTTTGAATGTTCTGCCGGTTTGATGGAAGAGAGCTCACTAAATGCTACGGGTGTCACTTCAACATGCAAGTCAATCCTGTCAAGTAAAGGCCCGGATATTTTATTCAGGTATTTCTGTACAGTACCCGGAGGACAAGTACACTCTCTTTCAGGATGATTGTAGTAGCCGCAGGGGCATGGGTTCATACTGGCCATCAACATAAAAGATGCAGGAAAATCAACTGCCACTTTTGCTCTTGAAATTGTAACCCTTCTTTCTTCCATAGGCTGTCGCATCACTTCCAAAACAGTTCTTTTGAATTCAGGTAATTCATCAAGAAATAGAACACCATTGTGTGCCAGCGATATTTCACCGGGCTGCGGAATTCCGCCTCCACCTACTAATGCTACATCCGATATAGTATGATGCGGCGAACGGAATGGTCGTTTAGAAACAAGTGTAGAGTTTTCTGGCAGCTTTCCGGCAACTGAGTGAATTTTTGTAGTTTCTAAAGCCTCCTGCAAAGTCAATGGCGGAAGGATGGTAGGCAACCTTTTTGCCAGCATTGTTTTTCCTGCACCGGGAGGACCAATTAAAATAGCGTTATGTCCGCCTGCGGCAGCAATTTCCAAAGCTCTTTTTATATTTTCCTGGCCTTTAACATCCGCAAAGTCAATTTCAAAATCGTATTGTGCATTGAAAAACTCTTCTCTTGTGTTGACAACCACCTGCTCCAGTCCGGTTTCATCTTTGTCAAAAAAATCAATAA